>DATJEI010000204.1:0-19192 GCA_035496735.1 Bryobacteraceae bacterium | reverse complement strand
CCGATGGGCTGCTTCTGTGAAACGCTGCCGGGTCACGGAGCCGTTCGCCATATGGAAGTGCTGCGCTTCGCGCCGGGGAAAGCGCTGGTGCTCTCCGGCGCTCTGGGTCCCCTGCAATCTTTGGCTGCCACTGGCAGCATGACGATTCAGCTGTCGCCTGGCGACGCAGGTACCAGGATGGATGTCACATACGCCGTGGCCGGCTACCTACCGGCCGGAATGAACTCGTGGGCCGCTCCTGTCGATTCCGTCATCACCCAACAATTCGCCCGCCTGAAGAATTTTGTCGAGCATGGAAGCCCGGCAGCCCCGCTGCGAACGCCGCCAGCGCAAACCCCGGAGCCTCCCGCGAAGTAGCGGATGGCAGTCGATTTCAAAACGCGGCGCAGAACGGCGTGCCAGACGCGCGGAGCCGATTTCCATGGCCCCAAGAACCCGTCTCGCGCGTTAGGTTGCCGACTGCTTCGCGATGAGTTGATGCGTGCTAGATTGAAGCATACTTCGGAGGAACCCGCCGGCGGCAGCGTCTCTCTAAGTATTAAGGACAAGCCATGACGGCAATCCCAACGAATAGCACCGAGGGGGTCCCGCGTACGACAGTCGAGGCCGATGTGATCATTCTGGGCGCGGGCCCCGCAGGACTCACGGCGGCCTACGAACTATCAAGCAAGGGCCTTCGTTGCGTCGTGGTGGAACGCGATTCCGTGGTGGGCGGCCTGGCGAAGACCGTCGACTACAAGGGCTATCTGTTCGACTTGGGAGGCCACCGGTTTTACACCAAGGTTGGCCTGATCGCGCGCATCTGGCAGGAAGTGCTGGGGGCGGACTTCTTGGAACGCCCGCGGCTGTCGCGGATCTACTACCGCGGCAAGTTTTTCCGCTATCCGCTGGATCCGATGGATGTCCTGCGCGGCCTGGGACCGATTGAAGTAGCCCGATGCGGGATCAGTTTCCTGCAATCCCGCTTGTTTCCGCAGAAGCCGGAAAACAATCTGGCGGCATGGGTTTCCAACCGCTTCGGCACCCGCCTGTTCAAGATGTTTTTCGAAAGCTACACCGAGAAGGTGTGGGGAATTCCGTGCACCACCATCAGCGCCGATTGGGCAGCGCAGCGCATTCGCGGACTTTCCTTTTCGTCGCTGGTCCGGGACGCGCTTAAATTGGGCGGCAAACCGAAAGAAGCGATCAAGACCCTGATTCGAGAGTTCCATTATCCGCGGCGCGGCCCCGGAATGATGTGGACCAAAATGCAGGAAGTGCTGGAGCAGCGCGGATCGCAGGTGATTGTGAACGCTCCGGTGGAGCGCGTCCGATGGGAAGAAGGGCGCATCACGGCAGTAGAAGCCGGGAACCGGCGCTACGTGGGCCAGCATTTCATCAGCAGTCTGGCTATACGGGATTTCTTCGGAATGATGGATCCGCCGCCGCCGGATGCGGTGCGTCATGCGGCTCGGGCTTTGGACTACCGCGATTTCATCACCGTCGGGTTGATCGTCCGCGGCAAAAATCTGTTTCCCGACAATTGGATCTACGTGCATGAACCGGCGGTGACGGTGGGACGCATCCAGAACTACAGCAACTGGAGTCCGGAAATGAGCCCCGATCCCGAGATGAGCAGTCTGGGAATGGAGTACTTCTGCTTTGAAGGTGACGCCCTATGGCGCCAATCCGACGCCGAGCTGTTCCATCTCGCGCGCAAGGAGCTGGCATCCCTCGGTCTGGTGAAAGCCGAGGATATTCTGGACGGCAAGGTAGTGCGGGTTCCAAAAGCTTATCCGGTTTACGATGACGAGTATCGCAAGGGATTGCAGGTGGTGGCGGAATATCTCAAGACCGTGCCGAATCTCCAACTGGTGGGCCGCAACGGGATGCATCGCTATAACAATCAGGATCACTCCATGCTGACGGCGGTAATGGCGGCGCGAAATATTCTGGGCGCGAACTTCGATCTGTGGAAGCTTCACGGCGAATCGGAGTATCTGGAAGAAGGTGTCGCGCTGTCGGACCAGGAGATTTTGGAGCTGGAAGAATCCCAGCCGCGAGTGCCGGAGCGCGTTTAGGGCAACCCTCCAGGATCGTCTTCGGCCGGGGCGATGCGATAACTTCTTATTCCAGTTGCTTGTGGAAGCGGTTGACGCTGAGGCTTAATATAATCACGCCGAAAATCGCCAGCGCCACGATTTGCGGCCACAAAGTATCGATGCCTGCACCCTGCAGAAATACCCCGCGAACGATCTCCATAAAGTAGCGCACCGGGTTCAAAAACGTCACCCACTGCACGCTTTCGGGCATGTTGCGGATGGGAAAGGTGAAGCCGCTCAGCATGAAGAACGGCTGGAAGAACAGCGTGGTCGCCATCATGGCTTGCTGTTGCGTGCGCGAGATGGTGGAGATGAACAGGCCCGCGCCCAGGGTGGTCAGCAAGAACACAAACGCGGCGAACAGCAGCAGCAAAAAACTCCCGTTGAAGGGCACGTGAAAGATCAGCAGAGCGGCCGTGGTCACCAGAATCAAATCCCAGTAGCCCACTAGAACGAACGGCAGCGTCTTGCCGAGGATCAATTCCAGAGGGCGGATGGGCGTCACCATCAATTGCTCCATGGTGCCGATTTCTTTCTCGCGCACGATGGCCATGGCAGTCAGCGACAGCGTCACCAGAGTGATGATGTTCACCACCACGCCGGGGATGAAGTAGTTGCGGCTTTTGAGATCGGGGTTGTACCAGACGCGCGCGCGAGAGACGATCTGCGGCATGGGCAGGTCGATAGCGCCGCCGGAATTCATGGTCCCGCCGACCAGGCGGGAGCGCTGCGCCTCGCCCGCCGCTTCCTGCGAATAGCGGGCGATGACCTGGGAAGCGTAGCCGGAAACCAAGGACGCGGTGTTGGAATTCGTTCCGTCCAGTAACACCTGCACGCTGCTCGCCTGGCCGCGGGCGATATCGCGCGCGAAACCTGGCAGCACACGAATCACTCCATCCACCTGTCCGCGGTCCAGCAGAGCCTGCATCTGGCGCTCGTCACTGGGAGTGGCTTTGATCATGAAGTGGCCGGAGCCAGCAAATTCGTCCCGCAGATCGTGGCTTTGCGGCGTGTTGTCCTGATCCATCCAGGCGATAGTGGCGGTATCGACGTCCAGGTTTACGGCGTATCCGAATACCAGCAACTGGATCAGCGGCGGGATTAGCAGCAAGCCGCGCATACGCGGGTCCCGGAGCGCCTGAATAAATTCCTTGCGAATAATAGAGCGGAGCCGCTGGCGCATGGTTCAAGCCACTTTCTGCCGCAACTTGCGGACCGTGAAAAAAAAGATCAGCGCTCCGTAGCCGCACAAGAGCAGGAAGTCGGGCCACAGGATCTGCGGGCCAATTCCTTTGAGGAACACGCCCTTCGAAATATTGATGAAATAACGCGCGGGAACGAACAGCGCGATGGCCTGGATCACGCGCGGCATGCTGCTGATCGAATAAAGAAATCCTGAGAGCAAAAAGCCCGGCAGAAAGGAGATCAGGGTTCCCATCTGGTAGGCCATCAGTTGGGTGCGAAACGTAGCCGAGACCCAGACTCCGGTGCACAATGAACCGAACAGGAAAACAAAACTGGAAATCGTCAGGAACAGCAGGCTGCCCTTGAACGGCACATCGAACAAATACACGCCGACTAGCATACAGATCACCATGTCGACCAGTCCCACCAGAAAGTAAGCCGCCAGCTTGCCCAGCACCAGTTCGGAAGGGCGGACCGGTGTCGACAGCAACTGCTCCATGGTTCCGTTCTCCCACTCGCGCGCGATGGTGAGCGAACTGAGATTGCCGGTGATGATCATCATGATCACGGCGATCAGCCCGGGCACGATGAAGTTCCGGGAAACCATGTCGGGGTTGTACCAGACCCGGTTCTCCGCGCTAATGCCCACCGGCGGGATCTCGCCGGCGTGCCTACTTTGCGCCTGGCCGCGGAGGCGCGCCGCATAGGTTTGAACGATACCCTCGGCGTAGCCTTGCGCAATGGCCGCGGTGTTGGAGTCGCTGCCGTCGAGCAGCAGTTGCACCTGCGCTTCGGCGTCGCCGGCGAGCACATTGCTGGAAAAATCCGCCGGGATCACGACGCCCAGCAAGGCGCGGCGCGAATCCATGGCCTGTTCAATGGGACGGTAGCCGCTCACCGCTTCAATGACCTGGAAATACCGCGATCCCTGGAAATCCCGCACCAGGTCAGCGCTCTCGGGTCTAAGGTCCATGTTGTAAACGATAGTGGGAATTCGATCCACGTCCAGACTGAGTGCATAGCCGAAAATCAGCAGCATGGTGAGCGGAATGGCGATGGCCGAAGCCAGGCTGCGCGGATCTCGAATGACGTGCAGCACTTCCTTGCGGGCGATGGCGCGGAGACGGCGGTAACTCATGCGGCCGCCTTTTCTTCCTGCTCGATCAGGCTGACGAAAACGTCTTCCATCGAGGGAGTGATGGGTTCCAAGACCGAGATCGCGATCCCGGCGCGGTCGAGCGTTTCGCGAATCCAGGCGATCGCGCGATCGGCGTCGGTTACTCTTATGTGCAAACCGCCGCCGAATACGGCCACGTCCTGGATGTTGTCACCGCCGTATAACTGGGTGAGGCTTTCGAGCAGATCGGAAGATTCCAGGTTCAACAGATGACCGGCGCCTAGCGACCGTTTCAACTCGGCGGGCGAGCCCAGCGCGATCATCCTTCCGCCGTACAGCAGCGCGACGCGATGGCAGTATTCGGCTTCGTCCATATAGTGGGTGGTGACGAAAATGGTATGGCCGGAGGCCGAGAGCTGATAGATCAGCTCCCAGAAATTGCGGCGCGCGATGGGGTCCACGCCGCTGGTAGGCTCGTCCAGAAACAAGATCGGCGGCTCGTGCAGGATCGCGCACCCCAGTGCCAGCCGCTGCTTCCAGCCGCCCGAGAGCAGGCGCGTCAAGGTATCCTGCTTGTCTTCGAGCTCCGCCATTTTCAGCACAAAATCCAGGCGCGCGGGAAATTTTTCGGGGGCTACCCCATAAACTCCGGCGAAGAACTCGATGTTCTCCTTGACCGTGAGGTCGTCGTAGAGCGAAAACTTTTGCGACATATAGCCGATGCGCCGCTTGACCTCTTCCGGGTGCAGACTGACGTCGAACCCTCCCACCACGGCGCGTCCCGACGTGGGGGCCATCAACCCGCACAGCACCCGGATGGTAGTGGATTTGCCGGCGCCGTTAGGTCCCAGGAAGCCGAAGATCTCGCCCGGTTGGACGTCCAGGTTCAGGTCGGCAACGGCGGTGAAATCGCCGAAGCGCTTGGTCAGTTTCTCGACGCGGACTGCTGGCCCTGAGCTATTAGGCAGCATGCGCCAGTTCCTGCCTGCTCACCAGCGCGATAAAAACATCTTCCAGCGAAGGCTGAATTTTCTGGTATTCGAACGGCGTAATCGGGAGCAACTTTTCGGGCGACGTTACGGCCGGATTGAGGAACAGGTGCAGATCGACGCCCATCGGTTGCACGGTCAGGACGCCCGGCTGGCGCTGCAGTGCGTCGCGGGTGGCGCGATGATTACTGGATGTCAATCGATAACACGCTTCCGGCAGGCCGCGCTTCAATCCAGCCGGCGTATCCACTTGAATCAAGCGTCCCTGGTGCATGAAGCCCACCCGGTTGGCGCGCTCGGCTTCATCCAGATACGCGGTGGTGACCAGAACCGTGAGCCCGTCGCGCACCAGCTGATACAGGATGGCCCAGAAGTCGCGCCGCGAAACCGGATCGACACCGTTGGTCGGCTCATCCAGAAACAGCACCCGCGGCTTGTGGAGCAGCGTGCACATCAGCGCCAGCTTTTGTTTCATGCCGCCGGAAAGCTTGCCGGCGGGACGCTGCTGAAATGGCTCCATGCGCGTCATGCGCAGCAGGCGCGCGCTCAATTCACGACGCTCGACGCCGACGATACCGAACAGGTCCGCGTAGAACGCCATGTTCTCAGCCACCGTCAAGTCGCTGTATAGGCCGAAGCGCTGGGCCATGTAGCCAATCTGATCTTTCACCCTTTCGACATCTTTTGAAACATCGTGGCCCGCCACCACGGCGCGGCCCTCGCTGGGGTTCATCAGGCCGCAAAACATGCGCATGGTGGTGGTCTTGCCTGCTCCATCGGGACCCACCAGCGCGAAAATCTCGCCTTCCGCGATCTGCAGATTCAAGTGATCCACAGCGGTGATCGCCGCGCCCGATCCGCCGGCGGACTTATTGCCAACGAATACCCGGGTCAGATTTTCCGCCACGATGATGGCGCTGGCATCGCTCACAGGGGAATCTCCGCGTCCACCGGCATATTGTTCTTGAGTTCATGCTGGGCGTTATCCACATCCACTTTGACGCGATACACCAGCTTCACACGCTCCTCTTTGGTCTGGATCTGCTTGGGCGTAAACTCTGCCTGCGAAGAGATGAACGAAACCACCCCGTGATAAATCTTTCCCGGATAAGAATCCGTCGTAAGATTCACTTTGGCGCCGAGCTTCACCCGGCCCAGATCGGTCTCGCCCACGTAGGCACGAAGCCAGGGATGATCCACATCGCCGATGCGAACGATGGAGGTTCCCGCGGCGATCACCTCACCGGGCTCCGCGGACTTGACCAGCACTACGCCATCGATGGGGCTGCTAATGGTTGTGTCGTTCAACTGCGCTTCCGTGATCCCGACCTGGGCACGAGCGCGATCGATGTCGGCGCGGAGCTGAATCAACTGCTCCTGCTTGCGCCGCAGGTCGATGCGGTTGGCCTGGGCGGTGCGGACGGCGGCTTGCGCGCGCGCGAGTTGTGCGCGGGCGCCTGCGATTTCCTCCTGGCGGGGCCCCTCTTTCACCAGTCTGGCGCGGTCTTCGGCCTGCGCCAGGACCGCAGTGGCGGCGCTGAATTTGGTGCGCGCCTGGTCGAACTGCGATGTAGAAATGTCGGTGTTCTTATAGAGAGTCTGGGCGCGTTCCCAGTCGGCGCGAGCCAGTTCCATTTGGGCGCGCGCTTCGTTCACGCTCGATTCCGCCTGCCGGATTTCTGCGGGACGGCTGCCGGCGTTGAGCTCGTCGAGATGGGCCTGCTGCTGCGCCAGCTCGGCCTGGCGTGCGGAGATGTCGCTGTCGATGGTGGCCTGCTGGTATTCGATGGTGGTCTTCAACTGGTCGTAGGTCGATTGCGCGCTCGCCACGGCGGCCACATCGCGCAGTTTCTGCTGCTGGAGCTGGGCGGCATCCAGCCGCGCGATCACTTGCCCCATCCTCACGGTATCGCCCTCGCGCACCGTAAGCTCGATCAGCCGCCCCGCGGTCTTAAAAGAGAGATCTACCAGGGTCAGCTCCAGATTTCCCGACACTTGAATGCTGTTTCTGGGACCGGCGAACTGTCCGGTTCGCCACATATATAGTCCGATACCGGCGGCGATGAGAACGATGACAAGCAGGATCCGCAGTGGCTTTTTCATTGGTTGAGGTAATCTCCGATGGCGCCCGTCGCGGTTGCCAAATCCAGACGGGCGACGTTGTAGTCATAAAGCGCGATCACCTGGTTATCGCGGGCGCGCTGCAAACGGGTTTGCGCGTCGGTGACTTCGACCGACGTGGCCACCCCTGCGTCATAGCGGCGCCGCGCTTGCGCCAGTTCACTTTCCGCGAGGCTTAAGCCTTCGCGCGAAGCGTCTACTTCTGCGGCGGCCGAGCGCAGGCTCTCGAGCGCCGTACGCACCTGCAATTCGATCTGTTGGCCTACGTCCTTGGTGCGAATTTGTTCCTGTCTGTATTGCGAGAAGCTTTCCTCGCGGCGGGCCGCCCGGTTGCCGCCATCGAACACCGGAACGCGCAGCGACGCCCCCAGCGTGAAGGTGGCGCGGGACGAGACCACGTCAGGGCCGATGGCACCGTAATCCGCCAAGGCGCCGATGGTAGGCAGCCGCTCCGCTTTCACAGCGCTGTGGCTGAGGCGCGCCGCTTCCTCGCGCTGCTGTTGGGTCTTCAGCTCGAAGCGAGCCTTGCGCGCTTGTTCGAGCAGCATCTCGGAGGACGCCGGATCGATCGGTTTATAGTCCAGCTTGTCGGTGAACTCGACCGACGAGTCCAGGTGCAATCCCATGGACTTTAGAAGCTGCAAAACCACGCGGGTGCGATCATTTTCGGCGCGAATCAGGCGCTGGCGATCGTTGGCCAGTTGCACTTCGGCGCGAGTGACTTCGATGCCGGTGCCGGTGCCGGCGGTCTGCGCACGGCGGGCTTGCGCCAGCAAAGCCTCCGACAACTCCACATTGGCGCGAGCAGTGTCGCGGTCCGCATCCGCCCGAAGGCAGGCCAGATAGGCGCGCGCCACTTCATCGCTCACCTGGCTGCGCGTCGCATCGTTATCGAACTTGACTGCCTCGAGCGTAGCCTTCGAAGCTTGATATTTGCGGACGATGCTGAAGTTCAGCAGGGATTGCTGCGCGCTGGCGCGGGCGTCAAACACGTTAAACGGCCCGACGATGGAGGGAATCGAAAAACCGGGAATTGGGATATTAAAAGCAAAGCCGTAAGCTTTCAGGTTGGTGGTCTGGCGGTTTTCGCGAATCGTGGTATCGAGATTGGGCAGGAGTGCGGCCCTCGCTTCGGCGACCCGGTCCTTGGCCTGCTGGATCGACTCCTGCGCCAGGGCGGCGCGTGCCGAGCCATCCGGCGCGAGCGCAATCTCGACCGCGCGTTTCATGCTGAGCGGCAGCGGGCTTTGCGCCCAACCCAGTGTCCCCGCCAACAGGAACATCGACCATACGCGCATTTAGGGTTCCTCCCTCACTGGATTTGCCGCAGCCACGGGAGCGCGCAGGCCGGCCGCGATGAAGTTGACCAGACGGCGTATCAGCGCGTGGCGGTCAACCGGTTGGCCGCTCATCAGCGGCAATACGCTCGAAAGGGCCAGAATGTGCGTCATGCAGCCTGCCATGAAATGCAGCCGCCAGAAGGCTTCTTCCGGCGAGAGTTCGGGAAGCGCTTCGCGAATGGCTTGCGAGAAACGCTCGGCCACATGCTGCAAGTGCTTTCTATACACCCGGTCCACGAATTGATTGGGGTTCGACAAGACGCGGCCGATGAGCGGGACGGCTGGAAGCATCTCCAGCATGAGCATCGGCGCCAGAAAGGCTTCGACGATCTGCTCCACACCAGGGGGATGCCCGGCGGCATCCAGCATTTCAAAGCGGCGCTGGTTAATGGGAAGGATGCGGCGCTGGATAATGGCGTCGATCAGACTTTCCTTGGATTGGAAGTGATAATTGACGGCCGCCAGATTGACCTGAGCTTCAGCCGTAATGTCGCGCAGCGAGGTAGCATCGAAACCATTCATACCAAATAGTTTTTCGGCGGCGTTCAGAATGCGGGTTTTGGTATCGAGCGGCGTCAAAGCTTCCATCAAGATCATATGTATGTTTGAATCATACGATTGATTTATACGAGGCGTCAAGTAAATTTTTGGGCCCGTACCTGTTGTATACGCGCCTGATTCGCCGGGCTGCTACGTTAACTTGAAGGAAAGCCATGACCCCCGCCGTATCGACGCACTCAGAACTCTTGGATCGCTGGCCGGTGCTCAGCACCGAGGCGAGGCTCAAGCAATTTAACCTTCTTCCCCGCGATGAGGCAGACGATTTTTTCCTGGATATATCCGCACACGACCAAGCGGAGCTGATTCGAGCCATGGCGGCCGGGGAGCGCCGTCTTTGGGTGCGTCTCTTGGCCCCTGACGACGCGGCCGACCTGGTTCAAGAGTTTGAGCCGGGCCAGCGCGACGAGATTTTGGGCGATCTGGACGAAAGCACGCGCAGTGAGGTCAATGGTCTGCTGGCCTATAAGGAGGATATGGCGGGCGGCAGGATGAGTCCCCGATTTTCCAGCCTGCGGCCGGAATCCACGGTGGATGAGGCAATTGCATACCTTCGCAGACAGGCTAAGGAGGTCGAAACGATCTACTATGCCTACGCGGTGGACGACGAACAGCATTTGCTGGGGGTGGTGTCGCTGGGAGATTTGTTTGTGGCGGAACGGACGAAGCGTGTCAAGGACGTCATGCGAACGAGCTTCGTCTCCGTGCCTGAGAATACGGATCAGGAAGAAGTTGCCAAGCTATTTCGACAACATCACCTGCTTGCCATCCCGGTGGTGGATGGCGCGCGGCATATCAAAGGCATTATCACAATCGATGACATTGTTTCGGTTCTGCAAGAGGAGGCGAGCGAAGACATTCAGAAGATGGGCGGCTCGGAAGTTCTGGACGGCCCGTATCTGGAAGTCTCCTTTCTCGAAATGGTGAAAAAACGCGCCGGTTGGCTGGCGATTCTCTTCGTGGGCGAGATGCTAACGGCGACCGCCATGGGCTACTTCGCGGATGAGATCGCCAAGGCGGTGGTTCTCGCGCTGTTTTTGCCGCTCATTATCAGCAGCGGAGGAAACTCGGGCTCGCAAGCAACTACCTTGGTGATACGCGCCATGGCACTGGGGGAAGTTCGGCTGCGAGACTGGTTTCGAGTGATCCGGCGAGAGTTGTGCGCCGGTGTCGTCCTGGGCACGGCGCTGGCGGCGATCGGCCTCATTCGAATCTTAGTCTGGCAGAAGATCAGCGGCGCCTATGGCGTTCACTACGTCTTGCTCGCGCTCACGATCGCCTGCAGCTTGATCGGCGTCGTCACTTTTGGAACCATCGCCGGCTCCATGCTGCCCTTTCTCTTGCGGCGCTGTGGACTTGATCCAGCGAGTGCTTCAGCCCCCTTTGTCGCGACACTGGTGGACGTAACGGGACTCATCATCTATTTCACGTTCGCGGCGGCGATACTTCGGGGGACGCTGCTTTGATGCTTTCCAAGCTCAAGATGCAGCCTGATGGAGGCGATCCAGACCGGTCCGCGCTGCTGATTGTAAGCCGGATTCGCAACGTGCTGGAGATCAAAACTTGCGAAGAATCCGGGAAACAGGCGCGCACTGTAGTAAGTCTCCGAAATGTACTCCGGGCCATACTGCAGACGGCCATCGCCGATCAGAAAATCATAGCCTCCGCGCGCGAGGTAGAGCGCGTGGACCCCGGAAATACCGCTGACCGTGAGTTCCGTCGCGACCGTATCGAACGGCCGGCGCCATCGCTCACCGCCCATCGAAATACCAGCGCTTGCCAGACGATCGATGGCCGTGAACGCGAAGCTCTCCGTCTTTCCGTCGTTCCACCCCAGCCGCGCGAAGACGCCGATGTTGCTAGTCAGTTCCTGCTCCATGTTTAATCCGAAGCCATACTTGAGAGTCCCGTTGCGGCGAGTGGAGGTGACATCGGGCGTGCTGCCCGTCAGTTGCGCCGGCCGGAGCGCTTCGGCGTAATTACCTGCGGCGGCGCGATTGAGGTAGTGCAGCGCGCGGACTGCGCCGCCGTGCTTGCTTATGCTGTAGCGGTACTCCCCCTCGAATACGTCTCCACGATTCCGAAACAGTCTGCGATCGAAGCGAAGCCCATTTGCCACGCGAGGCATCGCGGCGCTGGCATAGCGGACAGACCAATTGCGCGCGTGGAACTCGTGCACCCATCCCCAGGTGTAGCCGCGAACGTCGGCCGGATAATCCCATGCACCGTTATACATCACGGCCCACCCCATGAATTGGGTTCGCGGATCGTGCGAATACTTGTTGTTGTCGAAGAAGTCCGTCAGCGTAAAGCGCCCGGCGGTGATTGTGTAGCGATTCATCGGGCGCTCGCCGGAAAGCTGATTTTCTTCGCCTTCGACCGGCTCCGTTTCATTGCCGAAGCCAAAATCGTGAGATACGTACAACCGCGCCACGTAGGGTTTGGGAGTAGCTGACGCGACGCGCGGCAATTCGCCATTTGACGAGTTGGCAAGCCCATCGACGCCGCTAAATCCGCGTCCGCCGGCGATTTCTGGATCGAAGTACAGTGCTGTGTTTTTCTCCAGGCGCACGCCGAAGAACAGCGTCGTAGTGAGCGATACATCGCGCTCCGGATAGTCCTGGAGACTGAACGGGCCCGAGTAGGGCGAATGAAAAGTGCCATGGTACTGCCCGATGGAGGTTGCCTGATAGAACAGATTCCAACGCTCGGATTTGACCGGTTCCGCATGTGTTGGCGTCGATGGTTGTTGCGCGGATGCCGCCAGGCCGATCGAGAACACGACCGCCCAAAAAGGAAGGTGGAGCGGGAATCGATTTGTAGTCATGAGCCGGGACCGCAAGCCAGCTACAGCAATAAATCGGCGGTGCAGAGTAATTGTGGGAAATTACAGCGAGCCAAGACCGCGAGGAGAAGGCCCCGCTGGCGCGGTTCCCGACGCTTCTTCGCACCGCGGCAGACGATTACTGCCATCAGACATGAGGGGCCTCTTTTCTCCTGGAGCTGAAGTGGGTAAACCGCAATCCTTGCTTAGGCTATACCCGGCGGGGTATGCTTGTCAAGACGTTATTCGGGTTTTATGGCTCATACGATCGAAGAGAAAAAGAAGTTGCTTAATCGCGTACGGCGCATCGGAGGTCAAGTGGATTCGGTCGCACGGGCGCTCGAACAGGAGGCGGAATGTTCCGATGTGCTGCATAACATTTCCGCGTGCCGAGGCGCCATGGACGCTCTGATGGCGGAGGTGATCGAGGGGCATATCCGCTTTCATGTTCTGGATCCCAAAACCAAACCCACCAATGAGCAGACCCGGGCGGCCGACGATCTGATTCATGCTCTGAGAGCGTACCTGAAGTAGGCCGGCCACGGCGATGCCAACACCCGACGCGAACAGCAGCGCGAAAACTTCAGTAACTGGCGTCGGCACAGCCAAGGCCAAGAATCACAATATTCAAGTTTCGCCCGCCGTCCTGGACGCAGCGCGGAAGGACGGTGATGAACTGCTTCAGTCCTTGCGGACAACTCCCCAAGGACTGACGCAAACGGAAGCCGAGACTCGCGCGCGCACGGTGGGCCCGAATGAAGTGGCACAGGAGAAGAAGCAGGGCTGGCCCGACCGTCTTCTGAAAATCATCCGCAACCCATTGGTGATCCTGCTGGCGACGCTGTCGGCGATTTCGTTCGCTACCGGCGACGCGCGCGCCGGGACCGTGATGGCGGCTATGGTCGTGCTGAGCGTCGGGCTCCGCTTCGTGCAGGAAGCCCGGGCGGACACGGCGGCAGCAAAACTCAAGGCCATGATCCACGTCACCGCCACCGTCGTTCGGGATAGCGCTCCGAAGGAGATGCCGCTCCGCGACTTGGTGCCCGGGGACATCATCAAGCTGTCCGCGGGCGACATGATCCCAGGCGATGTACGGGTGCTCTCCGCCAAAGACCTCTTTATCATCCAGGGCAGCCTCACCGGGGAATCGTTTCCGGTCGAGAAATTCCACGACGCCGAGACCAAGGTTGTCAGCTCACCCACCGAGCTCAAGAACACCTGCTTCATGGGGACCAGCGTCGAAAGCGGCACGGCCACTGCGGTCGTGGTTGCGACCGGAGTCCACACCTATCTCGGCAGCATGGCCAGCGCCATCACCGAAGATGAGCCGCCGACCAGCTTCGACCAGGGGCTCAATCGTTTCACCTGGCTCATGATCCGGCTAATGGCGGTGATGGTGCCGCTGGTATTTCTCATCAACGGCTTCACCAAACACGACTGGAAGGGCGCCTTTTTCTTTGCAATGGCAGTAGCCGTCGGCCTCACACCGGAGATGCTGCCCATGATTGTTTCGGTGTGCCTCTCCAAGGGCGCGCTCGCCATGAGCCGCAAGAAAGTGATCGTGAAGCGGCTCAATGCGATCCAAAATTTCGGGGGCATGAATTTTTTGTGCACCGACAAAACCGGAACGCTTACTGAGGACCGCGTGATCCTCATGCGGCATTGCAACGTCGCGGGGCGCGAGACCGAGGAAGTGCTCCTCGACGGCTATCTGATCAGCCATTTCCAGACAGGATTGAACAACCTGCTCGATATTGCGATTCTGGCCAGCCCCGACTTTCACCAGCAAGCGTTAGTCGAGAAGTACCAGAAACTTGATGAAGTGCCTTTCGACTTTACGCGGCGGATGATGTCGGTGCTGGTGCAAGACCCGCAGGGGAAGGCGATACTTCTTACCAAGGGCGCTCCCGAAGAAATATTTCATCAGTGCTCGCACTTTGAACTAGACGGGAACGTGTCGCCGATGGACCCCAACCTGATCGTCGGATTGAAGGAAGAGTACGCGAGCCTCAGCAACGACGGCTTCCGGGTTCTGGCGGTGGCAACCAAGGAGCTGAAGGGGAAACAGGTTTGCTCCAAGCACGATGAAAGCGATCTGGTCTTAAAAGGTTACGTGGCATTTCTGGATCCGCCCAAAGATACGGCAGCGGGCGCCATCGAGGCCCTGCGGAAGCATGGCGTGGCGGTAAAAATTCTCACCGGCGACAACCAACTGGTCAGCCGCAAGGTTTGCAAAGACGTGGGCCTGTCGGCAGATCCCATGCTGCTTGGCGGCGACGTGGAGAAAATGTCGGATGCCGAACTGGCCGATGCGTCGGAGAAGGCGACGCTCTTCGCGCGCCTCTCTCCAGCCCACAAGCAGCGGGTGATCCGCGCCCTCCGGGGCAAGGGGCACGTGGTGGGATTCATGGGCGACGGAATCAACGATGCTCCCGCCCTGCGAGCCGCGGACATCGGCATCTCGGTGGATACGGCGACGGACATCGCGAAGGACTCGGCGGATCTGATCTTGCTGGAGAAGGATCTCATGGTGCTGGATGGCGGCGTGGTGGAGGGCCGGAAGGTTTTCGCGAACATCCTTAAGTACATCCGGATGGGGGCCAGTTCCAACTTCGGCAACATGTTCAGCGTGCTCGGCGCGAGCGCCTTCCTGCCTTTCATTCCGATGGCCCCCATTCAGGTATTGACCAACAACCTGCTGTACGATTTCTCGCAGGTGCCGATCCCAACCGACGCGGTGGACGATGAGCAAGTGGCGCGCCCGCGGCCGTGGAACATCGATGAGATTAAGCGATTCATCCTTTTCATCGGTCCCATTAGCTCGATTTTCGACTACACGACCTTTTTTGTCATGCTGTGGGTCTTCAACTGCTGGGACCCAGCCCGGGCGCCGGTGTTCCAGACCGGATGGTTCGTCGAGTCGCTCATGACACAGACGCTCATCATTCACGTCATTCGCACAAATAAAATTCCTTTCCTGCAGAGCCGGGCGAGCTGGCCGCTGACGGCCACGACGTTCTCCGTCATGGCTTTCGGAATGTGGCTGCCGCTTTCTCCGCTGGCCTCTTCTCTGGGCCTCGCGCAACTGCCGCGGATGTACTGGCCGATCCTGATGCTGACGCTTCTCGGCTACATGAGCCTTACGCAAATAACCAAGGCCTGGTTGCTGCGGAAGAAATGGATCTGATCGTGTCAGGGCTGGCAGAGATCGAACCATTCCTTTGGATAGTCGACGAGGATGGGAAACCACAAACTAAGTATCTTGAGCAGGAACTCCTTCCCCCGCCTCCGCCACCCAGGAAATAAACGCAACCCAGCTATAAGGGCGCTACTGGCCTGCGCGGGAAGCGCGTCCCATGGGAAACTCGATCCATGATCCGCATTGCGAACGCGCAGGGCTTCTGGGGGGACTCGCTGGAGGCGCCGCTCGAACAATTACGCGGCGGGCCTATCGACTATCTGACGCTGGACTATCTGGCGGAAGTCACTATGTCGATTCTGCAGAAGCAATACGCGCGCGATCCGCAGGCCGGCTATGCGCGGGATTTCCCGCAAATGATCGAGCGTGGGGCGAAGGAGATCGTGCAGCGCGGCGTGAAAGTAGTGGCCAACGCCGGCGGCGTGAATCCCGAGACCTGTGGTGAAGCGGTGGCTGCGGCGCTGGCACGCGCCGGCTACCAGGCGCGGATGAAGATCGGTGTAGTCACGGGCGACAACATTCTCGATCGCCTGGACGATCTGGTGGCGCGCGGCATTGAGCTTCGCAATATGGATACCGGCGAGCCGCTGGCGGCGGTTCGGGAGCGGGTGCGCAGCGCGAATGCCTATCTGGGCGCATTTCCGATCGCCGAAGCGCTGGGGCGGGGAGCGCAAATCGTGGTGACCGGGCGCTGCTCTGACGTGGCGCTATCGCTGGGACCCAGCATTCACGAATTCGGCTGGAAGCGCGACGACTGGGACCGGCTGGCCGCGGGCGTGGTGGGCGGACATGTTGTGGAATGCGGCGCGCAGGCTACCGGCGGCAATTGTCAGGTGGACTGGGAGACGATGCCCGATCTGGCCGGCATCGGTTACCCGATTCTCGAAGCCGAAGCCGACGGGCGCTTCGCCATCACCAAGCATCCGGGCACGGGCGGACGCGTGACGGTGGCCGGCGTGACGGAACAGCTGGTGTATGAAATCGGCGATCCGCGCGCCTACATTACGCCCGACGTAGTCGCGGATTTCACGACCATCCAGTTGAAGCAGGCGGGTCCCGATCGGGTGCAATTCTGGGGGATCCAGGGGCGCCCCGCGACGCACTTCTACAAAGTCTCGATCAGCTACGCGGCGGGATTCAAAGCCGCGGGCACGATGACCTACGGCTGGCCCGACGCTTATAAGAAGGCCAAGATGGCGGATCAAATTTTGCGGACGAGATTGGAGCGGCTGGAACTGAAGTTTGACGCCATTCATAGTGAATATGTGGGGGCCAATGCATGTCACGGCGAACTGCTTTCAGGCGAGCCGTCGCCGGATCTGGCGGAGGTAACGCTGCGGGTGGGAGTGCGCGGCAGCGATGCCGCGGCCATCGAGCGCTTCACGCGCGAGATTGCGCCGCTGGCTCTTAACGGACCGCCGGTGGTGACGTATCCGGCGAGCGGCAAGCCGAAGGTGGAAGAAGTGGTGGCTTACTGGCCCGCACTGATTCCTAAAAGTGAAGTGACCGCGCGCGTCCAAGTGAGGGAGGCGTAAATGTCACGCATACAGCTTCGCGAGATCGCGCATGCCCGCAGCGGCGATAAAGGCGATTGCGCCAACATCGGGCTGATCGCTCTGCGCCCGGAAGACTATCCCGCATTAGTGACTCAGGTAACGGCCGAGCGCGTGAAACAGCATTTCCGCGAGCTGTGTCGCGGACGGGTTGAGCGGTTTGAGCTGCCCAATCTGAACGCCTTGAATTTTCTGCTGTACGAGGCTCTGGATGGCGGCGGCACGGTTTCGCTGCGCACGGATGCGCAAGGCAAGACCCTCAGCGCGGCGCTGTTGCGGATGGAGATCGAGATCTAAGTCCGGCGGCGAAACTTTTTCGCACCGGAGCGTTTTCCCTTGGGCCGAACCGCTGCCTCGGCCTCCTCGGCCAGCGCCAGCAGCCGCGCGCCGTATTCGTAAATCTTTCCGCCCGCATCGGTGAGCGCGATGGTCTTGGTAAAGCGGAACCGGTTCAGCAGCCGGACGCCCAGAGTCCGTTCCAGCCTTTTGATATGGTGCGTCACGCTCGACTGCGAATAGTTCAGCTCGTCCGCGGCGCGGCTGAAGCTCATGGTGGTCACCACCGCCATAAACGTCTTGAGGTGTTGCAAGTCAAGCATGCCGCGATCAACTCCAGGATCGTCTGCGCTCGAAAACGACTTTCAGGAGCGGCGGTGTAATGAAGGTGGTCAGCATAATCATCAGCACCAGCGCGGAAAAAGTGGTCGGCGAGAGAATCGGCTTTCCCGCCAGCGTCAGCGTGGCGCCCATCCCCGCAAAAATCAGCCCGACTTCTCCCCGCGGAATCATTCCCACTCCAATCGCCAAACGGTCCAGGCCGCGCTCCAGCACGCCCAGCCCGCAAATCTGCTTGCCGACGATCGCCACCAGCGTAATCAACGCCGCGAAGCCCAGCACCGCCGGAGACGCGAAGCTCTTCAGATCGACGCGGAAACCCATCATCACGAAGAACACTGGCACGATCAGCGTGGTGATGGGAAACAGCAATTCTTCCACCTTGCGCTCACCGCGCTCGCGGAACGGATGATAGTGGACTTCCTCAAGCACAATTCCTGCTGCAAACGCTCCCACAATGGGAGCCAAACCAACGAAATCGGATATCGCCGCGACGACAAAGCAAAAACACAAGCACAGTCCCAGCAAGACACCCGGTACCTGCAGCTTGGCCGCATGCACGAAAATCCTTTGCGACCAGAACCGCCCCACCACCACTGCGAGAATCAGGAACACGGACGCCTTTACGACGATCCACAGCACCGAACCCAGGTTCACGCCGCCGCCTCCGCGGCTCGCCGTCGCGGCTGTCACCAGGCCGCTGACTACCGCCAGCACCACCAATCCGATCACATCGTCGGCGACCGCCGCGCCCAGAATGATCCGGGCCTCTTTGGTGTTGGCTTTGCCTAGATCCTTCAAGACTCGCGCCGTGATCCCGACGCTGGTGGCCGTGAGCGTGCCACCGACAAACAAATGGGTGAGCCAACTGGCCTCCGGGAGCAGCTGCGATGAAACGATATAGCCCAGGATCATCGGCGCGATGACGCCCAGCGTCGCTACCACCAGAGAGGACCAGCCGACCGCCAATAACTGGACCAGGTCGGATTCCACACCCACCTCAAACAACAGCAGGATCGCCCCGATCTCCGCCACCACACTTAGCATGGAGCTATCGCGAAGTGGCTCCAGCACGGTGATCCCAAACAGGCTGAGATTCCCCAGCAAGACCCCCATCAGCAACTCACCCAGAACGGGTGGCTGCCCGAGACGTCCGAGCAGCTCCCCTCCCAGTTTCGCGGCAACGATGATTAGCGAAAGAACCAATATCGCCTGACGCACCAGCTCGCCGATATCGGTCACCGGCGTCAGATGGCGGTTTCTCCCCGTTCGCCATTGCGAATGCGAACCACATCTTCGAGCGAGGAGATGAAGATTTTCCCATCGCCGATTTTTCCGGAACGGGCCGCGGCTGCGAGCGTTTCGACGATTTGACTCACGTTAGCGGAAGGCACGACCATTTCCACCTTGACCTTTGGAAGCAGGTCGACTTTATATTCCGCGCCGCGGTAAACCTCGGTGTGGCCTTTCTGGCGGCCGTGGCCGCGGACTTCGCTGATGGTCATGCCATCGATGCCGATCCCGGTGAGGGCATCTTTGACTTCGTCCATCTTGAACGGTTGGATGATCGCCTCGATTTTTTTCATATCGACACAGCTCGACTCGATGCG
>DATJEI010000203.1:0-13391 GCA_035496735.1 Bryobacteraceae bacterium | reverse complement strand
GCTCGGGATGGTCCTTGTGACCCGCAATGCCGCTGACGAGGTCGAACTGAAAGCGGTTGCCGTCGATGCGCCGCTCCAGGGCCGCGGAATCGGTCGGCAGATGGTTAAAGCCGTCCTCGCAGAATTGCGCCGCGCAGGGGTTCGCCGCGTGATCGTCGGCACCGGCAACTCCGGGATTGGACCACTTGCCTTTTATCAGAAAGTGGGGTTTCGGTTACTTTGCATTGAACGGGATTTCTTCGGTGTAGCGCGTGGATACCGGAGTGGCATCGTGGAGAATGGAATCCCGCTCAGAGATATGGTTTGGATGGACCTGGAGCTCTGCGGGACGAACCTATAATCGACCTGAAGTTGCACTTGAAGATGCAACGCTCGCTATTCCCATGGTGCAGCTGGCACAAAACACAATAGGAGAACGCGGACACAAGCCGATCAGGACGCCACTTCTTCGGCCCTTGAACTTACCCATCATACATTGCAATCAGCTCGCCGCCCGGAAAAGATAAGGATGCTAATGAAAGCGCCGCAGCAGGCTCTTGCGTAGACTGCGAGCAAAACCTCTGAAGCGGATCTGGCTTAGCATGGGCCAAAAACTGCGAATGCGGAGGCATCCGCAAGATAGGGGTGATTCCCACAGTGATCAGCAGCCATGCGCCGTTACGTGGTCACGGTATGCCTCGATCAACCTGGCTTTACGGTCTCGAACGGCCTGAAGTGTCGTTTTGAGATGAGCAACTTGATCAAAGTCTTCTGCCAATAGGGAGACGACCTCATTGTTATGGATCGCCATAAGCTCACCCATCGCGGTCTGGATGTCCTTAAGAAGCTCAATTTTCTTACTGCACTCTGCCGTTGGCATCAAATCGTGAATCCATAATGACTGGCGAATCTTGAAATGGAGCGGCTAAACAACAGCCGTGTTACGCTGTTTGGAATTCTAGCGCACGGCGTGAATGTTCGCAAAGTTGTTGCGCCAGTAAACCAGATCCGCATAAACATGTCGGCTTAATAGCTCACTGCTAGCACCTTAGAGAGCGGAGCAAGTTCTCTGCTGCGTCGGAATACTGTCTGGCTACGCCGGGATATCGGCTTCGACGAGTTTCGCGAGAAGAATAAGCGATTCTTGCCAACCCAGGTAGCACGCCTCAGCAGGAATAATGTCGGGCACTCCTTCCTGTACGATGTTCAACTCCGTCCCTGTAGAAACCTTCCTGAGAGTTATCACTACCTGAATTTCCCCGGGCAGTTTCGGGTCGTCGAATCTATCGGTGTATCGAATGCGTTCGTGCGGTACCAGCTCGAGATATTCGCCGCCGAAGGAGTGGATATGCCCCGTGGTGAAGTTTGTGAACGACATCTTATAGGTACCACCGACCTTGGGCTCTAAGTGATGGACTTTGCCGGTGAAACCGTTCGGCGGCAGCCATTTCGCCTTTGCATCCGCATCGAGGAACGCACGATAAACCCTCTCGGGAGTTGCCCGGAGGACGCGGTGAAGTCGGATGGTATTTGTGGACATGATTACTCCCTTCCCTGATTGTTGCCTATCGGCTCTTTTCGATGCAATTGGCCGAGACGACCAATCGGGTCAAGGATTGCTGCTCTTTAAATACGTCTTTTCCACACGAACAAACAAGAGGCGATGTGGGAGGCTTTGTTCGGCGGGCGGACCGCCGCAGCCGAAACGGACCCATCCTCTCCCATTTGCGGCGAAGGCTGGCGCTAGATGATCTTCAAGCGTGAGAACGCTGCCCGGCTGATGCAAACTAGCAGCCGCGCCTTGCTAGCGTTTCGACGAAAGAGCCCGCGGTATGTCTGGTGGATTCGTTCCGGCCGGATATACCAGAATCTCTACGCCTCCTCCGGGTACATTCGCGTACGCGGACTTCCCCTGACCGATGGTTTTGATGCGCGTGTCGTCCAACTTGAAATTTTGCACCAGGTAATCACGGACCACCATCGCTCTCGCTTCGGTCAGCAGTCGATTCTTTTCAGTATCGCCCTTCATGTCCGTATAAGCGCTCACAACCGCGAGTCCAAATGCATTGGTTTCCAGGAATTTTCCCGCTTCATTTAGCGCCTTCGCGCTCTTGAGCTTGGCGGTGTCAGGCTTATCGAAAAGCTTCGCCGCTTGGTATGTAAAGCTTTTGGTGATTGCTGCGGCCGGCAGTTGCGGAATTTCATGCTTGGTCAGATCGGCCGAATCTTCATATCCGCGCTTATTGAAGAAGCCACGAAGAAGGAAGTTGTGTTTGAGCGCCTCCATATCTTCCTGCATGGCGGCTGCTCCCGCGTTAATGCGCTGATACACGCTCTTATCGTTAATCAAGGCTCCCATGGTTCCAGTACCCTGATTGATTTTGCTGCTGATGGATTTAAGGTCCTCGGACGTACTCGCGACATTTTGGATAGCGCCGCTCGCCGAGTCCAGGAGTCCGTTGGTCTTCTTCATCAAATCCGAAAATTCGAGCGGCGGTTCGCCTTGGATTAGATCCCCATTGCTCACTTGAGCAGCGCCGTCGGATCCGAACGTGATTTCTACGTATTTATCCCCGACCAGCCCCTCGGATCGGATCGTCGCCACGGAATCCTTCTTGATCACATTTCGAGTCGCATTCTTCAGATCCATCACCACTCGCACTTTGTCGTTAGGCCCGCGCGGCAATTGGATGTGAGCGACCGTGCCTTCGTGAATGCCTCCTACCCGCACATCGGCGCCGTTAGGCAATCCAGCCACCGTCTGAAAGTCCGCATTGAGACGATAGGTCGAACTAAACATGAACTGTTTGCCGCCGATCAAGAACACGCCCGCGGCGAAAATGAGCAGCGTCGCGACGATAAAAGCCCCAAGTCGAAAAGTTCTAGACATAGTTCACCGCCTTAGGAACTATCCCTCAGGAATTGAATGACAAACGGATGCTTGCTCTTTTGCAAGTCGGAAAGAGGTCCGTCGGCCAAAATGTTTCCTTCGTGGATTAGAACCATGCGATCCGAAAACGTCTTGGCCCCGCGGATGTCGTGTGTAACCACAATGGCCGTCATCTGGCGCTTCTGCTTCAATTCCAGGATCAGCTTGCCAATTTCTGCCGCCGTAATAGGATCGAGGCCGGCGGTAGGCTCATCGAAGAGTAGAATCCTGGGATCCAGCGCTAGCGCGCGCGCCAGCCCCACTCTCTTCTGCATGCCACCGGAGATCTCGGAAGGCATTTTCTCCAGGTCTTGTTCCATCCCGACGCCAGCGAGCAATTCCTTAACCCGCTTTGCTCGATCGGCAACGGGCATGTTTGTGTGCCTGCTCAAAGGAAAGGCGACGTTTTCCTCAACCGTTAGTGAATCGTATAAGGCCGCCTGCTGAAATAAGAACCCGATTCTCTTCCGGACTTCATTCAGTTGCTGGAAATTGAGACTGGTGATTTCCTGGCCGTCAATCTTCACGGAACCTGCGTCGGACGGCTGCAGGCCAATGATCAGTTTCAGGAGCACGCTCTTTCCGATGCCGCTGCGTCCCAGGACCGCCACGGTCTCACCATGTTTCACGTGCAGAGTGATTCCATTCAGGACGGTGTGATCACCAAACCTCTTGTACAGATTATCGATCATGATCGGTTCGGCATTTGATTTGCTGTCCATAGATTTATCCCCAGAGCATCAGGATTAGTCGCACCAATACGACGTCCGCGAGAATTACAAACAACGACGACAGCACGACTGAGCTCGTAGCCGATCTGCCCACTCCTTCCGTGCCCCCCGTGGTTCGCATTCCCTGGAAGCACGCCACAATACCGATAATCAAGCCAAAACACGCCGTCTTTAAGGTTGGCGGGATGAAGTCGCTGAATTGCACGCTCTTGAATCCGTTGTCCAGGAACAGACGGAACGAAATGGGATCGGCAAGGTTGTTGGCCAGCCATCCCATGATGACGCCGGAAAAATCCGCCGCCAGCGTGAGCAGGGGAAGCATCAGGACGCAGGCCAGCACGCGCGTCGCTGCCAGAAATTTGTAGGGATCGACGGCGGAGGCCTCCATCGCATCAATCTGCTCGGTTACTTTCATCGAGCCAAGCTCAGCTCCAATGCCGGCCCCCACGCGACCCGCGACCACCAGGCCGGTGATCACTGGACCGCTCTCTTTAATAATGGAAAATACGATCACTGCCGGAAGCAGTGACTTGGCCCCAAATCGGCTCAGTGCGTCGTGAGTTTGCAGCGATAGAACCACGCCGGTTGCCGCTCCTGCCAGAGCCACTAAGGGAAGAGATTTCGCACCGATAGCTTCGCACTGGCGAAGCAACTCTCCTAGCTCATAAGGGGACGTAACGGCCGCGCGAAATACCCGCGCAAAAAAGATACCCAATTCGCCAAACCACTCTAATCCCTTTACAAAAATGGATCTAAAAGGGAGATCTCGGCCCCGCGCATTGGGGTATCCAAGCGTCCCGGAGATCGCATTTGTCGGCAAGGCGCGTCTCCTCTGGACAATTCTGTGCCGCTCGGCTGCCAAAGTCCCAACTACCTGGATTTCAAGGGGATCGGGGATCTGCCGTGTCTGCAATTCTTACTTGCTTACTCTGGCACCCCGCAATTCATTCCAAGTCAAGATGTGTAATGGCCCACAAGAAAAAACATCATGTCCTTTAAGAATGGACAGACGCAATAGACCGGCATAACGTGGCTTCCCAAGCATACTGATATGGCACGGTGCGCGCGCTTTAATTCTTCCGGCCCGTCCATCAGAATGAGGCACGCAGCCAATCAAGCGTGGCCCTAAACGCCGATGTTTGGCGATCAAGAACTCAGGCACCCATGGCTGTAACGTTCGGACGTTCGAGATCACTACTATAAGGTGTACTATCGCGGCGTGGGTCGGAGACGCTTGATGTGAAGGGTCTGCCGGTTTCTTCGGTGCCTATTGTCATTTACATGGAACCCCCGTACACTGGTTCCGCTTGGAGAGAAGCGAAAGGAACATTATGAAACCTACTGTCCTGGTTTGCACGCCTAAGAGCCTGCCGAAAGAACAAGCCATCGAGGCTGCGCGAACTGCCATCAAGATCAATCCACTGAATCACGTACCTATTGCGCATCTGGCCGGACTCATGCGGGGCCTCCCGCTCACGCCCCAACGCATCGCGCTGGTAACCAAGAAATATTGGGGCCTGAAAGGCGTCAAGCTGACGGTGGCCTTTATGGACAACCCTGCCGCTGATCTTCGCAAACGCATTCTGCAGCATATGAATGCCTGGGCGGAAACGGCGAACGTGAAGTTTACCGAGACGACGCGGGATGGGCAAGTGCGCATTGCTCGCGTCGATGGCCAAGAGGGCGGCTATTGGTCTTATCTCGGTACCGATATACTGCACATTGCCAAAGGCAAGCAGACGATGAATCTGGAAGGATTCACCATGCAGACCATCGAGTCGGAATACCATCGCGTGATCCGCCATGAAACTGGCCATACGCTTGGTTTTCCACATGAGCATATGCGCAAGGCCCTGGTCGACAGAATCGATCCTGCCAAAGCGATCAAGTTTTTTATGCAAACTCAAGGGTGGAGCGAAGATGAAGTTCGCGCGCAGGTCTTGACGCCGATCGAGGAATCGACGATCAGTGGGACCACCCCGGATGAGAAGTCGATCATGTGTTATCAGATTCCCGGAGAGTTGACCAAAGATGGGAAACCGATTATCGGCGGGAAGGATATTGACAAGTCGGATTTTATGTTTGCGGCGGGTATATATCCCAAAGCCTCCAAGCCGAAGGCTGTGAAGGCGAAGGCCAAAGCGGCTGGCAGAGGCGGCAGAGGCTAAGACCAGGCGAGCCGCCGCTGGCTCCATTTCTTACACTCGAATTGTAAACTCGCGGACCAAGCCGTCGGCTGCTTTATAGTCCTCGGTGGAAGTAAAGTCGCTTTCCTTTTGCAGTTCGTCCACCAGCAGACGCCGGGGAACTTCCGTGCCGGCGTCTACGCTGCCATGTTTGCCCGCCTTGGTGGAACAGAGGGTTTCCATCCGGTCATGCGCGCTGTGCTCACCTTTATGCTTGAACCGCGACCACAAGGTTTTTGGTGTCGCATTCAGGCTTCCATGGTGCCCCACCTTGTACAGATCCACATCCTCCAGCAATGCCATCCATTCGGGGTTGTCCAAAGCAAAAGCCCAGTTCTCGATCTGCGCATCTCCAGGAAACAGCAGCTTTTTGGAGCCGATCTCAAAGAGCAGAATGACGCTGGTGTTGTTCATCACATCGTCCAGTTGCCGCACCAGTTCCAGCATCTGACTGGCCTGTATCTTTCTCGCCGCCCGGATGAACCATCGCACATTCGGCCCGCGGGCTGCCGACACGTCGCGGGGAAACAGCGCGGCTGAACGGTTCGCGGCCGCTCTCGTTACCGCTCCATCTTGCGCCGCCCAGAAATTCCGAAACTGCCAAAACTCATGCGGATCCTTCGACCGTTCGGTGCGAATCTTAGCACTCTGTTTCAGATTAGGAGGACCCATGACGGTGATCTTCACCCCGGGAAGCACCCCGTTCAGCTTCATGCCGGCGTTCACATAGTAGGGTGTTCCCGCCCGCCCCATGGCCATGAGGTTCTTGACCGCAGACAGGTTCTTTAAGTTGTCCTCGCCCAGGAAAGAGAGTTGATTCAGCGTGGCGGAGTCCATCCCCGCTGCGTTTTGCTTGGCCCATTCGCCGACTCCCGCGGCAACCCGATGCATGGCTTCAAGCGATCCAAGATAGTGGGCTGTCATTTGCTTCGCACTGGGATCGCTCTTGGCGCCCACGTTCACCGTGGCCGTTAGCGCATCAGGTTTGGCGTTGGGATCCTCGGTCCACGGTTGAATCACGTAGTCGGGCTTCAGCCCGGCAATGGTGGTGCCGGTGGCATCCCCATCCGTCGCAAAACCGCTGATGTGGTCGCGATGCCGGTGCGTGGCAACCACGATGTGAAGCTTGGAGCCGCATTGCGCTTTGATATCGGCAGCCACCCGCTTCATATAATCTTTCGCCTGGCCCTTCGGCGCGGATGTGCTGCCGAAGTCGATCAACATATGCCGTATTTCTTTGGCGTAGTTGAACGTCAGAAGGAAGCAGTCCCCAAAGCCCACGTTATACATGCGGATGGTCACCGACGCGGGAGCGGCGCCGATTGCGGCACGTTTCGCCGGAGTCTTCTTAGCAGGCATCAGCTATTCCTCCTCAACCCGCACCGAGCGGTACCAGTCCATCGCGCCGCGCAAGTGAATCTGCCGGAAGGGCGACATTCCGGAACGATTCTCAGTGAACGCACCCGCGCGCCACAGATAGCGGAGACGGTCACTTTGCTTTCTCTGAACACTGTCCCGTGCCGGATCCAGGATGGAGTTGCCGATATTGTATTTCACATGGCCGTATTCATCGAAGATCAATGCATTTCCGCCGTAAAGGGTCACTTCCGTATCGCCGGGCATGTCCTCGGGAATCTGCACGCCGCGTCGGCCCAGTTCGCGCGCGAACAGATTCATCTCCTGGACATATTCGACTACGGTTTCCTGAAGAATGAACCCATCCCGGCCGATACGAACACAGGGCCGGACGGAGCAGACTTTTGTATTTGCATCTTCATTCAGTTTCAAAAGTTTGCGGTTCTCCCAAAGAAAGCGGAAGACTTCGTCCTTATCCGATTTCATGCTTTCAAAATGCGTGCGATCGTACAGGAACAGCTCGGGAAATTCGGGCGGATCCCAGGTTCCTGGCTCCCGCCCCGCTTGCGCCTTCTCCTCTCCCAGGATTCCAAACTTGACGAACCACTCGAACAGTTTCGACCGCATGCAATATTTGTCGTCTCGCGGATTCAATTCCATGTCTACGGTGAGGAGCGCCCGGGCGAAATCGCTGAATTGCAGGTCGGTGGGCGGACAATAATCGATCGCCCTGATGCACACGGTGAGCATGTTTGCAGCAATTTCCGCGCCTTCCTCAGCGGCCCGCTGCCGGTTGAGCCGGGCCTTTCCCAGAGCCTCCATGCGATTGATCCAAACGTCCAGATGGGCGTTGATCACGGCCGCAACCAGCACTTCGCCGCAAGCGTGCGGCTCCTGGTAGTCCGGGGAGGAGAGATAATCCTTGCGGGGTTCCAGCTGAACCGAACGACGCAGGGCCTGACCCCGTATCCCCGAGATCTCCGCACCCACTTGGGCCGCCAGGCCCAGCAACGCGGAGTTCCGCAGCTTTTCAGGCGTTACCCTGGAACGTTTGATCTCAAGTTTGTCACCAGCCGGAAGTCCCAGATCGATCAAGCGCGCCACCAGAGACTGCGCCGAGAACGTCGAGAGCAACGCCACAATGTCGGCGAATCCTTCATGGAAGCCAGCCTGCTGGGGCGAAGAGGGATCCGTATAGTGCTCGCGCAAGCCGTCCAGCAGCGCGTGGGTAGTTTCGTGAGCGACCACCTCGTGAGAAAGGCAGGTGAAGATTTGCTTCTTTCCGTCGAGCGCGGGGAAGTATCCAAAGAAGAGTCCTTGTGCCTCCTTCGCATAAAAAGCATTCGCATCGCAAAACGCGTGAGGCGCGATCTGGATCTGATGCCCCTCGAAACTCCACCCGACTCTCCGTCCCATGGCAAATTCGAAGCGTGCGAGAGTCTTCATCACGATCGCATAGACCATGCAGGAATGAAAAGCCGGACTGGCCAACAGGCGCTGGTCGGTAAGCTTCTCGAAGGGATCTGGCGGCGCCTCGTCTTCGCGATTCCACCGCCTCTGGATCTTGAGCGGACGGTAGAACGTGTCCGTCGTCGAATCGTAATCCACAACGTGGGCACGATAACCTCGCGGGCCGCTCTCCAGAGCCTCATTGGGGATTTCAATCTGCGCCCTAAGGATTTTCCCGTCGGCCATCACGCTGGGATCCATCGCAAAGACGGTTACCCACCTGGTCGGATAGAAGGGCTTGGCCTTATCTGCTGCCCTAGCTGGGGCCGTCTTTGCGGAAGGCTTGCGGGATCGCTTTCTAGTCGCTGCTAACTTCCTCGCTTTGGGCATAATCGTCTCGCTATCCTTTTCACGGCTCCCTACTTCGGCAGGAGATCGGCAAAGAACGGGTTGAGCATGCGGCCCTGCGGGTCCTTGGTTCGCACCCATTGAGCGAAGTCGGTCCAGCGCTGGCCATAAGCAGCTTCGACATGCTTGCGTTCGACAAAGGGACTTTGATTCAGCAGCGGAATTCCATTGCGCTCAAATGCGAAGTCATTGAACTTCTTCAGAAAGTCATGCCACGCCGTGTCATCCGTGCTCGCGTGTATGGGATCGATGGAAAAGATTTCCTGGTCGTAGGTGTAGGACAGGATCGAGTTGGTGTCTCGACGGATGTGATAGGCTCCGAGCGGCATGTTGCAGCGAAAGCCGGTAGCTTTAAAGTGTTGGTCCGTGAAGTCAAGATACGCACGAAGGGTCGTTAACCACTGGTCGCGAGGAAACGCCCAAAATGTGAACGCGTACCGCGCGGAGCGTGGCGTGTCGCGATAATCGATGGTTTTGTCCGGGGCAAGAAGGGTTATTCCGCCAAATAAATGGAGTGTCGAATAGAGAAAATTCGTAACGTCGAAACCGCCCGCTTGCACGGCGTCGCGGAGAGGTTTGTGTGTGAGGAATTGGTCGATAAAATGCGCGACGTGAGCATCCCCGAAGTTCCACAGCCTGCGGCGGGCGGCGGATAGCAGGGAGCCAAATATACCCGGGTCATCAACGCGCTTCCGCTGCTGAAACACGCAGGTCCTCCCGACGGTCCAGCAGACCAGGCCTTCGGAGGTGTCCAGAAGATTGCCGACTTCAGCGTCTGTCAGTTCGTCCAGCGGGCGCGGCAGATAGGTGAAGTGAAGTGCTTCGATTGGCTTAATGCGGAAAGTGACCTCATAAACGATTCCACAAAGGCCGTAGCTCGACCGAACATAGCGCAACTCGTCGAGGCTGTCCGCCTCGGAGGCTTCCGCCAGGTTTCCATCGGGCGTGACCCACTTGATCTTGGTGACGTAGGAGCTAACCTGTCCGAACTCGATCCCGTCCAGGGCGTCTTTGCTATGGCAGCATGCGGCGGCGCCAAGAGTCATGTTCCCAATTTCAATATTGGTCATGAACTGCAAACCCTGCTCGCGTAGAGCTTTGGAAGCTTCGATAAATTGAAGGCCGGCCTGAGCGGTGAACGTCTTCTTGGTGGCATCGATTTCGATAACCTGCGCCATGCCGGTCATGTCGACGATGGTGCCATCCGAGGACGCGCAAGGCGTCAGCGAGTGGTAGCTTCCCTTGGCGCGAACCGGGCTCGGATACGTCTTGGGGTCCCGCAGCAGAGCCTGTATTTCCTCAACACTTTTCGGGTGGACCAGCTGCTGCGGGGTGGTGGTAATGCTGCCATCGTAATTGACGAGTGTGTTGGACATCGAATGACTCCTTTGGTTATTCCGCGATCAGGGCGTGCGGGCGTCTTCGAGAATGACATCCAGAGCCTTCTCGCTGATCATGTAGATAGCGGAAACGATGAAAAAGCCCGGGATCCTGGGGAAGACCGAAGCATCCACCACGCGCAATCCCTCGGTTTGTCGAACGCGAAAACGGCTATCGAGAACGCTCAGCGGATCGTTATCCGCTCCAATCTTGTTGGAGCACGAGGCGTGATGGCCCCACGCTTCATTTTGAATGAAGTCACGCAACGCTTCCCCCGCGCACGACGAGCCGGGAACCTCCTCCGACGCAATCAGCCCAAGCATTGCCAGCCGCTGATTGATGGCGCGCGCGAACTCCACGCCGGCCACGACCGCATTGAGATCTTCCCCGCGCGCATCATTACCTTCGGAAAAATAGTGGAATTCGACTTTAGGAGCCTCCCACGGCTTGTCAGACCGCAAAGTCACCCGGCCGGCGGTGTTGTTCGTGCGAGCTTTCAGGATGGCCCATGTGAAGCGATTGTGAAATTGTTCCAAGGCAGCGGCATATCCCGGAACGTAGCCTTTAAACAAACCCGGCAGCCCAAAGATATACAGATCCGGCTCGGTTTTCTCTTTGCTCGAACGGATGACTATGCCAATCAAAGAGCCGTTTGAAGCATAGACCCCCGTTCCCGAGTCCGTCCATTCTTTCATGCAGGTATCAGGTCCGGCTCCCGCTTCAGGAGGGGCGAAGCTGGCGCCCTGCAACAACCTGATGTCTTTCGATAACTCCGAGACCACGCCGACCTCGTAGCGGTCCTGCAGATTCTCTCCCACACCCGGAAGATCGACGATGACCGGGATGCCAAGAGCTTCGAGCTCGGCGCGGGGGCCAATCCCGGACAGCTTTAGTAATTGCGGACTGTTAAACGCGCCCGCGGCGACTATCACTTCACGGCTTGCCAGCACTTGCTTTAGAGAAGCGCTGGAAGGATCGGCAACCTGCTGGGGATCTGCCTGGTAAAGATGGCGTCCCGCCAGATACTCGACGCCGGTCGCCTTGCGGCCGTCGAAGAGCACGCGCGTTGCCAGAGAGTTCAACTGAATCGTGAGCCGGTCTGGATTCTGCGCCTGAACTCTTAGAAGAAATTCCCGAGGCCCTACTCGCTTCCCGTGCTCTACTGCCAGCGGGGTAAACACCAGTCCTTCCGGACTGCTTCCAGAGTTACGGGAATCATTGGGATCGAATCGCGTCGCGATTTTGACGAACGGGCTGCCGGAGTGATTGCGCAGAGCCTCGCCCACGCTGCGCAGGATCAATGCGAGCAATGCGGGATCTTTGAGCGCCAGTTTAGGGTCGGCTTCTGACGTTGGGAGCCAGCCGCTGAAACCGTGTCCGCGAGTCGAATCGCGCCAGTCCTCTCTGCGCCCAATCAGGCCGGCGATCGATGAAAGGACGCCTTCCACACGCCCCTTCACAGAGTGCGGATCGGCAACATAATGGCAGTTTTCCAGCCTTTCGAAATACTGGCGCATGTTTTCAGCGAGCCACGACGTATCTCCCGTAATCTCGGCCAGGTGGTTCCAGTCACTGTCTTGCGGAACCACGGTGATCATGGCATTGTGAGCCGTGCAGCCTCCTAGCGTTCCCGCTCTTGGATACCAGATCCCGTCTTGATCCGCGACGAACTTGCTGTCCTTCTGCTGTTTTTGCTGATCCGTGTAATGCCGCACGTAGTAGTCCCAGGCGATTTCCGGATACTCGGTGGAAAGGCCGTGAAAAATCGGGACTTCGTACATGTACCGGCCGAGATCGCTTTCCGAGCACGGATCGGAGCCCGCCTCGAGAAGAAATACTTTGTATCCCTTCTGTGCCAGATTCGCAGCCAAGGGACCGCCCCCTGCCCCGGATCCTACGATGACGTAATCGTATGTTGGCGATCCCATGGCGGGTCAGAAGGTCTTTAGGAATTCGATCAGGGCGCGCTTATCGCTATCGACCAGACCTGGTTCCTGCCCGAAACGATCTGTGCCGAAATAGTGACCCCGGTTGACCACGTAATCCGGACACTTGCTCAGATTCATGAGCGGTTCCACCAGATTCTCAAGAACCTTGCGGGCTTCTTCGTCACTCGCGTTCTTAGGCAGATTTGCAAGATCGTGCTTGACTTTGTTGACCAGATCGAGCAGCTTCGCATCATGATTCACGCGTCCCGCGAAGTCGGCATCGTCTGCCAGCAGGTCGAGGTTCGTGAGTAAACTGATGGGAGTGCCCGCCGGAATTGGTCCAATCTCCAGGCCTCCTTCGCCGAACAGCTGCGGAAGGAGCCGCTGTGCAAGGCCGGTCGCGCCCTTTAGATTGTCCGGAACATAGCCGGACGATACCCGGACGTAGCTGGTCACGGTCGTGCGATCGATGAGACCGGGCACCTTGTCGCCCAGCACCGGGTCTTTCTGCCGTTTCTCCGGCCAAAGCATTTCTTCGATCGATTCCTGAAAGGAATCCATGCGCGCTTCGACGGACGGGCTCGGATTAAACTTGCCCACGCTATTGTTCAGCAGGAAAGGCGCCGTGGACCAAACGCTGATGAGAGAGGGCGGCCGGGTAAATCCTCGGCCTCCGCCCGGCAGCTTGAACTGCCGCGGCGCGCCGGTCATCGGATTGTATACGGTAATCTCGCCGGCCGAGGGCAGCTCTTTGTACGTTTGCGATGAGAAATTGTCCCAGATGTTTCCTGCGATCGCGTTGGTTGCCAGCGGACTGCAAGCATTGGTACCCAGCAGCGTCACCGGAACACGGAATTCTGCGGAGAGATAATTTTCATCCAGGAAATCCGGTTTCATTACAATTGCTCGCATCTTCGACTTGAAATCGTCGGTCGTGGTCCAATTCCAATACTGACTCCAGCACGTCATGTAGTCCTTGCCCGAACAGCCGCCCGGATCGAGACCCGGAGCCGCGGGCGGCAACTTGCTGGAGTGGCACCGCGCA
>DATJEI010000202.1:0-5195 GCA_035496735.1 Bryobacteraceae bacterium | reverse complement strand
ATGCAGGACTTCGAGTTCACAATCGAAGACGGGACCCTTTACATGTTACAAACCCGGAATGGGAAAAGAACTGGTCCTGCCGCCGTGCGCGTGGCTGTCGAGATGGCCGAGGAAGGCATGATCGATAAGAAGGAAGCCGTGCTGCGCGTGGCCCCTAATCAGCTCGATCAGCTTCTGCACCCGGTGTTCGACGCGCCTTCGCTGAAGAAGCTGACGCTGGTCGCAAACGGTATCGCCGCATCCCCGGGCGCCGCCGTGGGCCGCTGCGCTTTCAGCGCGGATGACGCCGTCGCACTCTCAGCCCACGGCCCCGTGATTCTGGTCCGCAAAGAAACCACGCCTGACGACATTCACGGGATGGACGTCGCGAAGGGCATTTTGACTGCCGTCGGCGGCAAGTCCAGCCACGCCGCCGTTGTGGCGCGCGGCATGGGACGCCCCTGCATCGTGGGCGCAGGCTCCATTACCATCAGCGAGCGTGACAAAGCCTTCACCACCAAGGTGGGCGGCAAAGAGATCACAGTTAAAGAAGGCGATTGGATTTCGATCGATGGCACTAGCGCCAACGTGTATCTGGGCAAGGCGCACACCAATGAGCCTGACCCCAACTCCTCCTACTTCGGCAAGCTGATGAAATGGGCGGACACCTTCCGCGGCAGCTTCGGCGTGCGCGCCAACGCCGACATCCCCCGCGATGCCAAAGCCGCGCGCCTGTTCGGCGCCGAAGGTATCGGATTGTGCCGCACCGAGCACATGTTCTTTGCCGAGGATCGCATCCCGCACGTACAGGCCATGATTCTCGCGCGTGACGAAAAGACCCGCCGCGCCGCGCTCAAGAAGCTGCTGCCCATGCAGCGCAAGGATTTCGCCGGCCTGTTCACGGCCATGGACGGATTCCCGGTGGTGATCCGCACGCTGGATCCGCCGCTGCACGAATTCCTGCCCAAGCGCGAAGACCTGATGGTGGATCTTGCCCGCTTGCCTTACGCCGACTCCAAGGCCAAAAAGGAAATGTCGGAGAAGTACCGCATCCCGGTTGGCGAATTGAAGAAGGCCCTGCCGCCGCTGCTGCATCGCGTGGAAGAGCTGCACGAGTTCAATCCCATGCTGGGTCATCGCGGCTGCCGTCTCGGCATCACTTATCCCGAGATCACGGAAATGCAGGCCCGCGCCATCTTCGAAGCCGTCGTGTTGGTGGCCAAGAAGGGCGTCAAGGTAATTCCCGAAGTGATGATCCCGCTGGTGGGCGACGCCAAAGAACTAGAGCACCAGAAGGCCCTCGTGACGCACATTGCCACCCAGGTTCTGCATGAGGCCGGCCTCAAGAAGCAACACTACATGGTCGGCACTATGATCGAGATCCCGCGCGCCGCCGTCACAGCGGACAAAGTGGCCGAGTTCGCTGAATTCTTCAGCTTCGGAACCAACGATCTCACGCAGACCACCATGGGGCTCTCGCGCGACGACTATACGAAGTTCTCGAAGGAATACGAGAACCTGAAGATCTTCAAAGCCGATCCCTTCGCCGTGATCGATCAGGAAGGCGTGGGCAAGCTGATCGAGATGGCCATCAAGCTGGGGCGGCAGACTCGTCCGGATCTCGAAATCGGCATCTGCGGCGAGCATGGTGGCGAACCCAGCTCGGTCGAATTCTGCTACCGCGTGGGCATGAATTACGTATCGTGCTCGCCCTACCGCGTGCCCATCGCGCGGCTGGCGGCGGCCCAGGCGGCCATCTCCGGTAACGACAAATCGGAAAGTATGCGGACCGCGTAGGCAGCCATAGCATCGGTTGGCTCGAACGGGACAGCGCCGAAAGGCCGCCTGTCCCGTTTTTGTTAGGGCCCGTTGCTAACGCTTGGCGCTCAGCGATGAGTTCGAGGCGGCGGGCTTCTGCGGTCCCGCGAGCAAATCCGCGACTTTCCGCGCGTCTGCCTGGGCGCCCGCGCGATCACCTAGATGACGCCGTGCCGAAGCGCGATTCTCATAGGCGTTTAAGAAGTTGGGCTGCAGCCGGATGGCCTCGCTGCAATCCGCAACAGCTTGATCGAATTGATGCAGGCGCAGGTGCGCGTAGCCCCGCAAATTGTAGGCGGGCGCGGACCATGGGTCGCTGTCGATGGCGCGGTCGAGGGGCTTCATTGCTGCAGTGAACTGATCCTTCTGAATCAGCTCGCGGCCTTGGCGGACGTACTGTTGGGCATCTGCCTGCTTGATCGCAGAGGGCGCGGAGCCCTGCCCCCCGCCCGCGACTGCCGCGGGTCTGGCGGCGCTTGCGGTCGGCCGGGTTGCAATCGGCGATGCGGCGGGCGGCGGCGCTACCTGCGCTATCACGGACGGCGGCGTTACCTGCGCTACCACGGGCTGCGGCGCTACCTGCGCTACCACGGGCTGCGGCGCTACCGCCGTCACCACGGGCTGCGGCGGCGGAACCGGCGTGACCGCTGGCGCACTCGGAACGGCTGCGCTCATGGGAGCGGATGCCGATTCCTGTAGCGCCTGGGCCAGTGAGCTTCCCAATGGCAGCGGTTGGTTAAACGTCTGCGCCGTCACCACTGCACGATTCACGTCCTCCACCGCGCGCTCCGCCAGTTTCATCTTCAGGTATGATTCGGCACGGCACAGATACCCCGCCGCCGAGTTCGGATTGATGCGCACAGCGTTTTGACAATCATTCAACGCTTGCTCCGGTTGGCCTGCGGATTCCAAAACATCCGCACGCCCCAGATAGGCCTTCTCGGATTGGGGCGCCACCAACACCGCCTTGTTGAAGTCCGCCGATGCCAGTTCGCTCTTACCTTGCAATTGATATAAGCGCCCGCGCAGCAGGTAGGCGTCCAGATATTGCGCGTCCCGCTGCAGCGCCTCGCCGGCATCGGACAGCGCCTGGTCATTTTGCCCGCTCGACGCCAGCGCCAGAGCGCGGGCCAAGTACGCGCGCGAACTGTTAGGCTGCAGCGCCAGAGACTGTGTGAAATCCGCAATGGCGTCTGTGTACTCGCCGAGCTGAAACAAGCAATTGCCGCGATGCAGAAAGGCTGTGTCGCTCTTGGGATCAAACTGAATCGTTCGGCTGTAAGCCTCGATCGCCGGGCTGTATTGTCTTTGTTGTTCCAGCTGCTTTCCGTGCTTATAGGCCTCCAGTGCATTGCGCCAATTCGACCGGACGGCGATCGCCGCCGTTACCGGTGCCGCGGCGGTGGTGGCTGCCCCTTTATTGTTCCTGGCTTCTTTCATCAGCCGCTGGACGGTACTCTGCAGCCCCTTAACCTCGTTCTGCAGCCGTTTTAGGGTTTCCTGAAGTTGCGCCAGAGTGTTGGGCAGGGTCTCCTGCGAGAAGAGACCAGTCCACGGAAGCAAGATCGCGATCAAAATCGTGATGAGCAAGCCGAATCGCCGTGACATATTACCTCTTGTCATCAAAGTATGGCAGGTTATCGGCTGCTCGGGGACACCCCATTACATCCAGTCCGACCCACGGCCAACCCGGCGTCGCCTCCCGTGGTATCCCACGTGCTTATACACAGCCGTGGGCTTGACGGAATCAATCAGTTGCGGGGGAAGTCCGAAAAAACTCCCCGTATTGCCAAGAAGGTTTTACCGGCTTCCGCGAGGCATAAGCGGCCTGGCGGGGGAGCGGGCGCCCGTCACGCCGCCTTCATTAGGAAGAGGACACGCTTGTTAGGACAAAAAAGGAGATCACAAATGAAAACTACACTTCTGACGGTGGGCGCTCTCGGATTGAGCCTTCTGGGGACGGGATGCGTCGCTACCCATAAATATGTTGCAAAGACCATAGCTCCGGTGGAAACGCGCGTTGGCGCGACCGAGGCCAAGAACACGGATCAGGATAAGCAGCTCTCTACTCATACCACCGAGATTGCCGACCTGGATAAGGACGCATCCCAGACCAAGGAGCATTTGCGCGACACCGATGCCAAAGCTACCCAAGCCGGTGAGGCAGCCAAGGTGGCAGATCAGAAGGCTAGCGCTGCCCAGCAGTCCGCTGACGGCGCGAAAACAGCCGCCGATGGCGCGCGCACTTTTGCCGAGCAGGGCCTGAACAAGCTGGATCAGTCGATGCAGGCGATGAACAAGTTTCAAGTCGCCAAGGAAGATTCGGTTCTGTTCGAGTTCAACCAGGACAAGCTCACTGCCGACGGCAAGGCGAAGCTGGATGAAATCGCGCAGCAGGCCAAGGGCATGGAGCGTTACGTGATCGAGCTGCAAGGCTTCACGGACAAGAGCGGTTCGCCAACTTACAATGAGACCTTGAGCGAAGCCCGCGTGCAAGCCGTGGCGCGCTATCTGGCCAATGAGCATCAGATCCCGGTGCGCAACATTTCGATGCTGGGTGCGGGTTATGCCCGGCCGGTTGCCGACGACAAAACGCGCGAAGGCCGCAAGATGAACCGCCGCGTGGAAGTCCGGATCTGGGTTCCGGAGAGCCAGAGCAAGACCGTCGCTTCGAGTGGCGGCGCGCAGTAACTTTCCTCCAGGCAGGGCAGCCGCTCGGGTGGCTGCCCTGCTAATCCCTCTCGGTTCTTCCCTCCAACCATTTCGCGTTCTTCCTCGCTTCGTGTTTCCCAAAATACCGCCTACGCGCTCTCGCCACACTATTTTGCAACCTGCGGAGGAGCTCGAGACTTCCGCCCAGTGTGACCGGGATCGCAGTGGGCCGATTCGATTATTACGTCTGCAGGGGGTTACCGCGAAGCCGTGTTGGGCGCGCCCAAATAGAATTTGCATGATAATTGAACGAGACGTGATGGAGGCATCAATCACAGAGTAAAGTCGGAAGCGGGGAGTCGCGCGCACGTCCAACTCACCGCTTCCACCCCACCGCGCCCGGCTATCCTTCCCACTTCCTAGCCCTTTTTTCCATTTGACTTTTGGAGCCGCCTCTCACACAATAAAAAGGCGAACAAAAAGCGAATATGGAAGCTCTCCCGAAAGGCGCGATCAGCGAAATTTTTGGCTGTGTTTCATCCGGTAAAACACTGGTATTGCATGAATTATTGGTCTCCGCGAGCGCCCACGGCGAGTTCTGCGCTGTGGTGGATTCGCGGGGCGCTTTCGATCCGCTTTCAGCCTCGCGCGCGGGTATGGATCTGCGACGTTTATTGTGGGTTCGCGCCGAGCATCGGATTGACCGCGCCTTCAAAGCGGCCGACCTGATTCTGCACGCCGGCGGC
>DATJEI010000201.1:0-9589 GCA_035496735.1 Bryobacteraceae bacterium | reverse complement strand
CATCCAGGGCGTCTTTCGGCGCCGTGGGAGCAATATAAGTAGGCGTATAAGGACCCGTCGGATTCTGGGCCAAGGCCTGCGCGGCCAGCGGGCTGGCAGCCAGGAAACGAAGGAATTCTCGGCGGGCGGAAAGGTGTTGGCTCATGGCTACGAAATTATACTACGGCCCTCAGGAATTGCGGACTATCGCCTGCGCCCCGTCAGCCGCAACAGGCTCAGGAACAGGTTGATGAAGTCGAGATACAGCGTCAGAGCGCCGTAGATCGCAGTCTTACGGCCGGCGTCGGTGCCTTCGCTGCCAGGCGCGTTCATGGCTTTGATCCGCTGCGTATCATACGCAGTCAGTCCCGCGAATACAATGATGCCGACGATCGAAAACACGAAACTCGCGCCCGCGCCCATGAGAGACGGGAAGAACATGGAGAGCACAGCGAAGCCAACCAGTCCAAAAAGCCCCATCATGCAGAACGAGCCGACTGGCCCGAGGTCGCGCTTGGTCACCAGCCCGAACCCGCTGAGACCGGCGAAGCCGAACGCCGTTACACCGAACACTTGGGCGATGCTGGATCCGGTGTAAGCCAGAAAGATGCTGGAAAGAGTCAGTCCAGTTAATCCCGCGTACACGAAATAGATGAGCGTCGCAGTCAGGCCGTTGATCCGGTTGATCAGGCCCGACAAAACTACCACGGCCCCGAGCTGCGCAATGATCAATCCCCAGAACAGCAGCCGGTTGCCGAAGATCGCGCGCACCAGTTCGGGATTCCCCGCAACGTTCCACGCCACCGCGCCGGTAAGACAAAGGCCACCCGCCATCCAGCCGTAAACCCGGCTCATGAAACGGGCGTTCGCCGCTGCGATGGATGCATTTCCGAATGCGCGACTGCCCAGTACCGGACTGCCTGTCGTTGAACTACTTAATGACTGGTTCCCGAAAGGTCCTTGTTCCATGACCCAACTGTAGGTCGTGGATGAAGTGGGTGTCAATGAGGCATGCGCCCAGGCGGCGGATCAATTCTAACCAGAGGTATTTCCGGCCCAGCGCATGTTTGGTAGCGTAGCCCGACGCTTAGGCAAACTGGTGACGTGGGGCACATGCACTTTTTGATCAAGGGCGTGACAGGAGGGTGATTAAGCTTCGCCGTCCTTCAATTTTTCCGACGAACCTGCGCTTCCTGCATCCTCAGACGGCGCAGCAGGAAAACCAGGATCCACAAAGAGAGACCTTATCCTACTGATAGAAGTAGAATTCTCTTGCTTTATAGCGTCGGTTATATTTTCCGAATCGCCTTCAACTTCTGACATGAATACGTTATTGCGCACGTCAACAGCCAAATTGAGCCCCTAATCGCAACGGCCCAACTTGCGCCGGGGTCGGCAAGCCAAGCGCGGACCCCAACCTGGGGTGTTTGACCATACGCCGTCAATTTGACCTCTACCGTCCTGGGCCCCTCACAAGATTAGATCCGCGGGCAGACCCGATTCCCTTTGTATTCTGACTCTTGCTTTCCGCTCGCTCTCCCGAGCGTGGCCCTAAGATTGCGCTGAGCGAGGACCAGGAGTCATAAATCATGCCTCGTTGTTTCGAATGTGACGTCGCGTCATGCCGCTATCGTCCGAGTAGCGGTGGCGGCCACCGCGTTAGGAGCTGAAGATGCGAAACCGAACAATCGCAGGTACCACGATTCTCCCGGCTAAGCGAGAACGACCAGCAAGGCGGGGCTCGCGCCACGAACATTCCGACGCGCTGCTCAAAATCACGAGTCGTCAAGCTAGCGGCACTCCGAAATCCGGAGCGCCACTCGGTGCTTCATGCATTCGGATAAAAAAGGAAATTCTCCATGACTGACACAGAAAAAAAGAAATGCGCCCACCCGGCATGCACGTGCAAGGTGGCGGACGACAAGAAATACTGCAGCCAGCGCTGCCAGGATGCGAAGGGATCCGTCGAGATCTCATGCGGCTGCGGCCATACGGGCTGCTCTCTGTAAGAAGCTGAATCGGTACTGATCACACGGGCCGCGCCAGCTTGCGCACGTTTGCAAAACCTCGCGGGAAGGCGGCCTCGCCGGTCCGAACATCACTGCTCGACTATGCCTTGTCTCTTCCTATTCATCGTCTTGCTGTTTCCCCGCGTCGCTCTTCTTTTGTTGTGGTTCTTCTCGAACTACCTGCAGCGTGCCTTCCATGCCAGCTTATTCCTGCCCCTGCTCGGCTTCATTTTTCTGCCACTCACCACGCTGGTCTATGCGTGGGAGCTCAATAGCGGCATGCCTACCGCCGGAATCAATCTGTTGTGGCTGCTGATTGCCGTGATCGTCGATCTGGGCGGATTGGGCGGCGGCGCGCATCGTCAGTCACGACGTTAAGCCCCGCAGTTGGCCGATCAAGCTCTCCAAGCTCCGGCCGTGCTGGTGCTTCTACGACGCAGGAGTTAAAATGTACCAGAATCCCGCGATCCAGTCGCGGCTGAGGAGAGCCATGCCGGAACTGACCACGTCAGAGCAGACGACACGCAGACAAACCTTGAAGCGAGGCCTGGCAGCGGCGGGCTTGCTCGCATTCGTGCCCGATTGGGCCACGCCGGCGCTCGCACAGGGCGAAGTGGACGTGCCCTTCACCGATATTCCTGCGACCTTCAGTCCGAATAACGCTACCACCGGCGTCCGCATGCTAGATATCCGGAAGATCGACGGACCGTTTACGTCGAAAGACGATTTCTTTACCATCCAGCACATGGGGAAGCCGGAAATCGATGCGGCCACTTACAAGCTGAAGTTCACTGGCTTGGTCAATAAGCCAGCCGAGTTCACGCTGGCCGATTTGCGAGGGATGCGCTCCACTGAGTTGGCTGCCGGCTATGAGTGCTCTGGCAACAGCCCCCGCTCTATCGAGGGACTGTCCTCGTGCGGCCGCTTTACGGGTGTTCGTTTAAGCGATGTGCTGAAGCAAGTGGGTGTCAATTCCAAGGCTCGCGAGGTGGTCTTTTTCGGCACCGACCGCGGGCCGCAGGAAGTCGTGTTCCGGACACAGACATTCAAGGTCGAGCAGCAGTTCGCTCGCAGCGTCACCCTGGAGAACGCCATGAAGCGCGAGCCGATGCTGGCCTATGCGCTCAACGGCGAGCCCTTGACGCGCAATCAAGGATTCCCGGTGCGGCTGATCATGCCGGGCTGGTACGGCGTCGCCAACGTGAAGTGGCTCGCGGAAGTGCATTTGCAGGAAGAACGTTTTCTGGGAAACTATCAGGCGCGCTGGTACCGTTCGCTGGTGGGCGTCGGCGGAACCGGCGAGGAGAACGATCCGGCCACGCAGTGGGTGGAGAATGAGATCACCCGGATTCACTTGAAGTCGGCCATCGCGCGGGTCCGCAAGAAGGGTGACGTTCACGAGGTTCTCGGATTCGTGCTGAACGACGGAACGCCGCTCAAATCGGTAGAAGTGCAGATCGACAATGGGCCGTGGCAGAAGGCCACGCTGGCTTCGACTAACACCCAGTATTCCTGGAAGCTGTTCACTTACCGCTGGGAAGGCGCCACGCCGGGCGAGCATACGCTGGTCTCGCGCGTCACTGATGCCGAAGGCATGGTGCAGCCCACGGCAGCCGAGTTGAAGACGAAGAAGACCTTCTTGCAGGACAACGGGCAGTTTCCGCGGAAAGTCATGATCTCCTGAATCTCAAATGCTCCGAAGAAGCAACTTGTGGCTGCGGTGTTTCGCCGGCTTGATGCTGGCCGGAAGCGCGACCGATTCGCAGGCACAGCTTGCGGCGCGGAAGGCGGACGAATGGGTGGCCACGCTGGAAGGTCCGCAGCGGGTCGCCACCCAGAAGATCGACGCCGTCTTGTCCAAGCTCGCCCTGAAACCTGGGATGGTGGTTGCGGACATCGGCGCCGGATCGGGGCTTTTTTCCAGGCCGCTAGCGAAGGCCGTGGCTCCCGCGGGGAAAGTATACGCGGTCGATATTCAGCAGGATCTGCTCGACCACATCGCCCAGCGCAATCGGGAAGAGAACATCGGGAACATTGAGACCGCCCTGGGTGAATATGACAATCCCAAGCTGCCCGCGCGCAACGTCGACTTGGCCTTCATTAACGACGTGCTCCACCATATCCAGCACCGCGCGGCTTACTTGAAAGCGCTCGCTACTTATATCAAGCCCAGCGGGCGCATCGCGATCATCGAAATGGACAAGAATGATCCCAATACGCCGCACAGAAATCAGCCCGAGCTGCTGGTGGCTCGTGAGGAGATCCTGCAGTGGATGTCGGATGCCGGGTTCAAGCTAATTCAAGAACATCCGGATCTGTTTCCGGGGACCAAGCTGTTCCTGGTGTTCGGGAGGAAATAAGGCAATGAGCAAGATCCTTTATGCGACGCTACCGAGCGTGCTTTTGCTAACTTCGGTGTTGCCTCTCCGCGCCACGTCGCCCGTGCGTGTCATGATTCTGGACGGCCAGAGCGGTGGGACCTATCACGATTGGCAGCACACCACGCCCGTGCTGAAGAAAGAACTGCAGGACGCCGGCCTGTTTCAGGTGGATGTTGTGACCGCTCCCCCGTCCGGCGGCGACTTCAAAAAGTTCAGGCCGGATTTCAAACAATATCAGGCTGTAGTACTCAACTATGATGGGCCGGATTGGCCCGCTGAGCTAAAGGCATCGTTCGAGAACTACGTCAAAGAGGGCGGGGGACTCGTCATTGTTCACGCCGCAGACAATGCATTTCCGGACTGGCGCGCCTTTAACCAGATGATCGGCATCGGCGGCTGGCGCGAGCGCAATGAAAAGGCTGGACCGCTCTGGTATGTCAAGGACGGCCGGCTAGTATCCGATAATACGCCGGGATCTGCCGGATCCCATGGCGCTCGGCTGCCCTTCCTGGTAACGGCCCAGCAGCCGGAACATCCGATCTTGAAGGGGTTGCCGAAAGCCTGGATGCACGCGCCCGATGAGCTTTACGCAACCTTGCGGGGCCCCGGCGAAAACATGACGGTCCTCGCAACCGCTCATTCCGATCCCGCCAACAAGGGCACGGGCCGCGACGAACCCATGCTGATGGTCCTCAGCTATGGAAAGGGCCGCATTTTTCACACCACGATGGGCCACGATATCCCGGCTCTGAGCTGCGTGGGGTTTATCGCGACATTCCAGCGCGGAACCGAGTGGGCCGCCACCGGAAAAGTTATCCAAAAAGTGCCCGCCGGGTTCCCGACTGCTGAAACCGTCAGCTACCGCGTGGACATTGCCGCCATGAATCCCGCGAAATAACGCAGGGTCGTAAGAACCAGTGTCGTCCAGGACCGCTAGCGCCGGGGCGAGCCACTCAGAGGCTGAATGATCGTATTTTCATAGATGCCGCTGAACTCCGTCATGTCGCCTGCCTTTTTCCCGGGCGCCGGCAACAGCCGCGTCGCCAGCGGTTTATTCCACTTGAACGCCAGCGTCGCCACATCGCCGATAATTCGCGCGATGGCGTCTTCGCTGGTGTCTCCGGCCAGTGGGACCGTGTCCACGCCGGTGGCGCAAACCGCGGAATACGCGAGAATCGAATCGATCCCGTACGTGCCCTCCGTCCAGCGGCGCAACAACGTATCGTCTTCGAGCACCGCCAGCATCAGCCCGGAATAGCCCGCTTGTTTCACTGGTACGGCTTTGACGGCGCGCGTAATGATGCCGGAAGCGGTCTCGGTCCCGGGCGAGCCGAAGGGAGCGCCCGTGAAGGATTCAATCGCGGCGCCGATCGACACGGGTCCGCGGGGCGCCGGCGTCGGGTCGATACCGGCGTAGGTCCAACCACTGCCGGCGGCCGCTTTCATGCTGGCGGCTTCCACCGCGCGTGCGTGTAAAGTGAGCGCCCTGGTGAGTGCTGCCGCTGCGGTGCGCGGGTCATGCTCGCGCGAGAAGACTTCCATCACTACGTTGGCGGATTCCAGGCCAATCGAAAAGCTTCGCGGACTGCCGGCCGGGTGCCATGAGCCGGGGTAGAAAGGAACATACGCCTTGATCATGGCTGCGGCGGCAAAGCTGGAGTTTCCCTGGCCGTGTGGGCTGCGTTCGCCCACCGTCTTAATCAGGTGCGCGGCCTGCCGTATTGCGTTCCAGTGGATGCCGTCTTCGCCCGCCGTCACGATAGTCCCGTTGACGCGATTGCCGGCCGTTGACAGCGCATCCGTCAGGATTTCAACCGGATCGGTGCTGTCATTGTCTTTCGACATCGCCGGGCCGACGCTGACAGAGAAGTGTTGTTTGCCCGCCAATTCGCTGATACCTCGCAGTAGCTTGAGCGCCTCTGCACGGCTGAGCCCGCGCGTGTAATCGGGAAACGGCTGGGTCGTGATGCGGATGCCTTGTACTTCGTACCCGGCCGCCTGGATCGTTTCGCGCACCTGGCTAAGGAATTTCGCGGCTTCCTCAAATTGCGACGGATACGACTTCGCATCGATCGTGATGAAGCCGGTGACGGCGCGGACTTTCGGCTTTGCTCGATCAGCCGCGCACAACGCCGGCAGGAAGACCGCGAAGGACAGGGCGATTGCCGATAGGAGACGTTTCGCGTGCGCCATCACACCAGTCTACGCCTCAGGGCTCCGCACGCAAGCCTGGTTGTGCGGGATAACCCTGCCGATCTTATATACTCTGGTCTAGTCTAATTGGAAAACTGCAAAAGGAGGATTTGTGGCCCAAGTTTATTTGATTCTGCTGGCGATTCTGACCTTCATGGGGCTCTACGTGATCTTCGGAAGCTTCTTCACGGTCAATACAGCAGAGGTGGCGGTGATCACAAGATTTGGAAAATTCCTGCGGATTGCCGACGCGGGACTGAATTGGAAATCTCCGTTTTTCGATACTGTGGCAGGCAGAGTCAGCCTGCGCGTGATCCAGATTACGTTGACGATGGAAACGAAAACCAAGGACAATGTGTTCGTCACGATTCCTATTTCCGTCCAGAATCGGGTCCGTCCCGAAAAGGTTTTCGACGCCTACTACAAGCTCGCGGATCCGGTGGCCCAGATCAAGTCCTATGTCGAGCAGGTAATTCTCGGGCATGTGCCTGGCATGACGCTGGACGAAGTCTTCGCCAGCCAGTCCAGCATCGCAGCAGCGGTAAAGCAGGAGTTGGACGCCGACATGGCCGGGTTTGGCTACGAAATCGTCAACGTTCTGGTCACCGACATTGTTCCCGATGCCAAGGTAAAATCGGCCATGAACGACATCAATGCGGCGCAGCGCGAGCAGGTCGCGGCGAATGCTAGGGGCGAGGCGGAAAAGATTCTCGTGGTGAAAAAAGCCGAAGCGCAGGCCGAGAGCACCGCTCTTCAGGGACAGGGAATCGCGAATCAAAGAAAAGCCATCATCGAAGGACTTCAGGTTTCGATCGAACAATTCCAAAAAGTGGTCGAGGGCGCTTCCGCGAAGGAGGTCATGCAGCTGGTCATGGTGACGCAGTACTTCGACACGCTAAAATCCATCGGCGAAAGCGACCGCACGAATACGCTGTTTCTGACACACTCGCCCGCGGGTGTCCGGGAGGTCTCCGACCAAATTCTACAGTCCATGCTGGTGGCGGAAAAAGCGAATACTTAGCCGCAAGCGTCTTGGTCCTGCGGTAGGTGGGGCGTCACATCGTCGATAACCTCCGCAGCGGCCTCCGCAGCTACCATCCGCCGCGGTTTTGGATGTATACTTTTAGCCAACGGTAAGCCCAAAATCTAAGCTCCGGATTAACCCCCATCTATCTGCGAAGGAGACACCCATGGAATCGAAAAAACCCGGTCGAAGAGGATTCCTAAAAGACGCAGCGCTCGCCGGTTTGGCCGTGGGAGCAGCAAAGTCCGCGAGCGGCGAGCCAATACTTGCAGAATATTCAAAGAAGGATCTGATCGCCTACGGCGAGCGTTCCCGTTTCGTGACCTCGGCGCGCGCGCCCGTCCCCGGGAGAATGTCGCCGGACGCCTTCGGGCTGGTGTTTCACGTCTCGACGCCGCTGCAGGATTCGGTAGGGATCATCACGCCGTCCTCGCTCCACTACGTGGCTACCCATCGCGGCTCCTTTGTTCCGGATATCGACCCCAAGCAGCATCGTTTTATGATTCATGGTATGGTGGACCGCCCGCTGGTCTTCACCATGGACGAGCTGAAGCGCCTCCCTTACGTTACCCGTGTGCATTTTCTCGAGTGCCTGGGAAACCGCTCGGGCGCCAAGGGTAAGACAGTCCAGGATACCCACGGGTTGACCAGTTGCAGCGAATGGACCGGTGTGCTGCTGTCGGTGTTGCTCAAGGAGTGCGGCGTGCAAAAAGGCGCGTCCTGGATGGTGGCGGAAGGAGCGGAGGAAGTGAAAGGCGCCTCCAGCATTCCGCTTGCTAAGGGGCAAGACGATTGCTTGGTGGCCTACGCCCAGAATGGCGAGGCGCTGCGTCCTCAGCAAGGCTTTCCCCTCCGGCTCATTGTTCCCGGCTTTGAGGGAATTTATCAGACCAAGTATCTGCGGCGGATCAAGATCGTGGACCGGTTCTACATGACCTATAACGATTACGGCCACATTAACCCAGATCCGAAAGTCACCGCGTTGACGGTCCAGTGGGGTCCAAAATCGGTCATTACATTTCCTTCCGGCGGACAGCAGCTTTCCGGCCCCGGGTTCTACGACATCAGCGGGCTGGCCTGGTCCGGCGGGGGCGCTGTTAAGAAAGTGGAGGTATCCACCGACGGCGGAAAGAAATGGCAGGACGCCGAGCTGCGCACGCCGGCCTATCGCATGGCGCATACCCGCTTTGGCCTCAACTGGAGGTGGGACGGGAAAGAGTGCACGCTGCTATCGCGCTGTACGGACGAGCTAGGCCAGGTGCAACCCACCGTAGCCGAGGCCGGCAAATTCTTTGGCGATCCGCCGGAAAAAGCTCGAGTGCGCGGAACCGACAATAGCATTCAGCCCTGGATCGTGGCCGCGGATGGGAGCGTTCGCAATGGACACGCTTAGGCTTCCCCTGCTCGCATTGGCGTTGGGTGCTTGCACCGGATGGGCGCAGTCGCCGACCTATGGTTTGGGGAAGGCTCCGAGCGCGGATGAAATTCGCGCCTGGGACATTTCGATTGGTCCCGAGGGAAAGGAACTGCCGCCGGGGCGCGGTACCGCTGCCGAAGGCGCCAAGCTCTTTTTGACGAAGGGGTGCGGGGGATGCCACGGGCCTACCGGGATAGGAGCTCGAGCGCCGGCTTTGATCAAAGGTGGCCCGGAAAGAGGCCAACCCATACCGCCCGGCATGGAAGGAATGCACATGGCGCCGGATACGGGAATCATGGCGCTGCGTTCTCCCTTCACCGTGACCATCTGGGACTACATCAATCGCGGCATGCCTCTTTTCAAAGAAGGAACACTGAAGCCCGATGAAGTCTACGCGTTGACGGCCTTCCTGCTCGCCAAGAACGAAGTTATTAAAGAAGGCGACGTCATGGACCAGCAGAGTCTGCCGAAAGTGAAGATGCCGAACGTGAACGGATTCTCCGACGCTCCACCATGGAAACATGGGCAGCGGAGGCTGGCGGGTTATCCCTAAACGCTAGTGAGCCGTGGAATTCTGCTAGGCGCG
>DATJEI010000200.1:0-6231 GCA_035496735.1 Bryobacteraceae bacterium | reverse complement strand
ACGTGCGACAACTTCCTTTTCCTTGGGTCCAAACTTTCGGGCGATCAAGCGGGAGGTCATGTAGTCGACCTGGTCATCCAGGGCCTGGTTGGAATGCATGGCATGTTCCGCCAGATTTCGCGCGGCCTCGACAAACTGCGGGTCATTCAAGCCCACCAAAGCTTGCAGCGGCGTATCGGTGCGCTCCCGCCGGACAATGTAGGTTTCCCGCGTCGGGGCGTCGAATGTTTCTAACGAAGCTGGAGGAGCGCTACGCTTCCACAGCGTGTACACGCTCCGCCGGTATAAATTGTCACCTTTGTCCTGCACATAGTTCTTCGTGTTGCTCTCCTTCATCGAAGTGGCCTCCCAGACGCCGCTGGGCTGGTAAGGCTTCGCCGGAGGCCCGCCGACTCGCGAGACCAGCAGGCCGCTCGCCGCCAGCGCCACATCCCGGACCATCTCCGCATCCATCCGGAAGCGAGGGCCGCGGGCGAGCAAGCGGTTCTCTGGATCCTTCTGGTCTTTGGACTGGACAGACGATTGACGATAAGTGGCAGACGTCACCATCAGTCGAAGCAAATTCTTGACATCCCAGCCTGACTCCCGAAACTCGACGGCCAGCCAATCGAGCAGTTCCGGATGGGAAGGCGTCTCGCCCTGCGAACCAAAGTCTTCCGTGGTCTTGACGATTCCCACACCGAAAATCTGCTGCCAGAACCGGTTGACGGCCACTCGCGCCGTCAGCGGGTTGGAGGGCTCCACCATCCACTCGGCCAGTCCCAGGCGGTTGCGCGGCAAAGACGACGGCATCGGCGGCAGCACGGAAGGCACGTTGGCGCTCACGGCCTCGCGCGGCTGATCATACAAACCGCGAAAGAGCAGGTTGGCCGTGGGCTTGGCATCCGCGCGGTCCTCCATAATCAGGGCAGTTTCCGACCGATTCTCAATCGCCTTGAGTTCAGCATCCACGCTCGCCAGCTCACGAAGAACATCGCGATACGCAGCGTCTGCGTGATTCGAAAAATACAACCGCAGCGACTGTTTCTGAGCAGCGGATTGCTCAGAGACCTTTACCTTGCGTGCATCCACAATCTGCGGCCAGGCTGCTACCAGCCGCGCTTCCTCGGCGGAAATGGCGCGACTTCGGACTTCAAACTCTGCGATGGAGCCCTCAAACAGCCCTTGGTCGCCGTCGCTTGCCATGAGTAGAGGCGCATCTGTCTTTGCAGTCCCGGGCAGCGTATTGACGACATGCAGGTACTGAATTCCATAGGCGCCGCGCTCGGTGGGGACCGAACTGCCGTTCACATGCAGAGCTAGACCGGTTTCCTTACCGCTGCCATCGTAAGTGAATGTCAGATGGGTCCAGACTTTCTCCTTGATCGGCGCATTCTGCAACGCCTGGGCCCGTATGGCTTTGCCTTCGTCGCCGAACAACTCCATGCCCGGCACTCCCTGGTCGAGATACATCGTCCAGCCGCGCCGCGTACCTGCTGGCGCACCGTTCGGACCAGCGGTGGAAACTCGCGTGAGTTGGCTGGCAATAGTCGAATGACTTCCATCTCCGGTCAGGCCCGGATGGTACTTGATCTTCGGGACGTAAATCCAAGCACTGACGGAGAAGGGCTCGCGACCCGTGAAGGAGTCCACGTTCGGCAGCTTCAGCGTAGATTTCCCATCGAATTTCAACGCGCGCGGCCCCAGCCAAGGGTCCTCGCCAAGCGTGATGCCCGGTTCGAGCTTAACGTCTTGCGCCGCGCCTTTCAGCGTCACCCGAGCCGTGCCATCCACCGAGAGCCGAAATACTTCTGCCGGCGATTCGAGCGGCGTCGCAGGCAGCGCAGAGCTTGCGTTGAGCCACTGATCGAAGGCAGGGTTCGGAGCTTGCCGAAGGACGCTAAGGCGCGCGTCCAGATCCTTGCGCCGTTGATGTAAGTCGCTCCAGCGCTGGCGGTCTTCGGGCTGCGGAACGATCACCATCGGCGGCTGGTCCGGCCGATTGTAATCCATGACTCTCTGGGTAGTGTTGTTGAAGAACGCCTCCAGGGCGTAATGGTCCTTTTGCGAGATCGGATCGAACTTATGATCGTGGCAAGTCGCGCAAGCGCCGGTGAGCGCCAGAAACACGGCGGCCGTGGTATCGGCACGGTCCTTGACGTACATCACAGCCATTTCTTCTTCGATGACGCCATTTTCACTGGTCGTCGAATGGTTGCGATTGAAGCCGCTGGCGATCAACTGGTCGAGGGTGGGATTTGGCAGGAGATCCCCTGCGAGCTGTTCGATGATGAACTTATCGAAGGAAAGATTACGGTTAAACGCCTGAATCACCCAATCGCGATAGGGCCACATCTCGCGATAGTTGTCGTAGTGAAAACCGTTGGTATCGGCATAGCGAGCGGCGTCCAGCCAATAATGCGCGCGATGTTCGCCAAAGTGCACGGAAGCCAGCAGGCGATCAACCAGTTTCAGGTAGGCGTTATCCGCCTTATCATTGACAAAAGACTCGACCTCTTCGACGGTAGGCGGCAACCCGGTCAAATCCAAGGTCACACGGCGGATCAACTCCCTCTTGTTCGCCTCGGCAGACGGCTGCAGGCCATTCGCTTCGAGCTTGGCCAGAACAAAGCGGTCGATGGGATTTCGCGCCCAAGCCTCATTTCTGACGGTTGGAAGCTGCGGACGGGTCGGCGGCGTAAACGCCCAATGCTGCTTCCATTCGGCGCCTTCCTCAATCCACTGCCGAAGCAAAGCTTTTTGCGCGTCGGTCAATTCCTTATGAGCCGCGAGGGGCGGCATCCGCCGTCTCGGGTCTGGATCCGAAATTCTTTTGTACAGCAGGCTCTCCTGAGCTTTTCCCGGAACGACTGGAATCCCGTTGGGGCGTTGAGAGAAGATGCCTTCTTTGGTATCCAGGCGGAGGCCCACCATCCGCGATGACTCGTCCGGTCCGTGGCACCGCAGACAGTTATCCGAAAGAATAGGGCGAATTTGCCGCTGAAAGTCCACTGCGGCACCTTGAGCGAAGGGAGCCGAACCAATCTGCAGAACACCCAGTGCACAGGTGTAGCAAAAAAACGCCGCCGATATCCGAGGCCTTTTCATACGCTCGACACCCCCCGGACGATGGGACCGGAATTCCCATGTTGGGCCCCAGGGTCATCAATTATTGTACGTCAAGCTGCCAACACTTGATGCTATCGGATCAGGCTTCCCCCAGCCTTTGAGCCACACGCCAGCGAGTTTCCCGTGACTTATGGGGGTAGGACCGCAGGCAGGATCGAATCGTTGGGCAAGCCTATGGTTCCAGATGACCGGAATCCGCGTTAGTCCGCCTCCCTGGACCGAATCGCTAATCCGTTAGTCACAACCGCTCGACGCCAGCCCTCTCAGGGATGCGCAATCAACCACTCACAGACAAATTTCTTGACGTTTCGTCGTCCACAGGTCCCATTTAGCAGCCCTCCGTCCGCGCAAACCCGCGGGGGAGATAGCGATACGGATCGGGAGTCGTGACGCCCAGCTGCCGGGAAAGCGCGGCGAGAAACTAGATGGATGCGCTCCAACGGAGCCTCAGTGAAGCTAGGGTTGAGCGGCGCGCTTCCCAAGCTTCCGCGACACAAGAAGTCAATCAATTTCATCTAAGCAATGGCGGTGTTTGGAAAAGAAGCGAGAGAAACGACCTACCTCCGATCGCCGCCAAGAGCCCGGAACGAAAGGAAACACGTTATGAAGAATTCATCAACCCTTACAGAATCTCGGAAGACCTACCGCAGAGTAATGAGTGCGTCCACGCTCAACGGCGACAAAGTTGTGAATCAAGCCGGCGAGGATCTTGGCAAAATCGATGACATCATGATCGATACGCCCACTGGCCGGGTTGCTTATGCCGTGTTGTCGTTCGGTGGATTCCTTGGATTGGGAGATAAACTGTTCGCGATTCCGTGGAGTCGCCTTTCTCTCGATGAAGATCGCAAGGTGTTCATTCTTAATATCGATCGAGCCACGCTAGAGAAGGCGCCCGGCTTCGATAAGGACAATTGGCCCGACATGGCAGACCGGGCTTGGGGTTCTCAAGTCCACACTTATTACAACTCCCGCCCATATTGGGAACTCTAGGACGACGACATGGCCCTTCGTCGATTACGGGAAAGCAAAATCGGAGAGATACCAAATTCCCACGGCGAAGGGCTAATTTCGCGTTCGCCTCAGGCTCAGAGGCCTCTATAGAAACGGCCGCCTCAAGCCGATCTTCTCGGTGAATGCAGGCCCAAAGCACTTCTCCGATCCCATCGCGGCCCTCGGATGCGGTGTCATCACCGTCAACTAATGATGGAGTCAGTGGAATCAAGACGTTCTTGGTTACGGCTGCGATCTTGTGCTCGCTGTGGGTTTTAGGAGTCGCATTCGCGATTGCACTCGACGGCACTTAGGTTCCCGCGGGGCTGGCCCCCATCGCCAGATAAGTAACGTGATCGGCTGCCCTGCCGCACCGGCCATGTAGTTGCGTCGACGTATGCTGCGCCCGCCATAGATGCGGATGCCGTCACGATCTTCCGCACGCTTAATCTTGAGTCGGCGCTTAGCTTGCTCCCCGGCAGGGGCTTATCCTCCGCTCCGGCCGCTCGTAGTGTGATCCCGCCGGAGAACAAACGAATTGGATAGTATGGATAGCGACATGAAAGCCAGCCCGTTAGGAATCGCTCTGGCACTGTTTCTGTCCAGTTTCGTCCGCGCACAGTCGTCGTATGGCTTGCCCATCCACCTGGGGGCGACTTCCGCCGAAGTCCAGAAGGTATTAGGGAAGCCCACGGAAACGGTTGTGCCTGAAAACGACGGGCACATGGGTCATGCAGGAATGTCGAACACGAGTGTCGATCAATGGTATGACTCCGCCGGCATTGTCGGGACTTTCACCGGCGGCAAACTGACTGAAATAAGAATCTTCCCGGACACCGATTACCCGAAATTCGTTGCGTACGCCGGAAGTATAGTCAAGGATGTGACGCTGCGGGATATCAGAAAAACCGTACTTGAAAAATTGGGTCGGCCCACGAAGATTGACGACGAACCGATAGCCGAGGGCACGAATCCGGATACGCCTGTCATCAACCCTCAGCAGAGTAGATACTTTTGGAGCATGAACGGCTTCACCCTGCAAGTCACGTTTCTCAATCAACCGAAGCTTATACGCCAAGCCGGACCGCTTGTGATACCCAGGGACACCATCGTCGCAGTCGTCGTTTCAAAGTAAGCCGGGCACCCTTCTATTCGAAAAGCGAGCAGCTGTATTCACGCGGCCTTCCAGCGACGCGCTCAAATTCTCGCGAAATGCCCAAGCTTTATGGGTAGTTCGCAAGCCGTGGACCCTTCTTCCAGATCGGCGTCTCAGTCGCTAAATCAAGATGTGGCATTTTGACTTTCGGGAGAGTATTTTGGTCCATGACCTCGTCTTCCTTGATCACGTCGGCTTTCCAGAGAAGGAACGCGGTGATGGAGTATACCTCGTCGGGGGTCAGAGAACCTTCCTTGTTGAGGGGCATGCCGCGGTTGATGAAGTCCCACAGCACCGGGGCATAGGGCGCGTGAGCCGCCATGAGTCCTGGCGACTCAATTCCCATCTCCATGCCCGGCATAATGTTCGGAATCCTCTCCGGCCCCTTGCCGGTCTTGGTCGGGTAGCCCTTGGGAACGATCAGCGTGGGAGCGCGCCCCCCATATCCATTAGCCCCATGGCATGCCGCACAAGCCTTGGTGACAAAAAGCTTCGCCCCCTCCGCAGCCGTGCCGTGTCCCGGCGGAAGTTCCTTGCCAGTAACGGGATTGATCGAGATATCCTGGGCTTTTATTTCTTCCGCAGTGGGGGGCCTGCCGATCTTATATGTGGGCCCTTCAGCTCGCGCGAAAACTCCCAGAATCAATACTGCTAACAACAGCTTATGCCAGGCCATTCGTCACGCTCCCATCACTCGCGATCTTCCAGGGATGAACCGCGTTATTGTTGCCCCTCACGCGGAAGTCTTTGGTGAGAGGCTCGTTCCAGTACTTGGCGATCTGGGCCAGCGTGGGTTGGACAGTTCCCCATTCATCAGTACAGCGCGACATCAACTCACACTCTTTCCCGTCCCAATTCCACTCGTAGCCAAACTGGGTGTGCGCCATCTTGTAGGCGACCCCTTTGAGTACGGCGGCCTTCCAGGTCTTACCGCCGTCAGTGGAAACGTCCACGCCGCGAATAGCGCCGGCACC
>DATJEI010000199.1:0-4946 GCA_035496735.1 Bryobacteraceae bacterium | reverse complement strand
CAACGGCGAACTGCTATGGGGGGACCGCAGGATCCCTCTCGAGTTTGCCGTACACGACACCAACTTGCAGATGGATTACGAGTACCTGCGCAACCGCTATGACGGCGCGCTTTCCGTGGGCAAAGTCGATACTGTTTTCCAGGACTTCCGGCCATTTTCCTGGGGGGCGACCGTCCAATTCGTCTTGGGCCCGAGTTTTGCCGACATCAAGTCGCTGCAATGGAACTCGGGACGATCCTCGCTAAAAGCAAGCGGACGAATCATCGATTTTCGCAATCCACAACTGCAGGGAACGTACGAGGCAGAAATCAATCTGCAGGAAGCCGCCGCAATCAGCCGCAGGCACGACCTGCGCGAGGGGGTTGCAGAACTCAGGGGTGACGGCCATTGGTCCGGGAGCGAATTCAAGGTTTCGGGTATGGCGGCCCTTCGCGAAGTCGGGTGGCAAAACGATCAGATCGCGCTAAAGAAGGTTGAGGTCAATGCTGATTACGTGCTCACGGATCAGCAGATCAGGCTTCCCAAACTGCAGGGCAAAATTCTCGGGGGGACTTTTACGGGAGATACGCAGGTGGACAACTGGCTTCATAGCGTCCCTTTGCCCAAGAATGCAAAAGCTCAATCCGAAGACGTAGCCGTAATTTCGGCTGCCAGGCCGCGGAGCAAAAAAGACGAGAAGCCCAAACTGTCCGGCGTGCAAGCCGGAGTAGTTCGATTGCACTTGCGGGATGTCTCGGTAGGCGAGGCAGCACGCAGCCTCGACGTGCCTGCCCACCGATTGCGAGGTTTCGCGCCCGCCGGAGTCGCCGCGGGCAATGTCGACGCGCTTTGGAAGGGGTCTCCAGGGAATGTTGAGGTCGGCTTCGACTTCGACGCAATCCCGCCCGCGCGGCCTGCTCGCCGCGAGTTGCCCATCACGGCCCACGTGCAGGGCAAGTACAGCGCTGCCAACGACTCTCTGGCATTGGCCAAATTCAACCTGACCACACCTGCTTCTAAGATCGATGCATCCGGCACGCTGGCGTCGTCCTCGACAGTGCGAGTGTCGGTATCAACTTCGAATTTGGAAGAATGGCGTCCTCTGATCACAGCTTTGGGCGGTCCTACGGATGTGCCTTTCCGCGTGGATGGCGATGCCACTTTTAACGGGGTGGCGGGAGGAAGCTTCTCATCTCCAACGCTCAGCGGCACTCTGGTCGCACAGGATTTCGAATTCACCGTTCCCGCGACCTCTCGCACCCCACAGAAGGAAGTGCATTGGGATTCATTGGCCGCCAATTTTCAGTTCTCCTCGCGACAGGTTTCATTGCGCGGCGGATCCTTACGGCGCGGTGACACCAGCGCTGATTTCGAATTCAACGCTTCTCTGGACAAGGGACAGTTCACCGCTAGCAGTCCCTACACCGCGAAAGTAAATCTGCACAACGTAGATGTAGCCTCGACCGCTGCGCTGGCAGGCTTTGATTACCCCGTCGCAGGCACGGCCGAAGTTACTTTGCACCTTGCCGGAACGCGAGCGCGCCCGCAGGGACACGGACACATTCACGCGGCAAATGCTTCGGCTTATGGCGAACCGATCGAAAGGTTCGACGCGGACCTGCAATTGGGGGCAGAGGAAACAGCTCTCATGAATATCAATCTTACGCATGAGGGCGGCGAGGTGACGGGCAACGCTGCTTACTCGCCCTCAAGGCGAGCCTTCCGCCTGGACTTGCTGGGAAAGAACTTCGATGTTGCACGTATTCGTCAGATCCAACTGCAGCGCCTCCCCGTCGAGGGACGTGCGGATTTTACCCTGCAAGGCTCCGGCACCCTAGACGCGCCCGTCATCAATGCTCATGTGCGAGCTCGCGACATTGCGTTCGGTGACGAACTGGCTGGTGCCATGGATTTTGAGGCAACGACCCGCAACGGCCAAATGCAGTTGAAGGGAAGCTCCGAGTTTTCCCGCGGCAGCTTGCTGATCGAGGGAACAGTCGGTATGCGGGGCGGCTTTCCGGCGAAAATCTCCGCTCGAACTGACAACTTGGATGTCGATCCTTTATGGCGCGCTTATCTCGGCCAGCAGCTCACCGGACATTCCTCAGTTGGCGGAAACGTGACTATGGAAGGTCCGCTCCGTTTTCCTGCGCAATGGGCTATTAAAGGTGATCTGTCCGATGTTGCCATCGACGTGGAATACACCAAATTGCATAACCAGGGCCCGGTGCGGTTCGCGTATGCCGATCAGAGGCTGCAGATTGAGCCCGCGCACTTGATCGGCGAAGGCACGGATGTCACTGGACAGGGGTCGATTCATTTCGCGGGATCCAAAGAATTGGACCTCGCCGCCAACGGACAAGCGGACTTGAAGCTGCTCGGAGTGCTCGATCCCAATCTGACCACTTCCGGCTTGACGACCATGCACTTGAGTGTGACTGGCACGCTCGCAGACCCTGTGCCACAAGGGACTATTCAAATTAAGAACGGCGCAGCCACTTACGGCGGCCTGCCTAGCGGCTTGAGCGACATCAACGGATCGCTGGCGTTCACCCGGGACCGCATACACATCGAGCAGCTTAGTGCTCGCAGCGGAGGCGGAAATCTCGATCTTAAGGGCGATCTCACCAATTACAACCAGCAATTCAATTTCGATCTGACGGCCGTGGGCAAAGACGTCCGGCTGCGTTATCCGCCGGGCGTGAGCTCTACGGCAAATGCCGAACTGCATTGGAGGGGCAGCCGCTCGGCATCAATGATTTCCGGGGAAACCATGGTAAACAAGCTGTCAGTCACCCCAGGATTTGATTTCGGATCGTATTTGGAGAAGAGCCGCCAATCGGCGTCGATCACTCCGGCAAACTCGCCGCTCTACAACGTCAAGCTCGACATCGCGGTGCAGACTGCGCCGGAACTTCAGATGAAGACGGCGGTGGCGCGGCTTTCGGGCGATGCCGACCTGCGTCTGCGTGGATCTCTGGCGCGGCCCAGCGTGTTGGGCAGAGCCGACATTCTGGAAGGCGATGCCACCTTCAATGGCATAAAATTCCGCCTGGAACGCGGCGACGTGACCTTTGCCAATCCTATCGCCATCGAGCCCCAGGTGAACCTCCAGGCGACCACACATGTCCGCAATTACGATCTGGATGTCACGGTCACAGGCACGCCGGACCGGCTGAATGTGAACTATCGCTCCGAGCCGCCTCTCCCCAAATCGGACATTATCGCCCTGCTGGCGCTGGGCCGCACCAGCGAAGAGTCGGAACAGTTGCAGCAGCAATCTGGCCAGACGCTGTTCACCGATCAGGCGACGAACCTTATCATCAACCAGGCCATCAATCAGGCGATGGGCAACCGCATGCAAAGACTGTTCGGCGTAAGCCGCATCAGGATCGATCCCCAGGGCTTGACCACCGAAACTAATCCCACGGCGCGGGGCCCGCAAGTAACCATTGAGCAACAGTTCGCCAACAATCTCTCTCTTACGTACAGCACAAACGTGTCGCAAAGTTCGCAGCAGATCATCGAGGGTGAGTACTATTTCAATCGCAATCTCTCGGTGGTGGGGACGCGCGACCAGAACGGCGTGGTCAGCTTCGATGTGCGAATTCGGCAGCGCAAGAAATAGAGCCTTGCTCGCACTCCAGGGTTCATTGTGATGGCCTCTGCTGCGGATTCTCCTATTTACGCGACCCTACGGCAGCGCATGGTCGATAAGCATTTGCGGGCGCGTGGAATCGCGGATCAGCGCGTTCTCGAAGCCATGGCGCGAGTGCCCAGGCATGAATTTGCGCCGCCGCACTTTCGCGACCAGGCTTACGAGGATCATCCACTGCCGATAGGCGAAGGGCAGACCATTTCGCAGCCCTATATCGTCGCCATTATGCTCGAAGCTCTTTCTTTAACGCCTGCGGACCGCGTGCTTGAAGTGGGGACCGGTTCAGGTTATGTGACCGCCTTGCTGGCACAGCTTACAGCGGAGGTGATCACGATTGAGCGACACCGGGCGCTTGCCGATTCGGCCGGCGAAGTGCTCTCCCGGTTGGGATATCGAAACATCAGAGTCATCGTTGGCGATGGCAGCCGGGGATTCGCCGAAGTCGCACCCTATAATGCGATCATCGTATCGGCTGCCGCCCCCCAGTTGCCGCACCAATTAATGGAGCAACTGGCGGAAGGTGGAAGACTCATCATCCCGGTTGGCTGGGAGGATTCGCAGCAACTGCAGTTGATTGAAAAACGCAACGGTCAACCCCTCACCAGCCTGCGTGAGTTGTGCAGGTTTGTGCCGCTGATCTCCGACCAGCACGTGTAGGGGCGGACGCCTCGCCCGCTCCGGGAGCGCTGCGAGCGTTTGGGAGCAAATGGACCGGCCCTTCCTTTTTATCGTTAAATTACAATCGAAGTCGTGCCTGTCCTGCACAATCTTCGCGTTACGCTGGAGATGATCAAGTGGGAGCACTCGATTTTTGCGCTCCCCTTTGCGCTCTGCGGGGCCATGCTTGCGGCCGGCGGCTTTCCTTCTCCTCACCAGTTATTGTGGATCATTGTGGCCATGGTCGCGGCGCGCTCGGCGGCCATGGCCTTCAATCGTTGGGCCGACGCTGCCATTGACGCCGCGAACCCTCGCACCAGTTCACGCGCTTTGCCTGCCGGGAATCTCTCTGCGGCTTTTGTCGTTACCTTCGTAGTTGTCTCCAGCGCGATTTTCATTCTGGCGGCCAGCCAGTTGAATCGGCTCACCCTGCTGCTTTCTCCGGTCGCTCTCGCCGTACTCCTGCTCTATTCCTACACCAAGCGCGTCACCCGCTGGTCCCATCTGGTGCTGGGATTCGCGTTGGGGATTGCTCCCGCCGCTGCGTGGATTGCAGTGCGCGGGGCGCTCGACCCTCGCATTCTTCTGCTGACCGCAGCCGTTACATTTTGGGTTGGCGGCTTTGACGTGCTCTATGCCTGCCAGGATTTCG
>DATJEI010000198.1:0-3160 GCA_035496735.1 Bryobacteraceae bacterium | reverse complement strand
GGCGACGTGCTGGTGCGAGTGCGGTATTCCGACTTGAATTATAAGGACGGCCTTGCCGTCACAGGCCGGCCTGGAGTGATCCGCAAGTACCCGATGGTTCCGGGTGTCGACCTGGCGGGCGTGGTGGAAGAATCTTCTTCGCCCGACTGGAAGCCCGGCGACGAAGTTGTGGTCACGGGCTTCGGCCTGTCGGAAACGGCGTGGGGCGGATACGCGGAACTCGCGCGCCTGAACGCGGACTGGCTGATCCGGCTGCCCAAGGGGCTCACGTTGAAGCAAGCGATGGCCATCGGCACGGCAGGCTTCACTGCAATGCAGTGCGTCGTTGCGCTAGAGCGGCACGGCCTGGTGGCGGGATCGAACAACGAAGTCCTGGTAACCGGCGCGGCGGGAGGCGTCGGCAGCATCGCGGTGGCGATCCTGGCCAAACTAGGCTACCGCGTAGTTGCATCGACGGGCCGCGCGGAATTGGGCGATTACCTGCGGTCGCTCGGCGCGAGCGAGATCGTGAATCGAACCACCTTCAATACGCCGACAAAACGGCCGTTGGAGTCGGAACGCTGGGCGGGCGCGGTCGATACCGTGGGCGGCGAAACGCTCGCCGCGATCGTGCGCGCTCTGGTGGCCAATGGCAGCGTGGCGGCCTGCGGCGTCGCGGGGGGCGCGGCCCTCAGCACCACGGTTTACCCCTTCATCCTGCGCGGCGTGAACCTGCTGGGAATCAACTCGGTGTACGTCTCGCGCAGCGACCGCCTGCTGATGTGGCAGCGCCTCTCCCGCGATTTGCCGGTGCCGCTGCTGGATCGTATGACCCAGGAGGCGCCACTCGAAGCCGTGTTCGAGCTGGGCGAAAAAATTATCGCCGGGGCAATCCGCGGGCGCACGGTGATTAGGATCTCCTGAGGCGGCCAAGGCGCCGTCCGCAGGAATAAATCCGCCGGGGCGGGGCATACCTATATCGAGCAGGGGCCACTTTAGGAAACGCCCTGCCGTCTGCCACCCCAGGCTTGGAGTAATATTTGGTTAGAGGCACCTTATGCTGATTCGTAAACCCGCCGATCTTCGCCATTCCGACGTAACACCGAAGCAGTTCTACCTCAACCGCCGCCGGTTTCTAGCCGCGGGCTCGGCAATCGCGGGCGCATGGGCGCTGCCCACCCCGGCGGGCGCGACCATGAAGCTCGACAACGTGACGAAAAGCGCCTATACGGTCAACGAAAAGATCACCCCACTCGCGGATATCACCAGCTACAACAACTACTACGAATTCGGCACCGACAAGGGGGATCCGTCGCACTACGCCAACACCTTGCGCCCGTCGCCCTGGCAAGTGCAAGTGGGCGGCCTGGTCAACAAGCCCAAGACCTACGATCTGGATTCCATCATGAAAATCGCGCCGCTGGAAGAGCGCATCTACAGGCATCGCTGCGTCGAGGCCTGGTCCATCGTGGTCCCCTGGATCGGATTCCCGCTGGCCGCTCTGCTCAAGCAAGTGGAGCCCAACGCCAAGGCCAAGTACGTTGCTTTCCAGACACTGTACGATCCTAAGCAGATGCCGCTCGGCAATCGCGCCGGGATCGAACTGCCTTATGTGGAAGGCTTGCGGCTGGATGAAGCCATGCATCCGCTGGCGCTGCTGGCAGTGGGTCTTTACGGCGAGACGCTGCCCAACCAGAACGGCGCGCCCTTCCGGCTGGTGGTGCCATGGAAGTACGGTTTCAAGAGCATCAAGTCGATTGTGAAGATCACGCTCACCGATAAGCAGCCGCCTACCACTTGGAACATCGCCAACGCCCGCGAGTACGGATTCTACTCCAACGTGAACCCCACCGTGGATCATCCGCGCTGGACTCAGTCCCAGGAGCGCCGCCTGGGCGAATTGTTCAAGAGGAAGACGCTGATGTTTAACGGCTATCCCGAGGTAGCGAGCCTCTACACCGGTATGGATCTGCGCAAGAATTACTGAGGGGCCGACGGGGCCAAACGCGGATGAAAAAGATCCTGTTCAGTCCCTGGACCAAGCGCGCTCTTTTCACCATCTGCCTAATTCCCGCATTCCTGCTGATCTGGCGCGGATTTTCGGGAGACTTAAGCGCGAACCCGGTCGAGTTCATTGAACACAGGACTGGCGACTGGGCACTGCGCTTCCTGCTGATTACTCTGTCCGTGACTCCGCTGCGCAAGATTTTCGAGCAGCCGCTGCTGACGCGCTTTCGCCGGATGCTAGGCTTGTTCGCGTTCTTCTATGTGTGCGTGCACCTGTTAATGTACCTGACCTTCGACCAGATGTTCAGCATCAGCGGAATTTTAGCGGACGTATTGAAGCGCCCCTACATTACCGTGGGCAGCGCTGGCTTTCTCATGCTAATCCCGCTGGCCATCACGTCCACTGCAGCAATGGTGCGGCGTCTGGGTCCCAAGCGCTGGCAATTGCTGCATCGCCTGGTATACTTCTGCGCTTTGGCCGGCGTGATCCACTATTATTGGCTGGTCAAATCCGATGTGCGCGAGCCGTTGATGTACGGCGGCATGCTCACCCTGCTGATGCTTTTCCGCGTCCGCATGTGGCTTGCAAAGGGCGCGAAGAGCAAGCCCCAGCCAACAGTGGTTGGTGCCTAAAGCGCGGCTTATTTGGCGCGCGACGCTAGAGAAGCGGTCCACCGGTGAACGCGTCCTAATCCGCCGTCGATTGCAGACTTCATTCGGATGTTGCGCAAAGTGCCCACGGGCATCTCGGGCTTTCGAATTGTTTTGTGAATCGGAAGGCAGCGCGCGGTTATCTAACCTCCAGATTATGATTTCTTCCCGCGGCTATGCCGCTCAAAATAATACGACTCCTCTCGCGCCTTTTAGCTTCGAGCGGCGCGATCCGGGGCCCAAAGACGTGGTCATAGATATTCAATTCTGCGGTGTGTGCCACAGCGATATTCATCAGGTGCGCAACGAGTGGGGTGGCGCGGTATACCCCATGGTTCCGGGACACGAGATTGTCGGCCGCGTCGCGCGTGTCGGCTCGGCGGTAACCAAGTTCCGGGAAGGCGATCTCGCGGGCGTTGGTTGCATGGTTGACTCCTGCCGCACCTGCGCCAATTGTAAGGAGGGCGAAGAGCAGTTTTGCCTCGTCGGGACCGTCTTCACTTACAATTCGCCCGAGAAAAAC
>DATJEI010000197.1:0-3628 GCA_035496735.1 Bryobacteraceae bacterium | reverse complement strand
CCCTGGCCATCCTTACCCTGACCGTCCTGTTGGCCATTCTGGCCATTTTGCTGGCCGAGGCCGCGCTGCTGCGCCATCTGCTGCATCTGCTCGCGGAGGCGTTCCAGGCGCGCCAATTCCTGCTCCAGGCCGCCGCCCTTGCCATCGCCCTGCTGCGCGTTGGGATTTACCGCCGCCTGCGCGGCTTTCAGATCGCGGCTCAGTGCCTCGAGCGACTGCGTGATGGGCGCTTCGCGCGGCACCATCAAGCGGCCCTGCCCCTCGCGAATGTAACGCGCTGAGTACTGCATGCGCAGTTTGGTTTCGTTCTGCTGGATATCGCTCAAGCCATCGCGCACCCGCGCCGAGGCCGACGGCTGAGTGCCAGCGAGATCGCGCGCGGCTTTCTGCATGTCGCGTTCGAGCTGCGAGATCGCATCGGCCATTTTGTCCTTCTCGTCGGCAAGCTGGCGGACCTGGGAGCCATTTCTGCCACCCTGCTGCGCCCCCTCGCCGAACGCTTGCTTTAAGCGCTGCTCGAAGTCCTTCTGTTCGTCCTTGAGACCTTCGGCGCGCTGCGCCAAATCGTCCACTTGCGAAGATGCCTGCTGTTGCCGCATCCCGTTCATCATGCGCTGCGCTTCAGCCAGTCGTTCGGCCGCGCGGCGCGCTTCGGCTTGGGCGCCCGCCGAGCCCTGCTGTCCGGATTGCTGGGCTGACTGCTGGGCCGAGCGCATGTCGTTCAGCGCCTGGTTGATGCGATCGAGCGCCTGCTGTAGCTGCTGCTGGTTCTGCTGATTTTGCTGGCGCTGCTGATTGCGGCTCTGCTGGCCGCCCTGCTGTCCGGACTGCCCGGAGGCCTCCCCCGACTGGCTCTGCTGCTGGCCGGATGAAGACGACTGCTTGCCTTGCCCCTGCTGGCCTTGGCCGCTCTTCGACAACTGCTCCATCTGCTTGCGCAGTTCTTCGGCTTCGCGGCGCAGCATTTCCTGCTGCCAGCGCTGCTCGAAAGATTGTTGCTTATTCTGCTTCTGCTGCTCGGAGAGTTCTTTCTGGCGGCGCGCAAGGTCGCTCAGCTTCTGCAATGCCTCGTCCGCCTCTTTCTGGCGCTGCTCGGCGGAATTGCCGCCTCTCTGGCCGGTTTCATACTGATTCTTTTCGCGATCCAGTTCCAGATCGAACATGCTGGAGAGATCGCGGCCGGCGTTCTGCCCGCCACCTCCGCCGCCCCCGCTGCCAAAGGCGACCTGGATGTCGCGGAAGGTGGCTTCGGCCCGCAGCAGATGCTGCAGCGCCTTTTGCTCGGGGACCAGCGCGTCTTTCCAGTTCTGGCCCTTCAGTTTCTCGGACGCCGGATCCATTTCGGCTGCGGCGGCTTCCAGATCCTTCACGAAATTCTGGAACTCCTGGTTGGCTCCCGCCAACTGGCGGCTGCGCGAACGCTGCGCCAGAGACTGCGCCTGTTCTTTTAACTTCGTCTGCACTTCAGCCAGAAACCGTGCGTTTTCGGCGGCTTTATCCTTGGCGTTGCCGCGAAGCTCGTTCCAGGTGGCGGCAATGATTTCTTTCTGCCGCTGGGAAATCTCGCTGCCGTCGTCGCCCCCGCCGCCGCCTCCCATTCCGCCGCTCTGCTGCGATTGCGAATAGTTGCGTTCAAACGGCTCGGCCTGGACGAACAGCATGTCAGTGCGCGAAGTGACGTGCGCGTCCTTGGCGGTGGCGTACATCGCGATCACGTCGCCCGGTTCCATCTTATAGTCTTCGAGCGCGATCAGCGTCTTGCCGGACGCATTCTGCACGCCTCTGGAATTGGGTATGGGAACAACCTTTTCCGCGCCGCCATTGACGGAATAGTGCAACTCGACGCCCTGCAGCGCGAAGTCGTCATTGGCTTCCACCGTAACGCCGACTTCTTCGATAGGATTGACGCGGGCATCCGCACCGGGATGCACAATCTTCACGGTGGGCGCGCCATCCACGCGGGCTTCAATAAAATAATCTTCGCTTAAGCGAACGCTTTCACCCTTCTCCTTGGCGGCGAAATGAAACACGCCATCCTTCTGTATGGGGACCTTGGCGGTGAGCGTGCCGTCACTGTTCGATTCGAGCGCGATGTGCGATCCGTCATCGACCTCGATCACGCCGTTGCCCAGCGGGCGGTCGGTAGTCACGGTGAGTTCGGCGATCGTGCCGGCAACTGCGCGCAGATCGCCGCCGGGATCCTCGACCACAGTCTTGGACCCCAACCAACTGGGGTAGTGATAGGTGACCTTGATGCGCTTGATGCCCGGGAGATCCACCACATCCAGCCTGTAGGTGGGCGACTTCACGCCGGAAGCTTCGACGTAATATTCCACCGGCTCCGGCACGCCCGCAAATAGAAACTCATAGGAGGTGCCGTTGCGCGGCACCATTTGCGCCTCTTCCCACTTGGCGGTGCTCGCGTATTTCGCGAACAGGCGGACCTGGGGAGCTTCAAAAGTGAGCTGTGCGGTGATCACCTGATCCGATCTGCGCCGGATCAGCTTGTTGCCGGGCTGTACGGAGATGTCGTAGAACTTCATGGCGCCGGCTTTGGGCGCTCCGGCCCAAAGTAACGAAGCGCCGTAGCCAAGGAATCCCGGACCCGCCAGGATCAGCCACAACAACACCGCCCCGGCTGCGCCCGCAGAAGTCGCCAGCGCGAAAATCGACTTGCGAGGCGCGACCATTTCAGGCTGGGTGCGCTGGGCAACCGACATGGTATCCATGGCCAGCAGGTCCAGCATAGGATCGCGCTTTTCGCTGCGTTCCACATAGGTGAGCAGGCGTTCCTGGAATTCCGGGAATGAGGTTTCCGCGCGACCGGCGGCCTTGCGGCGGTTCAGGTGCATCAGCGGGATTACCAGCGCGAAACCCACCGCGGCGGCCAGCGCAACAAACAGCACCACGCGCGCGACAGTCATGCTGGTGGAGGAGAACGCAAGAGCGTTGGTGATCAACACCAGCGCAAGGGTTGCTCCCAGCGCCACACCGGCAGCGACCGCGGCGCCCCTTGACAGCGCCAGCCAGCGCATGCGTTTCTCGAGACCCTGGAGATACTGATTCAGTTGGTCGCGCGTGTTCATGCCGCCTCCCTCTTCAACACTTCCCGCTGCGGGGCCGAGGGGCGCAAGAATCCATCCGCGACCACCGATTCGGCTACCGCTACTCCTAACAATAACAATAAAATATAGGGCCATAGACCCCACGGTTGCTCGGCTACGCCCGCGGCGCCCGGACCACCGCCGCCCGCTGTCGGATCGCTGCCGCCGGTTCCCTTCCACAGGTCCAGAGTCTCGGCCGAAATCGGCGCCAAGTCGGATTCCCTGCGATCCGCGTGAACCGCCACCACACTGCGACGGCCCGCCGCTGTTTTGATCTCGAAAAAGCCTTCGCGGTCCAGCGCAAAATTGCGGGCCTTGGTCGATTCTTCGAGCGACAACATGCGCTTGCCATCGGGACCGAGGACCTCAGCCGCCGCGCCCTTGCCGTCTCCGGCGCGCAGCTCCACATAAGAATCGACCGCGAGATTCACCGGCTGTTCAGCCCCGCCGCCGCCCAGATAGAGCGCGGACTGTGCCACGAACGGAACCCAGGAGGCGTGAATCGGCAGATCGTTCAGGACATT
>DATJEI010000196.1:0-42331 GCA_035496735.1 Bryobacteraceae bacterium | reverse complement strand
CCATCGAGTTCGACGAAGTTATTCGGGACATCTTGCGCCGTCATCAACCCGACAGTGCCCACAAAGGCTCCGGCGAGCAAAATAAATTTTACGTTTCGTAACATAACTGCATCCCCCATTCCTTTGGTTTGAATCCCGGACGCAGCTTTCCCGCTCCGGGTTTAGTCAACGACTTTTTCAGGAAAATCGCCGCAAAAGTGCAGCGTGTGCGGGCTACTTGGGTCCGCTTTCCGGGAGACCGACCTCTGTTGAGACAGCGAGCAGTCTTATTTCTTAGTCAACGAATCACCGTGCTCACTTTCAATAGATTCAGTCCCCCTTTAGCAATCACTTCCACACTCCGACGGGCCGATTGGTACGCGCGAGGGCCCCATAGGAGCTCTCTAATCGCAAATAAATATCTCGCCTCGGCCACGGGCATCCTTACTTTGTCTGCACTGAAAACTCTTGCCCCTGGCCGATCTATCTTCGCGAATACAATTTAGACGGTATTGTTTTTGGAAACAAGACTATCTTTTGATCTGAAAATGTCTTGTAGTACTGGCATTACCATCTCTGTTGTTGCAAAAAGCGCGAGAGTTCTGCTGGATGATACGTCTGCGTTGAGAAGTTCGAACCTATCATTCGATCGACGTACGGTCGAAGGAGCAATGGTCGCCCGTACTGAACAGATCCGTCTAACGTGGCGATGCTGGGACGGAATACAATCACTTCGCGAGACAGCAAAGAGTACTGCGTCATCGCAGTTGATCCATTATCGCGCAAAACAATTCAAGAAGGAAATGTTTGGTGGAACGGCGGCGCTAGGATTGCTTCCACGCCAGAGCCACTAGTTGCACACTGATCCCCGTCTTCTTGGGGCGCACAGTGACGGTTTCGAAGATTTCCGTCGCGGGATCGATCTTGGTATCGAGCGCGGCGACTTCCGCCTCGAATTGGGAATTCAGTTCCTGCAACTGTTGGTCCACCATCTCCACGGTTTCATCGGCGCGGCCGACATCGCTGTATTCCTTGGCCGCTCTTCCAGCGGCCCGGACGGACTGGGCCGCCTTATTGATATTAGTGGCGCTGAAAGTCTTGCGGCCCATGAACGCACCCAGGATTCCGGCGCCCACACTAACCACGGTATTGAGAATCTGAGCGGTGGATTGTTCCTGTTCCACGCCTTTTCTCTGCTGGGCCTGAATCTTCCGGCGTTGGAGTTGATCGAGCTTGGGGCCGTATTTTGCCTGCAGCGCGGCCTTCAGCTGATCCCGCTGCTCACGCGCAGCGTGCTGCAAGCGAACCCGAAAGTCGCGCTCGGTCTCGCCCGGCGTGGACGTTTGATTGAGGCTCGGCGAACGCATCAGGTCGAGCTTTTGCATCCGGAAAATCCAGGTCGCGAAACTCTTGTTCCAGGCCGCGTAGTTCTTGGGGTTTGCGCCGGCGGCGGGCAGCTCCGCAAAACTCGCGCCGGCTTCGGGAGCCTTTTCGAGATCGGAGACGGCGCAATCGGCCTCTTCGGCCGAGTCCCAATCCGCACCAACGGCGTCATTTGTGAGGGCAGTGGTGAAGAGGAGATCGCGCGCAATATCGATACTAAGCTTATCGTCCACGAATTGAATTTTAGCCGCGCCGACTGCCACCGGCGAGTAGACGATTTCCTTCGCCGCGCCACGAACTGGAAAGTAATATTGAGGGATACCAGGCGGCAATACCGGAGGGCCGGCGGCAGCCGCACGCGAGGCGACGGGAGCGGGGACAGGCGGCGCGTTTCGGGTAGTTTGCCCGACCACTTTGGAGTCCTGCGTCAACTTCTGGATCTCGGGCCGCGCCAGCGGTCCCCTCAAGTACGAAAGGGTCCAGCGCGTCTCGAACACTACCGGTTGCTTCTCGTGAACGTTGTTCATCAGGAACACGCGCTTGCCAAGACCGGCCAACATCTTGTCCATTTCACCGCGGTCGAAGTTCGAACCCGCGCCTTCCAGACCTTCTAGAACGCGCGCCTTGTCGCGTTCAGTCTGGAGCCGCCCCAGGAACCACGTTCCCGTGTTCGCGAGACCTTTGTAATCCAGATCGACAGGATTCTGCGTCGCCAGCACCACACCCAGTCCAAATGCGCGCGCCTGTTTTAGCAGAGTCAGCAGAGGTTGTTTCGATGGCGGATTGGCCACCGGCGGAAAGTAGCCGAAGATCTCATCCATGTAGAGGATCGCGCGCAGGCTGCTGGTTCCCGGCTGAGTCCGCACCCAGCTCAAGATCTGATTGAGGAAAAGGGAAACGAAGAACATCCGCTCGGAATCATTGAGGTGCGCAATGGAAAAAATACTGACGCGGGGCTTGCCTGCTTCGGTCCACAAGAACTTCCCGATATCCAGAGGATCGCCAGCGAGCCACGCCTCAAATCCCGGCGAGGCCAGAAGATTGTTCAAGGCCATAGCCAGCGCGAATCGCTCCTTTGCGGGATAGAACGATTCCAGATCGAGCACTCCGATCTTTTGGGTGGGCGGATTCTGGATCTGTGCAATCAGCGTCGGGAGATCGGGGTCCTTGCCCGCGTGCCAGTTGAAGTCGAGCAAGTTCGAGAGCAGCACGTACTCACGGCTCTTCATGGGATCGGCGGCGATGCCCACTAGTCCCAGCAGGGATGTTGCGGTAGCACTGATACGGTCCCGAAGCGCCTCGCGATCGTTCATGGTCGCCGCGTCAGGCACCATGAATGACTTCAGAACGGACACCGGACGTCCTGCATCCGATCCCGGCGTGTAGATAGCGAAATCGGCGGCGGCGCGCAAACGGGCAATGCGATCGCCGTCTTCCTGCCAGGATGCCAGTCCGTTCTTCCACAACTCCGCCTGTTTGGCGGCGAAAGCGGACCGCTCCATACCCTGATTGCGCGCCTCATCGGGATTCACCCAGGGCTCGAAGTCCTGCGGGCGCAATTCAGGAAACGTGAGCAGGAGATTGGCGAGGTCGCCCTTAGGATCGATGATGAGAGCCGGGATGCCGTCGAGAGCCGCCTCTTCCAGAAGTGCGATACAAAGGCCAGTTTTGCCGCTGCCGGTCATGCCGACGCACACGGCGTGGGTCACTAGATCGGATGAATCGTAGAGCAGCAGGCCGCCGTCATCTTTTCGTTTGCCTAGGTAGAAGACGCCGAGCTTTTCGTAGTCAGGCAGCATCTTTAGTATTGTAAGTGGAGTGGCGAGGCTCAAGCATGCGAATGCAGGGCAAACGTCCAACCGCAGCGGCGGCCAGCCAAACCAGCGCAACAAGATTCCACAGAAGATCGAAAGATCAGGTCACGAGTTCGTCTGCCCAAAATACGATCCGCCAAGCAAGCGGGCTGGATGGTCCCCAAGACTCTTGGCCGGCCAGTTAGCGCATGTCAAAGCCGGCCTAAGGAACGTCGCCTGCGGATGTGCAAGGACATCGCGATGAGCATTCCGCAAGCCAAAGCCATGGGGAAATCTGTTGCGATGGTCAACACGGAGGTTACGATCCAAGCGCTAGCCTGCACTGGGAGTTTCATCAGGCTAAGTACCTTTCCCCAATGAGGCATGCTGACGACATTCACGACCAGGATCGCGGCCATCACCGAGAGAGGAACAAGTTGCACAAACGGAGCGGCCAGGAGCAAGAGAGCCAATTGAAACACTGCCTGTAGTATTCCAGCCACCGGCGTTTGTGCACCGCTACGTGCATTCGTCAGTGTGTACCGGCAACTATGGGAAGCTGGCAGGCCTTCCACCAGCGAGCAGGCCATGTTTGCGGCCCCGTCTATAAAAAGCTCCACCCGAGGCCGCTGGCGCTCGCCGGTCAGACTCGCCGTAAGTTTCCCAGCTTCCAGCGATTCAATTGTGATCAGCACTGCAATCGCCATGGCCTGAGCCACAAACCAGCCGGGGAGATGAGAGTTAAGCGACTGATCAAAAGGGAACAAGAAGGACGGCCAGGCAGAACCATGGTTCCCGCCGATCGTGTCGACAGGTATGTGCCAGAACTTCACCGAGATAGCTCCAATCGTCATTGCGATGAAGCTCATCGGAATGACCGCAGAGATCTTCCGGCACGCTGCGATCAGAATAAAGGTTGCCGAAGCCAGCGTGATCGCGGGGACTGAAATCCCCGAAAGAGACCGCATCACCTGCGCAGATCCGCTCCGAACATTGTTGGCCTGAATCGCAATCGTTATCCCAAGAAGGTCGGGTAGCATGCCTGTGATGATCAGGATTGCCAGGCCGGTTGAGAAACCAACGACGACCGATCGAGGAATAAATCGGACGGCTGCTCCCAAGCCCGTCGCCGCCAGGAGCAAGAGAAACGCGCCAGCAAGCATGGCCGTAAGCGACAGATCGCGAATACCTCCCCGGCTAACGATACTCGACGCTAGGGCCAAGACAGTCAGGCTTGGTGCACTAATCTGGATCTTGGTTCTACCCAACATCGAAGTCAACAAACCAGCGATGATGGCACCGTAGACTGCATTCCGGATATTGAGTCCACACATGATCGCCATGGCGATACTGGTTGGGAACATCTGCAAGGCGACGGTCAGCGCGGCGCTTACGTCTGAGCGGAAGCGGAATGAGTCGTAATAACGAAGGCAGACCACCGACTTGGGCAGCCAGATCGCGTCAGCATTGGCGCCTAATCCGAGCATCGACCTCCCTTCGCCAATCGCTCAGCCCGGTACGCGGTGCAGTCTTTCTCCCAGGCGTCCGACGGCAAGCAGAATCCCATGCAGCAAAGCTTGCGGCCGTGGTGGACATCCTGGGATATACACGTCTACCGGCACAACCTTGTCGACCCCTCCCAGGCAGGCATAATTCACACCAAAAATGCCGCCACTGATGCCACAAGCTCCCACCGCAACCACTACCTTTGGCTCCGGCGTCGCGCGATATGTTTTCAGCAGCGCGAGTTCCATATTTCTGGTTACGGGACCGGTGACGAGAAGCATGTCCGCATGACGAGGCGAGGCGACAAAGTGAATGCCAAACCTTTCGATATCGTAGATCGGATTATTTAAAGCGACGATCTCCAGCTCGCAGCCGTTGCAGGAACCGGCATCCACCTGGCGAATCGATAGCGACCGCCCCAGCAGGTTATGGATTGCTTCGTTAACCTTCAACCGAACCTGATCGAGATCCGTTTCGCGGCTCGAAAAGCCCCCCTGCACAGCCCGCAACTCGCGGTGCGTGCCGTCAGGATTCAACGCATACTCGGCAATGGTTAGCAGGTGACTTCTATCACCGGTCGCCAACTCGAAGTCCTGCGTGACCCTCACAGCTTGCTCAGCGCCTTGCTCCGCGCATAAGCCGCAGAAGACGCACCGGCCGAGATCTACCGTTATACTGCGTGATTCCCCCGCATCCTGGACCGATATGGCCTCAGTGGGACAAACTTCCGCTGCCGGCCGGGCATCCCGCCAGCGTTCAAAATCAAAAGCCGGTCGGCCTCGAAAGGACTCAGAAACCTGGGCAGGTGTGTTCGGATAAGACGTAGTCACCACGCCGGTACTGATGGTCTTCTGGAGGATTCTGAACATCGGTTAGCGATCCGTTCCCGAATAAGAAAGATTAAAACTCTTGTTGATCACCGGAAAATCCGCAATGATGTTTCCCTCCACCGCTTCCACCAGGGCCGGCCAGTTGTTGAGCGATGGATCTTTGATCTTGCAACGCTCCAGGCGATGATTGGTTCCGGTACGGACCCAATGGATGATTTCGCCGCGCCAGCCCTCCACCGCACTGATGGCGCAGCAGTCCGCCGGAATAGGGCGAGGCGAAGCGCAGTACTCTGCGCGAAGATCGCGCTCCGCGGCGCGCCGGACGATGTCTACCGATTCCCGTATTTCGTCGATTCTGACCTGCATCCGGTGCCACACATCGCCGGCTTGATACACCGGTACCGTGAGCGAGAAGTCACCATAGGCTGCGTATGGATGGTCGCGCCGAACGTCCAGATCGATTCCGGAGGCGCGCCCTGCCACGCCCACAATTCCCAGGTCCTTGGCTTTTTCCGCGCGAAGGATACCAGTGTGCTCCAGACGATCTCGCGTCGAGTCGGAAGAATAGATCAGGCGAATCAAATCGGCAAACTCTGCTTCAAAATCATCCAGGATGGCCCGCAGCATCTCGACATGATCCTCTTTCCAGGCCCGCCGCATCCCACCGATGCAAACCGTTCCGCGCAGGAGGCGATTTCCGCTTAGCTGCTCGTTCAAGGTGAGCAGCCCCTCACGAAGGCGGCTCGCGTGGGCGTTTGCGATTACGAATCCAACGTCGGTAGCGATAGCGCCAATATCGCCGACATGGTTGCAGATTCTCTCCAGCTCCAGCAGAATCGTTCGCATGATGAGCGCAGTGGGAGGGACTTCGATTTCCGCGGCCCGTTCGATTGCCTGGCAGAACGCGGTACCGTGCGAGAAACTGGAATCTCCGGATATGCTCTCCGCCAGAAACACGCCTTTATGGATGGGCAGGTTTTCAAAGAGCTTTTCCGTCCCTTTGTGCGTGTAGAACATTCGGAGCTGGAGATACAGGATCGGCTCGCCCGCCACGGAAAAGCTAAAGTGCCCCGGCTCGATGATTCCCGCATGGACCGGTCCTACCGGCACTTGCAGGACGCCTTCCCCCAGCGCGGGCCGGTAGAGGTGGCGTTCTCCCTCAAAAGGCGGCAGCACCGTCTCCAGAGGAAAGTCTTTGAGCAAAGGATTAACATCCGGCCAATTATCGTGCAAAGCCACTCTCCTGGGGTTGGGGTGTCCGCTAGGTTTCAAGCCAAACCAGTCCTGAATTTCACGCTCCTGCCAGTTGAGCGCCGGCAATTCGGCGGAGAGCGAGGGGAACTCCAGATCGTCTGTGGACACCGGCGCCTGCACAATGAAATACTGCGGATTGCCGGGCTGCTCAAGAATGTAATAGTTGTAGAAGACGCCTTCGGCGGAACGCCGATCCTCCGCAAATACCGTGACCACACGGGCCGCGCATTCCCGGCGCAGGTACTGAACAATGGCCCGCACATCCGGGCCGTTGGCCCGCAGGTGAATGTCGCGTTCGATGCGCATCGACTGAACCTGCCTGCCCAGGGCCTGTTGCAGTTCAGGAAAGGCCGGGAATCGATTGCTTCTCACGGTTCCCCCGAAGCAATCCGAGCAGCATTCTGAATCAAGTGGAACACCGGGCTCGGCAGCCAAAAACCGAGGATTACAATCAACGTTCCCAAACCCATCAGCGGATATTTTTTCCACCGGCATACCGCCGCAGGCGGCAATCCCGGGTCAGCTCCCAAAACTAGTTTGGCGATATGTACCAAAAATCCCGTAAAGATAGCGCCCAGGAGAGCGACACACAGAGTCGCCGGCACAAACAAAGCGCGCTCGAACGCCGCGCGGAGGATCGTGAACTCGCTCTGGAAGATGCTAAAGGGCGCCGTGCCCGTTACCGCCAAGGTCCCCATTAGAAACATCGAACCGCTGACCGGCATGGAGTAAATCAATCCCCCATTGGCCCTGCGAAACAGATCGGTTTTCAAATGCTGCTGGATGTTTCCCGCGCAAAAGAAGAGAAGCGGTTTGGTGACGGAATGAAAGGTCATATGCAGCAGCATCCCCAGCGCTCCGAAGGCGCCGCCGAAACCCAGGCCGAGAATCATGATCCCGCAATGATCGATACTCGAATACGCCAGGAGCCGCCGGAAACTCCGCTGAATCAGTACGAACGGAACCGCCACTCCAATAGACAGGAGTCCGAAAAAGATGAGGAGTTGAGATCCGAACTGCGGACCCAGGCACTTGGCGGCGAGCACATTGAAACGGATGAGGCCGTAAAGAGCGCAATTGAGTACCGCCGCAGCCAGCATCGCAGCCACCGGAACGGGGGCTTCGCTATACGCGTCCGGTTTCCAGGTGTGCATTGGCGCGATACCCGCCTTGGTGCCGTAGCCGAGCAGAATGAGAATGAACGCGATCCTCATGGACGCCTTGTCGAATTGCGATGCATTTTTCACCAAGACCGACCAGTTCAAACCGGCAACCGAATCGGTTCCCACAACCGGGTAAGCAGAGTAGTAAGTCAGAATCGTGCCGAATAAGGCCAGCGATAATCCGACGCCGCCAATCATCGCGTACTTCCAGGCCGCTTCGAGCGAGGTTGCACGGCCATAGAATGTGATCAGGAACACCGTCGTCAAGGTAGTCGCTTCGATCGCCACCCACATGACGCCTAAATTGTTGGCAAGCGCCACCATGAGCATGGCGAAAACAAACAGTGGCGTCAGCGTGTAGTACTTGCGAAGTTTGGCGATGGTGACGGATCCCAGCACGTCCTCTTCGAATACTTGGTGTCGTTCGTCATGGCGAAAATAACCGATGGCGTAAATCGAGCAAACCAGCGCGACGAATGCAGTCAACACAACCACCAAAGCGCTGAGCGAGTCCGCGTAGAGGAAACCGTACCACACCGAAACGCTTCCCATCCGGAGGACCTCCACTGCCAGCGCGACCGTGAACAGAAAGAGGATCGCGAAGGCCGTGACGTTGATCGCCTCCATGGCCGGGCGCTTACGGGCGGCAAACGACAGGGCGCCCGCAGCCAAGGGAATCGCGAGAATGACGAAGAGAACCATTCCCGACATCAACCTCTTAGCCTCGAAAGCCGGCTGACGTCCATCGAGTCAAAGGTTTCCTGAATGCGGTAAACCAAAATGCCAAGCACCATTACGGCAACTAGAAGGTCGAAGAAGATCCCTAATTCGACAATCAAAGGCATCCCGTAGGTGAGTGAGATCGCGGCCAGGAACAAACCATTTTCCAAACACAGGAGCGCCAGCACCTGCATGAAAGCCTTACGCCGGCTGATCATCATGTAAAACCCGATTAAGAACAAAGAAATGGCCACTGCCAGTGTGTTGTGGCCCAGGCTGGCCGGCGATGTGGCTTCCTCAGGACGGTGAAACGACTCAGCGACGGCGTAGCCGACGGTAGTCAATCCTCCTGAAACCAGCAAAGACAGTGGAACGTTGATTAGCGGGGCGATCTCCTGCCCGATGTCGATCTTCTTGACCATCCGCTCCAGCAGCAACGGCAGTAGAACCGCTTTCAGTGCGAGCGTGAGGAAGGCGGCGATATACAGATGGGGCGCGTGGTTGAAATAGGCGATGGTGTTCGCGATGCCCGCCAATAGAAACGATTGTGCGCCAAAGATGCGGATGTTTGTGATCAGCCAGCGTTGTCCTACCATCGCAATTTGCAGAACCAGCACAAACGCCGCCATCAGGGTGAGCATCCGGTTGCCAAATTGGGGGTCCTGATAAAAGTGCATGAGTGTCTCAGAAAAAGAACGTCGAGATCAGTGCCAGAGCACCCAGGATGAAAGCGACGGCCAGCAATTCCGGAACGCGGAACAGGCGCATCTTGGCATTCGTCGTCTCCACCAGGACGATGAAGCAACACAGAAGCAAGACTTTGAGCAGATAGAATCCCATGCCGATGGTGACACCCAGCGCGGTCCAGTCCCGGCTCAGACCAAACGGAAAAAACGTATTGACCAGCAAAGTCATCAGCACCAGCTGCTTCAGGGACGCGCCCCACTCGATCAACGCCAAGTAGGGCCCCGAGTATTCGAGGATCATCGCCTCATGGATCATCGTCAGCTCAAGATGCGTAGCTGGATTGTCCACCGGGATTCGGCCGGTTTCGGCGATGAGAACGATAAACAAGGCTCCGAATGCCAGGATCTGGGAGGGCGCCAGGAAGCGCCAGTTCTGGCTCACGGCGAACTGCGCCATCTCGGTCAAGTTGGTGGAGTTGGCGGAGACGGCGACGGTAAAGATGGCCAACATCATGGCCGGTTCGGCGATCGCGGAAATGGTCATCTCACGGCTGCTGCCAAGACCGCCAAACGGAGTCCCCGCATCCAGTCCTCCCAACGCCATGAAGAAACGCCCCAGCGCGAGCAAATACACGACGGCGAGCACCCCGCCAAACAGACTCAGGGGAGCCACGGTTACCACCATGGGAATCATGAGAGCCACCATTGCCGCCGTCAGAAACACCACATAGGGCGTGGCTGAGAACAACCAGGACGCCGTGTCCGGTATGACCATTCCCTTGCGCAGTAGCTTGAGGAGATCGCGATAGGGCTGCCAAACGGCTGGGCCCCGCCGGATTTGCAATCGTGCCTTCATGGTTCTCACAACTCCCGTGATCAGGGGTGCGATGAGCACGAACAACAAAAACTGGATTAGCGCTGGGACGACCAAGTCGCTCATGAACGCACCCCCCACAACAGCAGTACGATCAGAGTGACAAAGATATAGGCCAGGTAGGCGTGGATGCTCCCGGCTTGGATCGTGCGCATCCGAGTCGCAATGGCGAGGATGAATTCCTTGACCGGCTCATAGAGACGCTTCTCGAATGTGGGTTCGATCTCGCTCTCGAACCGGATCGCTTTGGGATAGTATGGCGAGATCTCGTACTCGGCCTCGATTTCACGTTGCGGCTGATACAGCGCGGCGAAGATCATCCGCAAAGGCTTGGAGAAGGCGAATGCGGTGTATTCATTCTCGGCGGTCAACCCTGGCAAGCCGCAGTCCCATGTGGGTCCCACCCTGCGCTTTCCTTTGCGCGCCCAAATCAGCCACAAGAGAGCTGGAAACACGGACAGGATCACGAAGAGCGCAGCGATACCGGCGGGCGAAACCGTTCCGCCGTGGATGGAACCCGAGGTCAGGGCCAGCCCACCCGCAGCGATCAAGTCACTGCTGATGCGAGTACCAAGAAGGCTGCCCGTGATGCCATCGAAAACCGGCAAGAACAAGGCGGCGCCAAGACCCAACGCTACGCAAGCCAGAGCGAGGACCGCCATTCCGCTCAGCATGGAAAAGCCGCTTTCCTGAGCGTGTTCCGCGCTCTCACTGCGGGGAAGGGCCAGGAAAGTGATGCCGAAAGCCTTAACAAAGCAAGTCGCCGCCAGCGCCGCGGTCAAAGCCAGCAGCGCGCCGGCAAGCGGGAAGAGAATGCGCGTAAGAGGCTCCGTCGTGCCGAACCCTGCCAGAAGCGCTTGATAGGTGAGCCACTCACTCACGAAACCATTCAGCGGAGGCAATCCGGAAATAGCGATGGCTCCGATCAGAAAGCCGAGGGCGGTCTGGGGCATGCGGCGAATCAAGCCGCCCATCTCCTCCATATTGCGTGTTTTCGCGGCGTTCACCACAGATCCGGCGCCGAGAAACAGCAGACATTTGAAGATCGCGTGGTTCATGGTGTGATAGAGACCTGCGATGAGGGCGATCGCGGCAAGCCGGGGCTGGTTTAAAGACAGGAACATCAATGACGCGCCAAAACCGATGAGGATGATTCCGATATTCTCGATGCTGTGATAAGCCAGCAGGCGTTTGAGGTCGTGCTCCATTAATGCGTAGAGCACGCCCAACAGGGCGGACACCACGCCCACGATCAGAACCAGCATTCCCGCCCACAATGGAGGAACACCCAGGAATTCAAAGAACACCCGGGCCATTCCATAGATGCCGGTCTTGATGACGATGCCCGACATCAGCGCGGAGATGTTGCTGGGCGCGACCGGATGCGCTTCCGGGAGCCAGATGTGCAGCGGGATGATACCCGACTTGACACCAAAGCCTGCGAAGAACAACAGAAAAATCGCGATCTGCCAGGGTCCGGTCAAACCGGCAGCCACAGTCGCGAAGCTGGCAAAGCCCATTCCTCCCGCACGCGAGGTCAACAGCAGGAATCCAACCCACAGGCAGCACGTGCCGGCGTGTGACATCACGAAGTACAGGATTCCGGCGCTGCGCGTGGCCTCGTGCCGGTGCTCATAGCTGATCAAGCAATAAGACGCGAGCGCCATCACTTCCCAGGCAATCAGGAAAAAGAAGGCGTTCGATGCCGTGAACACCGCGGTCAGACTCAGCAGCAAAAGGTTATAGAAGAATCCCAGGACGCCAACGGTTTTCGTCTCTCCGAGGGAACGCAGATAACCCAGCGAATAGACCGACACCGCCGTCGCCAGCAGGCTGAGGATCAAATTGAAATACGTCGATAAGGCGTCGAGGCGGAAGCCATAGACGAGAAAAGGAACGCCCGCGGAGATCTCCCAATGAGCGCCGGTGCCTCCGAGAAGACTCAGGCCACACGCGCCAATCTCGAGCAGCCCTCCGAGCAGGGCAAAGCTACAGCAGAGGGTGCGTGACAGTCGCGGCTTGCCCGATGCAAGCAATCCCGCGAGGGCGCCGACGCCATACGCAAGCAACCCGCCGAAGAAAGTGTAACCGATTGGCGCGAAGTTCATCCAGCCTTCTCACCCCTAAGGTATGCGAGTAAGAAAGCTGCCAATCTTGAGATTTCAATGACCTGCAACACGATCCCTTCCGGTGTCTCTGCGTTCGGCAAAACCCGATGCGATTCCGTTTTTCGTTGCCGGTAATAATATTACTACCAACAATCTCAAAAAACCTCCGTATCCCATCGAGTGACTTTTGGTCGTTTGCCGCCAGGCGCACTGGGCCGCAAACACAGCCCTCGATCCCGGCAAACACCTACTGCTAGCACGCACGCCGACTGTCGAAGGCAGATCTCCGCTTCGTAGAGCGCTTCGCCCGAACGCGCGCTGCGTAAGGCGGCTGGAGCTACTTGTCCGCCTTTTGGAAGGAGTTGAGTAATTGCTGAAACTTCGGCTGGTTGGCAGCCATGGTCTTCGCGGGACCGGTAAACTTAATAAACACGTTTCCATCGCGACTCTCGACAATCGCGCCCAGGAGACGGTAGCCGAACACGCGAACCGGGGCGGTTGCTGTCGGTCCAGCCATGCCGGAATACTCGCCCGACACGTCAATAGTCGTCACGGACAATCCATGAACGGTATACTTGTTCACCTTAGCCGGAGCGGGCTTGCCGCTTGAGTCCTTGAACTGCCCTTCCCAGCGGTCAAGGTTGGCCTGAATGCTGCCTCCTTGGCCGATCCCGAAGAAATACACGACGCATTCCGCGCCTTCCCGGTCGCCTGGCGCCGGTGCGACCGGATAGGTAGCTGCCCGCATCGATGTAGTCCCGGTGCTCTTCCACCCGGCGGGTGGCGTCCACTTCAAGCCAGCCACGCTCTCCGCGAATAAAGCCGCACACCAGATCAACAAAAGAGAACACGATCGCATGCATCAATTATGGGGCGATTTGCAAGCAGGCGGCGGAGTCGGTAGTGGGTCCCACTACCGCGGAGTCCGCCCCCGCAGGCATCTTGTATGCGCAGTTCCCCGACACGCAAGCAAATCGGCCTGGCTCAAATCGGATGGATGGTATCCTGCGAAATCGGATTGGCTGGCGGGGAGGTGAATCGCCCCGTCTCCGTACCTCCCTGCCGATTTCAAAAAGATGAAGAAAACTGAATTCGGAAAACAGTGCGTCGCGCATTTTGGGCGGCATCGATTGTGCGGTGGCGCATTCGGCCAAGTTCTATTGACACGCGCAATTTTAAGGCGCATATTTCAATTGCAAGGAAGAGAAATGAACGTACCGGCCAACGAGGCCGGGCAGGGCGAAAGGAGGCAGATTTCTGAATAACCCACCGGAGTTGCCAAAGGGGCGGCGTGGCCTGAATCCCTCTACCAGTAGTTAGGATCGCGAACGGCCGGAATTAGCACCTCGCGGGTGCGTGCTATTAAAGCACAGAATGATGGCGTCAACGAAAGGTCCTAGGCGGAGTGATTCGGCAGCGCCGCTTCGTCCTCTATTTCCCACCTAAGCCTTCCCCTCCCATTCAAATCCAGACAGTCGAGCCGGAACGGACGGGGCCAGACCTCTACGGCCGTGAGCGCTATCCCTCAAGATGCGACTATTTACAGGGATGCACCGTCATCCATGCGCCATTGGCACTTTGGCGCGCATGTTGCAGCGTGAGTTATTTCCTGCCGCTGAAATCAAACGAAGCCAACCAGATATCGGCGACTGGCCCGGCGCTAGCTAAAACCTGCGACCGTCACCTGCCCTTTTTCTTACGCAGCGGCCAGCGGGCGGGAACTCGTGGGCCGTGCCCGGATCTGTTGGAGTAGACCCAAGAGGGCAATTCCAGCAAAGCACGCCCCGAGATAGAAAGGGGCCGGTGCGCCGACGCGGTCCCATAGCTCGCCTGCCCCTACGCTGGACAACAGGAGCGCTATGCCGCTGACCAGATTGAAAAGACCAAAGGCAGTACCACGCTGCTTCGCCGGTGCAGCGCTCGCGACGAGCGCCGCGAGAAGTCCCTGACTCAGCCCCAAGCTGAGCCCCCAGAGCGCAATGCCCCCGATTAGCCATGCGATTCCAGTGGCCGTAGCAAGGAGCACGTCGGCCGCAACCAGCACCGCCGCGCTGACCGCCAATAATATTCGGCGATCGATTCGATCCGAGACTCGGCCCGCTGGATAGGCCGAGGCCGCGTAAACCACGTTCATCACCACCATGACAAGAGGTACATAGGCATTCCGAAGACCTAGGCCCGCTGCGCGTAAGACTAGAAACGCCTCGCTGGAGCGAGCCAGCGTCAAGATTGCCCCGATGGCGACCACAGACCAAAAGGCTCGCGGGAAGGCGCCAAACACGGGCCACCCTAGTGAAGCGCGTAACGCCGGCGGCTTGGAGGACGGCGGCGGCTCGTGTACAAATAAGGCTAAGACGGTCAGAGAAATGAACGCAGGCAGGACAGCGATCCAAAAAACGAAACGGAAGCTGCCGCCGCTGGCTAGCATCAGAAACGCGGCCGTCAGCGGGCCAGCCACTGCGCCGATCGTGTCAAGGCTCTGGCGGAGTCCATAGCTTGCGCCCCGCAATGGCTCGGGGACCAGGTCGGCGATAAGAGCATCTCGAGGGGCATCCCGGACACCCTTGCCGACGCGGTCGATCAGGCGCGCGGCGAACACGACGCTAAAGGTGCCAGCCACTGGGAATAGGGGTTTGGTGAGTGCCGCGATGCCATATCCTACAAGCGCCAGCGCCTTGCGCTTGCCGAGCCAATCGCTGAGCGCCCCCGAGAACATCTTGACCACAAGAACGGTTGCCTCCGCTACCCCCTCCAGTGTGCCGATTGCCGTCGCGCCAACGCCCAGCTCCGACATCAGAAAGATCGGAAGCAGGCTGTGGATCATCTCAGAAGAGATGTCCATGAACATGCTGACGAAACCCAGCGCCCATACGCTGCGCGGGATTGCATGCATGCTCGCCGTATTGCGGGTGGGCCCGATCACCATCTCAGGTTAGCTCTATCCGCCTAGAACAGAGACTTTTCGCATCTACCTCAGCCTGAACTATCAATCACAAAGCATCCAGTCGCGCTCGCCTACTGGCGATCGCTCCTAAACGTAAAATATGTGACCGGCTAGCGACGCCGACAATCACAGGCGACGATGACATCACTCGCCGCATCTACTCCCTCAACAGCCTCACTTAGATTCCGAACAATCTTGGGCAGGTCACGCGACCCGATTTCGTTCGGCTATTCAGACACAAAGTCAACCGGGCCTGAATCTACCAATAGGCGGGTATGTTCAGCGGAAACGGCAGTACGATCGATCATGCGCCCGGGCGCGAGTTCAAACTTGGCGTTTCGCTAGAGAATCTCGGCGGGATGCTCCGGGAGACCTTTCTTGAATGGAATCGAGACCGAGCGCAGCGGATGGGAGCGTCAATCGCGTTTTACACTTTGCTATCTTTGGCGCCCCTTCTGATCATTCTGGTAACCTTGGCTGCCGTAATTATAGGGCCAGAGGCCGCTGAGGGCCAGTTAGCCTACGAAGCGGAGCACCTAATCGGTTTCGAAGCAGCGAAGACATTGCAGTCGGTGGTCGCGGACGCAGTTAGACCAGGAGTTGGATTTGCCGCGACGTTACTCAGTGCGATAACTTTAATCCTCGGAGCCTCTTCCGTCGCCGTGGAGCTTCAGGACACGCTGAATACGATTTGGCGGGTACCTGGGCCTAGTCGGACGTTCCTCGGATTTATCGCGTATACGGTCCGCGATCGATTGTACGCTCTGGCGATTGTCGTGGCGGCCGGCATCCTGCTGCTGCTTTCGGTCAGCTTGAGTACCTGGATCGCCGCAGTCGGCAAGTTCTTCGGCTATTTACTGCCTTACCCGGAAGGCGTGCTGCGTTTTGGCGAGATTCTGGTGTCGTTCATAATCATGACAGTACTTCTTGCCGCTATCTACAAAGTCCTCCCTGAAGTACCCCTCGCCTGGACTGACGTGATCCTTGGAGCCTGTCTAACCTCGCTGCTCTTAACGTTAGGGAAGCAACCACTTGCGTTCTATCTGGGAAAAGTAAGCATTGGTTCGACTTACGGAGCGGCAGGATCTTTAGTGGTGATTCTGGTCTGGGTTTATTACTCGGCTCAACTGTTCTTTCTAGGAGCGGAGTTCAACAAGGTTTACACCCACAGACTCGGCTCGCTCAAGCAGCGACGGGTCAACGAAGGAACCAGTCTTCAGTTGTGAAACTGAGTCGAGCGTACTTGATCTAACGTTTGTGGGGGAGCCCCTGAAAGTCTGGCTGGGACTGTGGGTCGTGGCGTCAGCCGGCTTGGGGGCGCCTGCGGCAACCTCCGCATTCGAAGGTAAACCTATTGTAGATATCCAGTTTTCGGCGCCCCAGCCTTTGGACTCGAAGGACTTGGCGCGGGTACAACCTTTGAAGAAGGGCCAGCCGCTCCGTGCAGAGGACGTATCCAACGCCATTGACGGCCTGTTCGCCACGGGCCGGTTCGCCGACATCGTCGTCGAGGCCGAGGCTTCGGGGAGCGGCGTTGTGATCCGTTTCATCACCGAGAATGTCAAATTCGTTGGGAATGTGTCAGTTACCGGCAAGTTGATGGATTCGCCTAACCGTGGACAAGCGTTTCAAGCCCTGAACCTTTCGTTGGGAGCCGTATTTCACGAAGAAGATGTCACTCACGCACTGGAAAACCTGCAGCGGCTGCTTGAGAGTAACGGGCTCTACGAGGCGCAAGTGACCCCTACCGTTACTCCCGACGATGTGAACCAATTGATTTCGATTATCTTCCGGATCAACCAGGGTAAACGCGCCAAATATGAGATGCCGATCGTCGCCGGCGAAAATGATTTGTCCGACGACGTAGTGGCGCGCGTAACGGGATGGCGAATTCCCATTATCCATTGGTGGCGGAAGGTAACTGCCGGGCGCACGCGGAAGGGCCTTCAATCGCTGCTCGCGAAATACCAAGGGCAGGATCACCTCACGGCACGTGTTGAGCTCGACAAACTGGATTACGATTCCGAACATCGGCGTGTTCGTCCTAACCTTACCGTCACGGCAGGACCCGAAGTCAAAATTAAGGCGGTCGAAACCAAGGTATCTAAACGGGTCTTGAAACGCTACGTTCCGGTCTTCCAGGAACGCTCGATCGACAACGACTTGCTGGTCGAGGGGCGGCGAAATTTACGTGATTATTTTCAGAGCCAGGGCTATTACGACGCCGACGTCGACTTCCGGTTCCAGCCGGCAACGGACGGCATCCAGATCATCGAATACGTGATCTCCCGCGGACAACGTTTTAAGCTTGCGCACGTGTCGGTGGCCGGAAACAAATATTTCGATACCGATTCGATTCGGGAGCGTATGTTTACCGCGCCTGCGTCCTTCAATGTCAGGCATGGCCGCTATAGTGAAGCATTCTTGCGCAAGGATCAGGAGACCATCAGCGCTTTGTATCGCGAGAACGGTTTTCGCGACGTCAAAGTGAATCCGGTGATTGACCGCCAATATCAGGGCAAGCCTGGGCGAATCGCCGTAACATTTCAGATCGAGGAGGGTCCACAGTGGATCGTCGACCATTTGGAGATCCGCGGAGTATCCCAAGAAAATCTCGCCGAGCTCACCTCACAACTGGCGTCCAGTGCCGGCCAACCCTTCTCCGACGCGACCCTGGGCCTCGATCGTACGACTGCGCTGAATTATTACTACGACCGGGGCTTTCCCGCTGCTACCTTCACTGCTTCCTGGCAACTTACCCAAACTCCGCATCATGTGGACGTGGTTTACGTCATATCCGAAGGCGACTCGCAATATGTTCGCCAGGTACTTCTCTCCGGTCTCAAGACCACACGTTCCAGCCTTATTGACAAATACATAACTCTGAAAAGCGGCGATCCGCTCTCCCCAAATAAAGAAGCGGACATACAACGGCGCTTCTACGATTTGGGTATCTTTGCCCGCGTCGATGCTGCAACCGAGAACCCGGACGGCGACACCCGCTACAAGAATGTGCTTTACAGCTTCGATGAAGCTAACCGGTATACGTTTTCCCTGGGATTCGGGGCCCAGTTGGCCCGTTTCGGCACGCCCAGCACGACCAGCTTGGCATCGCCCGCCGGAACAACGGGCTTCAGCCCGTCGGTTTCCTTCACGGCTACCCGCCTCAATTTCCTGGGCTTGGGCCACACCGTTAGCCTGCGTGGCGTTTATTCGTCCATTGAAAAACTGGGTTCCCTGAGTTACCTCCAGCCCCGCTTCCGGAACGTCGACGGCCGGAACATTACCTATACGCTTTTGTATGACAGCTCTTTGGACGTGCGCACGTTTGCGTCGCGCCGCGAAGAGGGCTCAATTCAGCTCTCCCAGCGATTTAGCAAGAGTCTGAACGGCCTGTTCCAATTTTCGTATCGCCGCGTGAGCGTCAGTCAGGTGGTGATACCCGAACTGCTGATTCCACAGCTGGTGCAACCGGCGCGTATTGGAATGCTGTCAGCGACCTTCATCCATGACCGCCGGGACAATCCGGCGGATTCGCATCGCGGCACCTACACAACCGTGAATTTTGGTGCGGCGGACAAAGTTTTTGGTTCACAACGGGGCTTTGGCCGGGTGCTGGTCCGAAACGCGACTTACTACTCCCTCACGAAAAACATTGTGCTGGCGCGCCAGACTCAATTCGGAGTAATCGCGCCTTTCTCTCCGCCGGCTGGACTCACCGATCAAGAATCAGTGCCTCTGCCGGAGCGGTTCTTCGGCGGAGGTTCGGATTCCCTCCGCGCGTTTCCGTACAATCAGGCGGGTCCGCGCGATATCGGTGCACCCACGAATGCCGGGGGACCGTCGTACCAGCCTACTGGATTCCCTTTGGGCGGCGATGCTCTGTTCTTCAACAATATAGAACTGCGTTTTCCCTTGATCGGAAACAACATCAGGGGCGTGTTCTTCCACGACATGGGAAATGTTTACAGCAGCATCGGCCATTTTTCGCTACGCTTCCATCAAAACGATTTAAAGGATTTCGACTACGGCGTGCATGCCGTGGGCTTCGGAATCCGTTACCAGACTCCCATCGGGCCGGTTCGCGGGGATCTGGCATACAGCATCAATCCGCCCTCCTTCGTGGGCTTTAAAGGAACGCCGACTCAGCTTCTGCAATGTAACCCTAATCTACCGCCGGCGTCGTCACCCAGTTTCTGCCAAGGGGTTCCCCAAGGCATTAGTCATTTTCAATTCTTCTTCTCGATTGGACAGACCTTTTGATCCTGGTTAGCATAACGTCACGCCTTTTATTTTGCTCCGCGATAGCGTTAGCGGCGGGCCGTGCTGGGGTGGTCCTGGATCGGATCGCGGTCATTGTGGGTAAGCGCGTCATCAAGACCAGTGATATCGATTTAGACCAGCGTCTGACTGCATTCCTCAATCAGGAACCCGTCCGGCCCGACTCCGAAAACAGGCGCCGTTCGGCGGAACGCTTGATCGATCAGGAAATCATTCGACAGGAGATTATCAGTGGAGGGTTCCGCCGTCCCGCCGAGGACCGAGCCGCGGGACTCCAAGGCCAGCTCACGCGCGATCGCTTTGGTGGTTCGGAAGCCCGGTTGCGGGCGGAACTGGCGCGCTACGGGCTGAACGAAAACGATCTCCGCGAACAGTTGCTGTGGCAACTTACCGTTCTCTCCTTCATCGATCAACGTTTTCAGGCTGGCGCGGTGGTTACGGACGAGGATGTACGCTCTTACTACAATCAGCATGTCGCGGACCTCCGGCGCCAATATCCACAAGCCAGCACCTACGAGGCCTTGCAGCCGCAGATCCAAAAACTCCTAGAAGGCGAGCGCGCGAATCAGAGTTTCAACCAATGGCTCAGCCAGGCCCGCACTCGCTACCGGATCGAGTACAAACAGGAGGCACTGAAATGAGCCGGCCTAAAAAGCTCCTGATCAAGATCGCTGTGGCTGCGGCCGCCACTGTGGTTGCCTTGGTCATTTCCGTGGTGCTTGTCGCGCAGACGGAATGGTTTCGTCAATACGTAATAAACAAAATCATAACCGCTACCGAAAACGGGACGGGCGGGAGGGTTGAGATCGGATCCTACGCGTTCGACTGGAGGCACCTGCGTTCCACCTTCACCAATTTCGTGGTGCATGGAAACGAACCTGCCGGAGCAGCCCCCTATCTGCGGGCCGAACGTGCCCAGGTGGACATTCGTCTATTCACTAGCATTCATCACTTGCTCGACGTGACATCGCTGATTATCGACAGGCCCCAGGCAAATATTATGGTCTTTCCCGACGGCCACACTAACATCCCTACTCCCAAAACAAAAACGGTATCGAAACAGACCCCTCTCGAAACGGTGGTCGACCTGGCAGTCGGCCACTTCGCGTTGAACGACGGCCGAATTGTCTTTGCGTCCCAGCAACATGATCTGAATATTCAAGGCAGCAATTTGCGCATGAACTTGGCGTTTAACATACTGACTCAGGGATATGAAGGCAGGCTGGTGTTTGAGCCCATATACGTCGTTTCCGGCCGCAAAACACCCGTCAAATTCGCGGTCACGATACCCCTGAATTTGCAGAAAGATAGGATCGCCTTTCGAAACGCCACAATTGCAACGCCGCGGTCTGCACTAACCATCACTGGCTCCCTGGAAAATCTCAGAGATCCTACGATTGCGGCTCAAGTAACCGGTCGCGTTGCCATGGCCGATTTGAAAGACGCCGCGAATCTCCCCTTGCAAGCAGATCCTTCCGGCGCGCTTTCCGCGCTTGATATCAATGCGAATGCAGTTGTCTCGAAGCAGAGAATTCGGGTAAACACGCTCCAGGTAGCTCTGGGAAAGTCAAGCATCTTCGCCTCAGGTGCTTTGAAAGATACGATTGGACGCTCAGATTTGAACTTTGAAAGCAATCTGGCTCTCGACGAACTTGGCCGACTTGCGAATATCGCCGCGCGCACCGATGGCAAGATCACTGTGAAAGGGGCCGCTCGTCTCAATGCCAACAATGACTATAGCGTCGTAAGCACAATTCAGGCTGAGCACGTGTCTTTTGAGCAGGACGGCCGGCGGATTAGCGGGGTGAATATGGTTGGGGCCGCGGCTCTGGATCGACATGTCATCTCTCTGAACGATTTTCGGATGACGGCCTACGGTGCCGAGATACGTGGTAATGCGTCCCTGCATGACTTTGCGCGGTATCAAATGCGCGGGACCGTACATAACCTAGCATTACGGGCGATCGCACAGGCTGGTGGTTACCAACAACTCGGTTACGACGGCATCATGAGCGGTCCGATCGACGCTCGCGGGGATTTGAGTGCACGCGCGGATCACAATTTGGAAGTGGACACGCGACTGTCCATTACGCCGGGCGGTTCCAAAGGTGTTCCGGTGTCGGGGAAGCTTAACGTCGCATATCGGCAAGCCGACGACGATCTTAGGCTAGACAATTCATACCTAGCGCTGCCGCACACCCGCTTGAGCCTTCGTGGCACCGTCAAAAATCAATTGCAGATTGCGCTTTCCAGCACGGATTTGAATGATGTAGTCACAGCCACAAGGGGCACGGCTTCTCCTGTCACCTTCAACGGCGGCCGCGTCACCTTTACGGCGACTGTCAGGGGCGGACTCAGCTCCCCGGAGATAGCCGGACACCTGGCGGCCGTCAAGTTTCAAATTCTGGGCCGCCGATTCGACAATCTGGATGCCGATACACTGCTCTCGAGGAATCAAGCGGCGGTTCGAAACGGGAGCGTCGCGCGGGACAGCATGCAGGCGCATTTTTCGGCTGCGCTAGGACTCCGCGACTGGAAGGCGCTGCCGGATCGACCCGTGGCCGCGGAGGTCTCAACTCAGAACGCCGACCTCGCCGATGCCATCGCCCTCGCCGGCCAGCAAAGCGATCAATACTCGGGAATGTTCAACGCAACAGCACATATTACCGGCACTGTCGGCAACCCTCGCGGGACGGGAAGCATTCAAGCCACAAACGGTACGCTGCAAGGCCAGCCTTTCGATAAGGTACAAGCTCAGTTCGATCTCTCTGACCAAAACATTGCGATCACCAATGCGTCGCTCGAAACGATAGCGGGCCGTGCTGATTTGGCGGCTGAATTCCACCATCCCCGGGATAACGTCACCGCAGGCCAACTCCACGCCCATCTGCAAAGCAACCGCATCGATCTAGCGACCCTCACACCCCTTCAACGGGCGCGACCTAACATCGCAGGCATCGTCCAGTTTAATGGCGATGTGACGGGCACGCTTACAGACAAGCGAAATGGGACATCAAACACTCCGCGATTTGTGCTCACAAAGATCACCGCCGACACTTCGGTGCGGGGACTGTACGCAGATGGTCAGAATTATGGCGATTTGACCGCGAACGCCCGAACCTCTGGAAACACCGTCAATTATGACGTCACCTCGGATTTCGCAGGATCGAACGTTAAAGTGGCCGGGAGCACACAACTCGCTCCAGGTTATTCATCCAGCATCGAGGCACAACTCAGCCGGCTGCCAGTCGAACGCGTGCTCGCCCTCGTCCGACGGACGGACATTCGAGTCAAGGGGAATCTTTCCGGAACTGCACATTTTATGGGCACAGTCGATAACCCTCAAGGCGAGATGAATATGGATCTCGCGAACGCCGTACTCTACGATGAATCCTTCGACCACCTGCGCGCCCGCGCCGTTTATAGGCCGCAAGACGTCGATATACAGCAATTACAAATTGCCGCGGGTCCTTCGCATCTAGATTTGACGGCGCACTACGCGCACCCTCAAGGCGTTTGGGAATCCGGCAACTTCGAAATCCAGGTAAATGACGGGCGCGTCGACGTCGCGCGAGTTAAATACCTGCAGAGTAAATGGCCCGCATTAGGGGGAGAGCTACAGATGTCTGGAAATGGGCGCGGGCGGATACAAGTGGCGAAGCCGCGTCTTTTGATTCGGGATTTAAATGCCGACATCAAAGCCAGCTCCATCACGGCCAGGGGCATCAAGTTCGGTGACGCACGCCTGGCGGCCCATACTTCCGCCGGTAGACTCAACTTTGTACTGGACTCCAACTTGGCGAACGCGTCGGTTCACGGACAGGGCAGTGCCACGTTATCGGGCGACTATCCCATAGACGCACAAGTATCTTTCGCTAACGCGAGTTGGACGCGGGTTCGCGATCTGCTCGGCGCTGGGCCGTCTGGTTTTGAAGCCGTGGCAGACGGACAAATCAGCGCTCATGGGCCCGCACTGAAGAATGCTCTGATGGCCGGATCCGTGCAGATTTCGCGATTGCAGCTAAAGACCGTAAGTGGCGGTTCTCGAACCAGCGCTGGAGTCTCAGTGCAAAACCAGGGTCCCATTGTCGCTACTCTGGATCGCGGAGTGATTCACATTCAAAACGCTCATATGGTGGGCCCACAGACCGACTTGCAGGTCACTGGAACCGCGCCATTGCACGGCGATGGCATGAATATAAATGCGCATGGCAATGCAAATCTGGCTTTGCTGCGGACTTTTAGTCCCGATATCGATTCCTCTGGAAGCATCACGCTGGCGGCCACTGTGAACGGAGCGATCGCTAATCCGCGAATCGCGGGACGGATCGAATTGCACAACGGAGCGCTGACCTATGCGGATTTTGGGAACGGGCTGGCGAACGCAAACGGAACGATTCAATTTAACGGCAACGCTGCGTCGGTTCGCAATCTGACCGCTGAGTCGGGCGGCGGCAAGCTTACTCTCAGCGGGTTCCTTGCCCTTCGAGACGGAGTGCGATTAGGGCTCCGCGCGACTGCCTCGAAAGTGCGTGTGCGCCTCCAGCAGGGCGTTAGCGCGGTGGCGAACGGCAATATTAATTTGACTGGCGCCTTGGAAAACAATCTGCTGTCGGGAACCGTCAATCTGGATAGCGTAAGCTATGCTCCGCAGACCGATCTCGCCTCGATCCTGGGTCAAGCGCCCACCGTGGTGGAGACCGGCGCGCCCTCTTTTCTCGACAACATGAAGCTCGACGTTCGGATCAAGTCACTGGCTTCGACAACGATTCAATCCTCACTCGCCGAGAATCTGAACTTCGATGCGGATTTGCAGTTACGCGGGACGGCAAGTCATCCGGGAATGCTAGGGCGGATCACGTGCAACGAAGGTCATCTGGTTTTATTTGGTTCGACGTACACAGTAGACTCCGGCACTATTGGCTTTTTTAACCCTGCACGGATCGAACCACGATTGGATTTGAACCTGGAGACTCAGGCCAAAGGCGTGACCGTTTCACTTCGGGTTACGGGACCGCTGGATAATTTGCAGTTAAGCTACACGTCCGACCCGCCCCTCCAATTTCAGGAGATTGTTAGCTTGCTGGCGACTGGCGCGACTCCGACTTCGGATCCCACACTACTCGCAAAACAACCCGCGCAACCGCCACAGACCTTTCAGCAAATGGGAGAGTCCGCTTTGCTTGGAAGAGCAGTGGCGGACCCCGTGGCTGGCCGGCTGCAAAGAGTGTTTGGTGTGAGTCAACTGAAAATAGATCCCTCCTTCACCAGCGGTACGGATACGCCGAACGCAACCCTCACACTGCAACAAAGGGTGGCCAGCAACATCATGTTTACCTATGTGACCGGAGTCAGTAACGCGAACGCCCAAACCATCCGTGTAGAATGGACCTTTAATCCGCAATGGGCTGCGACGGCGATGCGCGATCAGAATGGCATCGTAAGCGTAAATCTGGTGTATAAGCGGCAAGTCCGCTAACGACAAAGCCGAACGCGATGAGGCTGCATCCGGGCTGCTTTTTTAGCGGGGACCGGCGCGGCCGTGTAGTGACTGACCAGTTCCAAGGCTGTTTTCTCCTCCGGACGCAAATCGATGCCGCTGTGGACCGCTTCCAGGGCGTGATCGTACGTCTCAAATAATCTTCCGTCCGCGAATGCTTCGGGAATCGCCGGATGAATATAATAGGCGCGGCAGGCTGCGGGACGATTCCCGAGCTTCTGTGAAGTCATCTTCACGGCTTCCGTAAGTTTCTTTTTGGCCTCGATTTGATTGGCGGCTGGGCCTAGCTCGAGAAGCGCCAGGATCATTTCCGTAGTGCCTTTCCAGGTGCGGAAATCCTTGGCAGTGAACTTCTCTTTAGTTAAGCTATCGAGGTATTCGTTCACGTCATCCGAATGGACTTTGATGGTTGCTCCGTCTTCATCTTCATAAAGAAAAAGTTCTTGGCCAGGTAAGCATTGGCATTTGCGGACCACGGCCGCCAAACGCCGGTCCGTGAGCTTCACCTTGTGAAACTGGCCGCTCTTCCCGCGGAAATGAAAATGGATGGTCTGGCCGGTTATATCGACATGATCGTTACGCAGCGTGGTCAGTCCGAAGGAGTCATTTTGCCGCGCGTAATCTTCGTTGCCGATTCGTATCGCCACCGAATCGAGAAGGTGCACGATAGCAGCAAGGACTTTCTGCTTGCACAATCCGCGCTTGCTCAGATCCCTTTGAATTTGCGTCCGAATGCCCGGAAGGGCTGCTCCGAAGGCCGCCATCCTTGTGAACTTAGTCTCGTCCCGGATCTGACGATACGAGTCGTGATAGCGATATTGCTTGCGCCGCTTCGCGTCACGCCCGACTGCCTGGAGATGGCCGTCATTTCCGGGGCAAATCCAGACGTCTGTCCATGCCGGCGGAATCACCAGGTTGCGGATTCGTTCAAGCGTGGCCGCGTCGGTGACTCTTGCGCCCGTTGGATCGAAGTACTGGAAACCCCGCCCGATTGCCTTGCGGACGATACCGGGCTCACGGTCGGAAACATAGCGAAGACCAATGCTACGCGCCGCTTCGCGCGAAAGGGCCGGCGCCGATGGGAGACGAACTGCCGAGGCTGAAGATCGGCGAGGCGCAAGGTGCATGGTCGGCAACTTACCTTTGGGGATCGCTTTCCGCTGCTTTCTTTATGTTCCCTCCCGCAGCCGCGGCGATTCCGGCCATAAGTCGCCTGGACACCACGGAACGAGGTTTGTCCGTCACCACATCGGACGTGCTGGCATAACGGTCGCGGTGCTTGATCAGGAGCCAGGAAGCGCGTTCCATCTTGCCGGGCCCCCGCCTTGTTCGGACCAGCACCCAGGAACCGCGCAATTTCTTCCCGTGCAGTGAAAATTTCAACTCACCATTCCGCAGGCCGGATTCAATGTCGGTCTCTGGTTCCCAGGTCCCCTGGTCCCATACCATTACGGTGCCGCCTCCGTATTGGTCTTCCGGGATGATGCCTTCGAACTTGGCATACTCGACCGGGTGGTCTTCAACAGCCATGGCGAGCCGCTTGATCGACGGATCCAGTGAAGGCCCTTTCGGCACCGCCCACGAAAGAAGCACGCCACGCCATTCTAGCCTGAAGTCATAATGCAGGTGGCTCGCTTGATGCTTCTGAACCACGAAAATGAGCGACTCCTTCGGAGCATCCTTCGGGGCCAGCCCTTCGGGTTCAGAAGTGATCTTAAAGTCGCGCTTGGTGCGGTATTTTGCCAACGGCATCCATCTAAGTCATGCAATTTCGACGCCACTCTTCCTTCCGCCGGAAACATACTCCGCGGCCGGCCCATCTAATGATCAGCCTCATGCCCGTACAATTGCCGAAGAAGGGCTCGCATTTCAGTACATTCCGTGCCGGTGCAAAGAAAGCAATTCCGAAGACCGGGAGCTTCCGCCTAACCATTCCGAACGATGTCAAAGAGGTAACCCTGCAGGTGGGCGGTAAAGAGCTTACTCTGACTAATCTCTCGAAGGTTTTTTGGGCCGACGATGGCATCACAAAGGCCGATCTCCTGCAATACTACGCCGATGTCTCTTCCTACTTACTGCCACATCTTGAATCCCGGGCGATGGTCTTAAAGCGTTATCCAGACGGAGCGTCCGGTAAGTTCTTTTTCCAGAAACATGCGCCCGCCTCGCGGCCTGACTGGATTCCGACTTGTGAAATTCAGCACCCTTCCGCAAACCTGGTTGATTTTCCAGTGATCAATGATCTTGCCGGGCTACTGTGGGCAGTGAACCTGGGATGCATCGATCTCAATCCCTGGTATGCTCGCTGCGATGATGTCGACCGGCCGGATTACCTGCACTTTGATCTCGATCCGACACCGGGAGGAACCTTCGCTATGGTGAGGGAAGCGGCCTTGATGCTGCGCGACGAGCTGGATGCGCTGAAGATCAAAAGCTATCCCAAGACTACTGGTTCGCGCGGTATCCATATCTATATACCGATCGCGCGCGGTCCGCTGCAGAAGGAGGTGTGGACCTTCGCAAAGGCGTTCTCCGTCAGCGCCGCCCAAAAGTATCCCAAGATTCTGACGTCGGAATACCGCGTTGCGAAGCGCTCGCCGAATCGGATTCTAGTGGATTACAACCAGAACGCATGGGGGAGGACCTTGGCATCGGTCTACTCAGTCCGACCCAAGCCTCATGCACCGGTGTCAGCTCCAGTCACCTGGGAAGAAGTCGAGCGCGGCATCGAGATCGCAAATTTTCGTATGGATAATATGGTGAAGCGGCTCGCGGCGGTGGGCGACCTTTACGGGCCTCTGCTGTTACAAAAGAGACGCTTTAAGCTTACGGCTTTGGTATGAAACTGCCGATCAAGCCACCTTTCTTGCCGATGGAAGCCAAGAGCGTCAGAACAATACCCACCGGGCCCGAGTGGCAATATGAACCCAAGTGGGATGGCTTCCGATGCCTTGCTTTTCGCGAAGGCCAAGCCGTAGAGCTACAATCGAAGGCCGGTCAAACGCTCACCAGATATTTTCCAGAGCTGGTGGCGGCTCTACTTCAACTGAAGGCTCACAAATTCGTACTGGATGGCGAAATCATCGTACTGATAGAGGGCAAGCTTTCCTTTGACGATTTGCTGCAGCGGATACACCCGGCTGCCAGCAGAGTCGCCAAGCTTTCCCAGCAACATCCAGCGCAGTTCGTATTGTTTGATCTCCTGGTGGATGACCGCGGCCGTTCGCTGGTCGAACGGCCATTCGCAAAACGCAGGGCCGCGCTCGAATCCTTCACGACTAGATATGCGAAGGCTAGCGCCACGTTTGTCCTGTCGCCAGCCACGAGCGAGATCCCGATTGCGCGAGGGTGGCTGAAGACTATGCGAGGACAACTGGATGGCGTTGTCGCCAAACGGCTCGACTTGACTTATCTGTCGGGCGAGCGTGCCATGCAGAAGATCAAAACATTGCGCACTGCCGATTGTGTGGTGGGCGGATTTCGATACTTGGCAGGCCAGAAAGTGGTCGGTTCCTTGTTACTCGGCTTATATGACAGCGACGGGCTCTTGCAGCACGTGGGTTTTACTTCATCGATCGAGGCGGCGAGCCGTGCCGCGCTCACGAGCAAATTGGAAGCTCTGATTGAGCCTCCAGGCTTCACCGGCCGCGCACCCGGCGGACCCAGCCGGTGGAATTCCGAGAAATCCACGGCTTGGCAGCCGCTGCGTCCGGAGCTGGTGGTTGAAGTCCGATACGATCACTTTACGGGCCACCGTTTCCGGCATGGAACCAAATTCATGCGCTGGCGCCCTGACAAAGCCCCGCGTCAGTGCCTAATCGAACAGGTGGAGCGCGAAACCGATTCGCCGCTCAGGCTACTGCGCGAGTCCGCATAAGTCAGTCTTTATGCCCCGCCACGCCCAGCTGGTAGTCTTGATGTCGCCGGCCCGTATCGGCGGCCGAAGGTCGAGTGTGCTGCTGCGTCCGGAGGCCGATTTCGCTCTCGCAGAACGGCTGCGCTGTCGAAAGGCTACTCTTGGTGAAGCCTATGCATTCATCAGCGGTCTCTACTTCCGTGGCAAGCTAGCGTACGCGAAAGCTTTCGCTGCTCCGCCGGAAGGCCTGCAACCTGCTTTCGTCATTGTGCCTGGCCTTGGCTTGATTCCTCCAGACACAATGGTCGACGCGGAACAACTACGTCGTATGGGGGACGTATCGATACGCGAAACGAACCAGGCGTACCGAGATCCGCTGCTGCGCGATGCCAGGCAGCTTGATCAGGACGCCGGTGCGGCCTGTCAGTTCCTGCTGCTGGGAAGCATCGCCACGGAAAAGTACACTGAACCTCTTTTGAATGTATTCGGAGATCGTCTTCTATTCCCTGCTGAGTTCGTCGGCCGCGGCGATATGAGCCGTGGCGGATTGATGCTGCGCCGCGCCAGCAGCGGTGAGGAACTATCGTACGTGAGCCTGCGTGGAGCTATTCGACGGGGACGACGTCCACCCAAGTTGGACCCATGGGTCAAGCCGCTAGCGATTCATCTCGATACAAAGAAGCACTCGTTTGACTGTTCCTATCAGAAGCTCCTCAATAAGCCGCTGGACCCGCCGAAGCAAGGCCTTGCGAAACTCTGAGAGGCAAATGCTAATCTCGCTGTTAGAGTTCTCACGCTACGCCGTCGCGGTGATCATCTCACAAATGGCTTGAATGACCGCGTCCGGGCGGTCTACTTGGATCCAATGGCCGCTGCCGGTTACAACCTCAATCCGGCCCTGTGAAGAACGCCGTGCCAGAGTCTCGTGCTCAGCGCGCTGGACGGGACTCGCATTGCCGGCCGAAAGAACGATCAATGGCACATCGCGGAGCACCTCCGTCAGTGCCAGTTCCCGAGCGACTGCGGCCGCGCTTTGGGGCAGAGTCTCCAAGTAGCGGGCCATTCCTTCAAAGCACTTCGGATCGCACCAGTGCGATTGAATAATGGGCCACAACTCGCTCGGCAGCTTACGGACCTGTCCCACAAACTGATCTGTGATGGCTGCGCTACGGCCGCTGCTGGCGCGGGCGATCATTTTAGGCAGCCGCTGCGACCCGGCGGCCAACAGACTGAGCGCGAGCCGCACCACGCCAAGCCGGGCCAGGAAAGCACCCCGCCTCGAGAGCAGAATGCCACGCCGCAAGGTCTTCAGATGAGACTCCGACGGTTCGCTCCATTCGCAAGTTGCCACGGGGTCCACCAGAACCATGCCTGCGATTTCGGAAGGGTGGCGCACTGCGTAGGCGATCGCAATCAGGGCGCCGTAGGAATGCGCGACCAAAATACGAGGTTTCGGTATATCGGCGTGATCCATCACGCTACGCAACTCGTCGGCCAATTCCCAGATGCTTCCCCGCGGAAGGCTGGCTCCGCTCCAGCCCAGACCAGCACGATCATAACTTGCGGTCTGCGTGATTTTGGCGATCTCCGGCTGCACTAGTTGCCAGCTCAGCGACGTGGCTGCTATGCCGGCCTCGAAGACAACAGGTGGGGTTCCTTCGCCGATGTTGTACAGGTGCAGGCTGCCGCTGCCAATATCGATCAGTCGCCCGAGCGGAGAAAATCGGCGAGCATCCCTTGCGCGGCCCGCCCGTTGGTAGAACCAGCCTGCCAGTGCAAGGAGCGCCGCAGTACCTAGCGCAGCGAGAATTAGGTTCAAGGTCAGTCCGAGATGGCCCACTCGCCGGGCACGATCGGGCGCGTTCGCGGTAGAAGGCCGCGCTTTGCCCAATAGCCCATGCACGTCAGGATGCCTGCGAACACCGCCAGCTTCAGCACATCTCCGACACGTGAACGAGGCAGCACTCTCCACAGCAAACCCAGCGTGGGTTCGGCAGCACATACCGCCCAAACCACGCCATAAAAATAGCGCCGCTCGGTGCCTTCTCCTTTGGTCGATGAGCCGACCCGCGGCAGCCGGCCCAGCGCACCGCAAATCCACACCACAATGACCAGCGGCAAGTACGCGTACTCATAGATTTGACGCAACCGCCAGTGGCCCGTGGCGATTGCGAAGGCGAGGCCAACCAAATTCAGCACGGCGAAGCCGATCAGGTCGCTCCACGCTACCGTGTAGCATACCCGCCGGTAGAGCGGATTCGCCTTGTCCTCGGTGAAACGCAAAATGTAGGGTCTGGCCTCGACGCCGGGCAGCGATCCGCGCAGACCGGCGATCCCGGTTGCCAATAATACGGCTCCAAGCCATAGCGCCGAGCGTTGATCGAAACCGCGTTCGAATAAATCGAATGTCAGGGGTCCTGGAGCGATGAAGAACACGAAGCTCCAAATCGGCCAGTGGGCGAGGCGATACAGTACCTTATTGCGTGCGCGGAACCGTCGCGAGTGCTTGGACCGGAGGCCGGTTTCAGAGGTGGTCACGTATCCTTATATATATCAACTGCGCTGGAGCAGGTGAACTCGGCATCGGATCGGTCTGAGTTTTTCAAACTGAGTAACACCGGAGGAGCTAAGCTTCCTTCCGGTGATGTGACCATTGCAGGCCATGAATGAGATCACGTTCGGGCGTTTGTATTTGCAACGTCAGAATCTTGCCCTAGAGGAGGACCTGTTGGCTCGACGCGGAGTATCATGCCGTCCACGCCAACGACGCGCACCGCGCCGCCTTGCTCCACCGGCACGCTCGATACGGCGTCCCAGTGTTCGCCGCGGACGAAAACGGTTCCAGCCGGATCGAGGGCTGTGCGCGCCTGGGCGATCTGGTTAACCAGCGCTTGTTGGCCCATACTGATAGGATATGCCCGGGCACGAATCACTAGGGTCACCAAAAACATCGTAATGAGCGCGAAGGGCAGGCTCACCGCCAGGGCTGTCGACAGGCGGATGCGCAACTCGGGTGGACCATTGATCAAGTACACCGCGCCCAGCACCATCGCCACCGCTCCACCCGTTCCCAATATCCCGTGCGAGGCAAATTTCGCTTCCAAGACGAATAGGGCCACGGCAAGAACCAGCAGCGCGGCCCCCACCCAGTTAATCGGCAGCACGGCCAATGAAGACAACCCCAGCAGCACCAGAATGCCACCCGCTACGCCAGGAACGATCAGGCCCGGCGCCTGAAACTCGACATAGATCCCCAGCGCTCCTAGAACCAACAGAATGTACCCGGTATTGGGATCGGCGATCGCCCCAATGAGGCGTTCGCGCAATGAGGCGCGGTAATCGACAATCTCTGCGCCTCGCGTATGGAGCTTTTCAGTGTTGCCATCAAAGCGTTTAATCTCGCGTCCATCGAGTTCGTCCAGAAGCCGTTGTTCATCCGGCGCGATCACATCCAGCAAGCGATTGTCCAAGGCTTCCCTCTCGGTGAACGCCTTGGCCTGCCGAACGGTCTGCTCCGCCAACTCCGCGTTCCGGCCCCGCTTGGTGACCAGGCTGCGCAGCCAGGCGGAAGTGTCGTTTTCGACTTTGCTGCGCATCACGGGATCCATTTGCTCTCCCAGCAGCACTGGCGAGGACGCGCCAGTGTTGGTGCCCGGTGCCATCGCGGCCACATCCGCCGCTTGTAGAATGAAAAACCCAGCGGAAGCAGCGCGCCCCCCGCTCGGCGTCACGTAGGCAATCACGGGAACACGCGAGGCGACTATCCTCGAATTGATTTCGCGCGTCGCATCGAGCAACCCTCCCGGCGTATTGAGCCGCAGCAAAATGGCGGCAGCGTTCTCGCGGCTTGCCTGATCGATCGCATTCGTGATGATCTCCACTGTGATCGGATGGACGACGCTGTCGACGTTGACGGCGATAACCTTCGGCGCTGCGGGCGCCACAATGGCCGCCAGCATCAGGATGAGTATCGATTTCATAGTGCACTCACCTCCAGCGTATGTTCCTGCGCGAGTCCTAAGCCGACCCGCCGGGCTCTGGGCCGGCGAGTTTCTTCAGCACTTGTCCGAGAGATGATAGTAGGTCCATCGGGAGCGGAAACACTACGGTTGTATTCTTTTCCGAACCGATTTCGACTAGCGTTTGCAGGTAGCGAAGCTGGATGGCTCCCGGTTGTCGTGCCATGGTCTCGGCGGCCTTTTCCAGGTTCGCGGCTGCCGCAGCCTCCCCTTCGGCGTGAATGATCTTGGCCCGCCGCTCCCGCTCGGCCTCGGCTTGGCGGGCGATGGCGCGGATCATCTGCTCCGGCAAGTCCACCTGCTTGACTTCCACCATCGTCACCTTTATGCCCCACGGACCGGTATTTTGATCCAGCACAGACTGCAGCCGGACGTTGAGTTTCTCCCGCTGGCTAAGCAGTGCGTCCAGTTCCACCTCTCCCAGCACGCTACGCAGGCTCGTCTGCGAGAGTTGGGAGGTGGCATACAGATAGTTGGTAACTTCAATCACTGCTTTAGTGGGGTCAATCACGCGGAAATACACCACTGCATTGACCTTGACCGTCACGTTGTCGCGAGTGATCACATCTTGTGCTGGGACTTCCATGGCTTCGATGCGAAGCGACGTTCGCACCATGCGATCAATGGGCGCGAACACCAGGAAGATGCCCGGTCCCTTCGGCTCAGGTAAGACGCGGCCAAGCCGAAAAATTACACCCCGCTCATACTCACGCAAGATCTTGATGGAAGAAAACAGATAGATGATGATTATCACTACCGGGATTATCCATAGCGGCAATGTCATTTTGCACCTCCCGTGGACTCTGTATATAATTCTTCGCGCTGGCCAGCTCTCGTGGGACGACGAACTGCTGACTGATTCTATCCCACTTGTACGCAGCCCATAGCGAGTCGCGCCTGTCTTCAGCATGGGATTGGGAGAGGCCAATCGAAATAGTACACACAACGGTCGTGGAACGCGCTTACCGTCCATTCGAGGTTATGTCCGGACGTATTTGAAGGCCGAGATCGCAGTGGATCCGCCAAACGTCGCGGATGCCACAAGGGGTTATGAAATGTTTGTTAGACTCGCTTCCTGAAAATTTTGTAAACGGACGCGAAAAATCCTTTATAAACTATTGACATTAAAAGTGTAACTGCCCGCATACCTTGCTACGTCTTGCCCTCTTTCTCATGCGCCTTGATCCCCGCCTTCAGCAACTTCATCGCCTTGCCGGGGCCGCCAGTGCCCGTCACCCTGAATTTCTTGCCCCGCTGTTTGTTGTAGGAAATGAAAAATGCCTCCAGTTGATCGAGAAGGGACTTGTTTACCTCATCTATGGATTCCAGATCCTCGTGATCGTAGGAATGAATTGCGACGCCCAGAAGCCGGTCATTACTTTCGGTCTTGCCGTCCTCGGTCTGCTCCGCCTGGATGATTCCGATGATACGGACGTCGATAAGGCAACCGACATGCGCGGGTGCATCCATAAGGACGAGGATGTCGACGGGATCGCCATCTGCGCCGAGCGTGGAGGGAATAAAGCCGAAATCGAATGGAAACACCATCCCTTCCGGCAATAGCCCGCCCAGCATGAACAGGCCTGATTTCGGATCATAATCAAATTTGTTGCGGCAGCCTTTGGGCGTTTCTATGATGGCCCGGCAAGTGCGCTTCTTTGGATCGAGCTGAGCTGGAAGTTTCGAAAGATCGGCCATGGATCAGGTCCTCCATTCTTGGTTTGGGAGTCTATCGTTATGCATGAAATCAGGGCAACCCTTCCCGCGGAACATGTGGGTACGGCGGCGCGGCTGGCGCATGAGGCCGGCATCCCCAGCGTAGCGGTCTCGGACGTCTATCTCCACGGCCCCGAAGAAGGGCGCAAGATCGTCAGCGTCGAGACCTCGACTCCAAAAGCGCGCGCTTTTGTCGACGCTCTTCTGGGCGCCGCCAGTCTCAGAGGCGTCGATTATTCGCTGACCTCGCGGGAATTGAGGGCCATCGTAAGCGGTGAGGATATCCTGGACATCACCCGGCCCATGAGCGAGCCCTTTCCGGACGTTATCCAGGACCTTTGGCAACTGAGCCATCTCACGGTGAGTTATTTCGCACGGGCGGCGGCAGGCGCGGTGCTTCTGGCGACGGGCGTCCTCGACGACAATCCCGTCGCGATCGTCGTGGCGGCTCTGTTTTTGCCGTTTCTTGCGGAGGTTCTCGCCATCAGCTTCGGGTTTTGGAGCCGCGACCGGCGCCTGATCTTTCGCGGGATAAGGGCGGTTGTGGTCAGCGCGGCGCTCGCGTTTGCGGCGGGCGCCGTGGTTGCTGCGATCCAGGGAGGACCGATCCAATTCACAGCTTTCAAGAGTCCGCTGGCGAGCTTCGCCATCTCCGGCATGATCGGCATTACGGCGGGCCTCTCGAATGCGGATGACACGGGTCGCCGTTACCTTATCGGTGTGGCTGCTGCCGTCCAACTGGCTATATTCCCCGTCTGGCTGGGAGCGGCAACTATTCTGGGGTTGGCAGACGGTGTTGTTTGGACGCGCCTGGAAAGTTTCCTGATCAATCTGGTAACAATCTCGCTCGCTGCCGTAGCAGCCTATGCCGCCCTGCACCTGCAGCCTGGCCGCGGGTGGGCATCGCCGAAAAGCGGCCGTGCCGAGGGACACAAATAAGCGTAAATGTTCACTCGGAAGCACGTCCATCAAGCTTTTCTTTTATGGGACCTGGTGACTGGCGTGGGGTCTTTCAGTCTTCGGGTCCTGGAATGTTTCGCACCGTTCTGGCGGGCCATCTTAACCGACGGGGCTTTTTTTCTGGAAGCGGCGGCTGGGGAATCACCCGTGCCCCTGGCCTGGGTGACCATGGAGTGCTCCGCGTCCTTCGGGATACCGTCTTCCTTCAATTCCTTCTTGCGATCCAGCATCTTCTGACCGAGTGCTTCGAAGTTTATGTCGAGTTCCCTGGCCTTCGGTAACATCTCGTTTTCTTCTTCCTTGATGTGGTGCCGCACACTCTCCGCGAGGACGGTGAATTTGGCTTCGCGATGGTCTCCGCCTCCCCGGTTAAGGTCGAGCTCGGCGATGAGGACCCTGGCGACGTGATGCTCCTCGTCTGCCTCATTCATAATGTCCGATCCAACATGCTTTCGCACGGTCGGATAAAAGATTTCCTCTTCGACCACCGCATGTATTTTGAGCTCGGTCACCGCCTTGCTAATGATCCTTTCTTTCACTGAGGAGGAGCCGGCTTTCTCGAACTTATCGAAAAGGTCCTTGACCCTGTCATGATCCTTCTTGAGGATTGAAATTGCGTGTTTTTCGGGCATCAAAAAGTCAAGCATCTGGAAGTCTCCTTAAGTTTCTCGGCATGTAATCCAACGATCCAGAAGCACGTTTGGCTCCAAAAATTCGTAATGGCAGCCGACCTGCGAGATAAAAGTCGACGGGATGTCCTGCTGAGGGAGATCACATGAGGAAACGAGACGTCATCGCGCCGCACAAGGGCGACAAGCGCTATGCCCGTCGTGATGGGCAGGGGAAGGTCACCGAGAGCCAGTTGAATATCGGACGCTGCCTGGCCGCAGACCGGCGCATTACAGCAAAGACTGTCGCGCGAAAAGGGGCAAGCTGACCGGGAGGACCAGAAAAAAGCTAACGACCGAGCCGGAGGCGATTTTGCCGCGTCCGACTGTCATCTCTTGAAGAGACGCTGCAGCTTCTCCCAGGGGAGGCAGTTCAAGACGGCAGTTTTTTCAAGACCCGCACGACGCGCCTGATCGATTCCACACCGAATCAGCGGCAGCTCACCGGTGCCATGAGCATCGGTGTTAATGGCGATCAACACTCCTGCGGCGTTTGCTTTTCGCGCGTTCTCGGCGGAGAGGTCGAGCCGGTCGGGGCTGGAGTTGATCTCGAAAAAACAGCCATTCTTCCGCGCATGGTCGATGACATTTTCGACATCGATTTCGTAGCCCGGGCGTTTGAGCAGCAAACGTCCCGTCGCATGCCCCAGGATATTGAAGTACCGGTTATCCATGGCGCGCAGCAGGCGCTCAGTTTGCTGCTGCCGGTCAAGTCCGAATCGCGAATGAATCGAGCAGACCGTATAGTCGAGTTCACGCAGGAGGTCATCAGGATAGTCGAGCGACCCATCGGCAAGGATATCGACCTCCGATGATTTCAGGATGCGGAACCCGCGCAGACGGCGGTTGAGCTTGTCGATATACTTAATCTGCGCCCACAAATCCTCGACTGATACCCCTCGGGCGATCTTGAGGCTCTGAGAGTGATCGCTGATGCCGATATATTCATAACCTTTTTCGCGCGCGGCCTCGGCCATGTCCTCGATGGAGTCACTGCCGTCGCTGGATGTCGAATGCGCGTGAAGCTCGCCCCTGATGTCCTTCGTCGTCACCAAGTTGGGCAGGGCGCTTTTTGCGGCGCGCTCGACTTCGTCGTAGCCTTCGCGCAATTCAGGCTCTATGTACTGTAGGCCAAACTTTCGGTAAAAAGATTGTTCGCTGGGGAAGGAAACATCCCGTCGCCGCAATGAACCCGTTACGGCCGTCAGTTTCTTGAGGTGCGCCTTGGAGCCTGTGCAAGCTACCATCCGCAATCCCCAGTCCTTCGTGCCGGCAAGCTGAATGCGCAAGAGGACGCCCGAAGAAAGAGCAAAGACGGCGTTGTCTTTTCCGGAGGAGATGAGCGGCGTTCGCCCGCCGTAGCGTTGCAGACGCGCGACCAACGCTGGAAAATCATGGGTGTCGATGACAAAGGCCAGCTCCGCAATCACCTCGGCGCGGCGACGCACTTCACCCGCAACTTCGGCACGCCGAACGCGACAAGGACCGAGAAGGAATTCCTCGACGGCGACACGCAGGTCGTCCGCCCGGTAGAGGAGCATGGCGTGAGGGTCCGTGAGGCCCTCCCTGACGTGCTGAGCCATGCGCAGGCCAAGCGCCGTTTCGATTTCGCCACTTTCGAGCTTTTCGCGCAATTCCTGCACAGAGGAGATGCCGAGTTTCTTGTAAATGCGCTGAACGCGCCTGGGGTCGAGCCGCGGGTGTTCGTTGATGCTGGCCACGGCGGGTGTGGCTTGCGCGCGCAGCGTTTCCAGTTTCCGCAGGCTGCCGGTTTGGACGATCTCCCGGATGGCGGCGGCGATGGCGTCTCCGATGCCGGCATATTGCGTCAGGTCGGCTTCGTCCTGAACCAGCTCATGCAGACTTTCCGACATGTTCCGGAGCTTTGCGGCGGCACGCTGATACGCTTTGACCTTGTAAGGATTTTCTTTCTGGGCCGATAACAGCTGCGCGAGGCTGGCCAGATGCTCCGCTATCTCGGCATTGCTTAGAAACGCAGGCGGTTCGGTCTCCGAGCCGTCCCGGCCAGCTACTATTGCGCCGGACAGCCGGGGTCGTCCGTGGTATGTCGATTTCTCAGCCATGCAATGTCTTAAGCTGCAGCGCCGAGGACGATGCGACGACCTTAGCGTCGGCCATCGCCCGAATGTGCTCGAGCGCCTGCCTGTGTTCCCGCACCGTGCGCGCGGCGCAGCAATCACGCGGCACGATCACCTGGAGATGACGCATGTTGGCATCGTGCGCTGTGCACAGAATGCAGCTGTTAGTCGCCAGACCGGAAAGGATGATGGAAGACGCTCCGAGTTCCCGCAGCAGGAGATCGAGCGGCGTCTGATAGAAGGCCGAATGCATCGGCTTGAGGACGAAATAGTCATCATCATCGGGCTGGAGCTGTTCGACGAAGTGAAGGCCCGGCGCCTCAGGCCTCAGGCAATATTGCAGCAGCTTCCTGGCATCCGACCGCCACTGGCTGAAATTATCGTTAACGTAGATTGTGGGAACGCCAGCCGCCCGGGCTCTCTTTTTAAGGCGGGCAAGAGGAGGCGCAATCGCGAGGGCACGGTGGAGGACATTTTTTCCATCCGAGAACTCGAAATGATTGATCACATCGACGAGAAGAAGCGCGACGCGCGATTTTTGGCGGACATTGCGCGTGACGTGTTTCATGATCGGGGCAGCCGCTGTGGGGCGGGTACGGCAACCGGCTTCTTGCGCTTGAGCCGCGCCAGCACGTCCTTCATCGTGAACTGGCTACCCGATTCGAGATCATCCAGCTCCTTCCAGGACAGCGGCAGGGCGACCGGCGCGCCTGGTCTTGCCCGGACCGCATAATCGGCGATCGCGGTTGCCGTGTATTCGTTGCGGAAGAAATCGATGAAGATTTTGCCGTTGCGCTTGGCCTTGGTCATGGTTGCGACATAAGCCGCCGGCACGGCTTCGACCATTTCATGGGCGAGCCCGGCCGCGAAAGTTTTCACGCGGTCCCAGTCATCCTTTTCCGCGAGCGGAACGGTGACATGCAGGCCCTTGCCCCCGGTGCATTTGAGCATGCACTCCAGGCCCCTGCGCTTAAGCCTTGTCTTGAGATCCTGCGCGGCCAGCTTGACGGCCGCGAAGGGCACGTCCGGCGCGGGATCAAGATCGAATGTCATCCGGTCGGGATGGTCGATGTTATCGACACTGGCCCCCCAAGGATGGATCTCGATGGCGCCCATTTGGATGATTTCAAGGAGGCCCTTTAAGTCTTCAATGTAGAGGTATTCGTAATTTTTGCCCTTGTGCCTGAATTTGAAGGGTTTTACATCCGCGCCGAGGCCCCGGCCGGGGTTGCGCTGGTAGAAGCACTGATTGCCGATGCCGGACGGACAACGCAGCAGGCTCAGGGGATGCCGCAAGAGACGGGGGAGCATGTAGGGGGCGACCGCCGCGTGGTAATCCGCCAGCTCGCCTTTCGTTATCTGTCCTGTTTCTGAAATAACCCGGTCCGGATGGGTGATCGTGATCCCCTCGAGCACCAGACCCTTGGATAGGGGAAGCTTTAAGGGAGAAGATTTTGGGACACTTCTAACAGCTTGAGGTTTTTCCATCTTTACCTCGGCGGCTTTCTTGTCCTCCCGCAAACCCTGAAAGGAAGGATGCCGGATGCGGCCGTCTCCGGTCCATTCGGTGAAGGTTACTTCGCACAGCAATACAGGCTTGACCCAGTGAATGGAGTGAAATTCACTTGCGCCCGGGCCGCTCATTGCTTTGCGATCCAGAACCGGCTTTTCGACGGCGAGCTTCTCCAGCTTTTGAGTGAGCGCAAGGGCGCTTTTCATCGTGAAACCCGTGCCAACCTTGCCGGCATAGGTGAGAGCGCCGCCGCGGTGATAGCCGAGATAGAGGGCGCCCAGCGCGCGACCACCGCTCTTTGCGTTGCTATAGCCAATGATGATGAATTCCTGCCGCTGCTGGCACTTCGCTTTCAGCCAGTTCTTGTCGCGTCCCGCCGTGTAGGGCGCGTCAGCGCGTTTAGAGATGATGCCCTCCAGTCCCAGCTTACAGGCCTTCGCGAGCATATCGCTGCCGTTGCCCGTGACATGGTCGCTGAAACGCAAGGCTGATCGGGCTTTAGAACTCTTCAGCAGCTTCGCCAGCTTGTCCTTGCGCTCGGTCAGCATGAGCCGCGTCAGATTCTCGCCATCGAGATGTAGCAGGTCGAAAGTATAGGCCACGATGCGATCGCGCCTTCCGCCCTCTCCGAGGGCCTCCTGAAGCGCCTGAAACCCGCTCTTGCCCTGTTCGTCGAGAACCACGGCTTCCATGTCGAGCACGGCGTCCTTGGCCCTGAGATCAGCAATGGTCGAGGCCACCTGAGGAAACTTCGACGTCCAGTCGAGGCCGTTCCGCGTGCGCAGGCGAACTTCGCCGCCGGATAGAAAGCCAAGCAGACGGTAGCCGTCGAACTTGATCTCATGCAGCCACTGCTCGCCTTCCGGAGGCGCATCGACCAGCGTGGCAAGCTGGACGGCCGGATATTGCTTCTCCAGGGATGAAAGCGTCTCTTGCGTCGCTGCACCGTTTTTCACGGGTTTGGCGGGCTTTTCTGTGGCGGCGGCCCTGCGGCGCGGCGCGGGTCTCTCTCCTGCGGCGATGGCGTCCATCGAACGTCCCGTCGCGACGCTGTAGGCAAGATCGTCGAGCAAGCCCGTCGACTGTCCGTTCGCGCGGGCCTCAGCGTCCTTCGCTTTGATCAGCAGCCAGTTCTCCTTCCTGGCGTCGCCATGCATGCGGACGAGGTCCCAGTCACCCTTCAGCCGCTCGCCGTGCAAGGTGAAGGATAGGTGGCCTTTCTGAAGTCCAGCGCCCGGATCGCCCTTGGGCTCCCAGGTGCCTTTATCCCACAGCATGACCGTGCCGCCGCCATACTGACCTTTCGGTATCGTGCCCTCGAAGGTGCCATATGAAAGCGGATGGTCTTCGGTGCGGACCGCCAGCCGCTTGTCGGCGGGGTCGAGGCTCGGCCCTTTGGTGACGGCCCAGCTTAAAAGAACGCCGTTCAATTCGAGCCGGAAGTCATAATGCAGCCGCGTGGCGTCATGTTTCTGGATGAGATAGGAGAGTTCATCCTTGCGCGGCTTGATGACCCCCGGGGGCGGCTCTGACGTCTTCCCGAAATCCCGCTTTTGTCGGTATTCTTCGAGCGCCATATTATCCGCCGCTGTAACCGCCGATGATGGGGAGAACTTCGCCGGTAATGTAGCTGGAGCACTGGGGCGAGGCGAGAAAAACGTAAGCTGGCGCGATCTCCTCGGGCTGGGCGGGGCGCTTCATAGGTGTATCCGCCCCGAATTTGCTGACATCCTTTGCTTCCTTGTCGGAGGGATTGAGGGGCGTCCAGACCGGACCGGGCGCCACCGCGTTAACCCTGATGCCGCGCGGCACAAGATGTGTCGCCAGGGACCGCGTGAAGGCATGGATGCCACCCTTGGTCATCGAATAATCGAGCAGCGCTTCGTTGCCAAGTAGCCCCGTGACTGAGCCGGTGTTCACGATGGCGGAGCCCTGTTTCATATGCTTCACCGAAGCCTGCGCCATGTAGAAATATCCGTAGAGATTGGTTTTTAGCGTCTCGTCGAAATGCTTCGCCGTGAGGTCTTCGAACCTGGAGGTATGCACCTGGAAGGCGGCGTTGTTGACCAGCACATCAAGCCGCCCGAATTCTTTAACCGTTTGCGCGACTGCTTTGTCGCAGAACTTCTGACGGGAGACATCTCCCGGAATGAGGAGACACCGCCGTCCTTCAGCTTCGACCTTCTCTTTGGTAATGCGTGCGTCCTTATGCTCGCTCAGGTATGCCACCGCAACGTCCGCGCCTTCGCGCGCAAAGAGGATGGCAACGGCCCGCCCGATACCGGAATCGCCGCCGGTGATGAGGGCAACTTTTTTATCAAGCTTGCGCGATCCCAGGTAAAAAGGAGCATCGTACAGGGGTGCCGGATCCAGAACGGATTCTGAGCCGGGCTTGTTTTGGTGCTGCCTTGGGAAGGGCGGAGCGGGATATTTTCTGGCGCCGGCCTGCATGGCCTGCCTGGGTTCCTGCTTCGGCCGC
>DATJEI010000195.1:0-4551 GCA_035496735.1 Bryobacteraceae bacterium | reverse complement strand
CATGCAACGGCGGACCTGGGCAAGCATATGGTAGTTGTTCACCAGCAGGCGGATGGTTTCTCCAACGGTGAGTTCTTCAGCCATCTCCATCTGCAAGCCGATTCCGGAAACTTCGGTGATGGTCGTGTCGTAGGTGTAAACCTTGTCGCGAATTACCTCTATTAATGCAGAGGAGCGGGTTCCAAACCTCGGCTCAGCGCGCAATTCCATATAATTCCGCTATCGGCAATCTAAAGGGAAGAGTGTAGGGCGTGAATAGGGACGGCACTAAGCCATACATAATTGTCTAAAAAACTATTCTTAAGGGATTGCTTGTGTTCGGATTCAATTCCGTGGCAGGCGGCCGGAGGTGGAGAAAGAATCCCTCTTTCGGGGCGCCTTGAAGACGGAGAACCTTGGTCTGCAATGCTGGTGCTTTACTCCGCGAAGCCGAAGGAACCGCGGCTGGGTTTGCTGACAATTTCATCCCGCTCGACGCTGCCATCGCGGATGTAGATAATACGGTTTGCGTGCCGGGCGATGTCCTGCTCGTGGGTGACCAGAAGCACCGTGTTCCCCTCCTGGTGCAACCGTTCGAACAGAGTCATGATCTCGTTGCCGGTGGCGGTGTCGAGCGCTCCGGTGGGCTCGTCGGCCAACAGCAGAGACGGATGGTTCACCAACGCGCGTGCGATAGCCACGCGCTGGCGCTGGCCCCCGGATAGTTCGCTGGGCTTGTGATGCATGCGAGTCTCCAGATCCACGGCGCGCAGCGCGGCTTTGGCACTTTCTTCGCGTTCCTTGCGATTCATCCCGGCATAGATGAGCGGCAGCTCCACGTTGGCGAGAGCGGTGGCACGGGCCAGCAGGTTGAAGGTCTGGAAGACGAAGCCGATCTCGCGGTTGCGGATGTGCGCCAGTTCGTCGTCCTTCATTTCGCTCACCAGGTTGCCGTTCAGGTAATACAGGCCGGAAGTAGGCGAATCCAGGCAGCCGATCAAATTCATGAGTGTCGATTTACCGGAACCGGACGGGCCCATGATGGCCACGTACTCGCCCTTCTTAATTTCGATGTCGATGCCGGAGACGGCGCGTATTTCCTGGTCGCCCATGACGTAGGTCTTGCGCAGGCCCCAAGTGCGGATGACAACGCCCTCACGCTTGAGCTGCTGGCCGCGTTCGAGCTTGCCGGCAAGTTCCAGGCTGTGCGCGGTCAATTTCTCTGAAGGATAGGTGGGGGGACGAGCCAAGTCCCATCGTAGCGCGACGGGAGCCGGTGGTTTAGCGTCAAGCGACGCTAAATGCCACTCGCGCGAACCCAGAAGCTCTCCGTCCACTTGGCGCCGGGAGCCACCGTTTGCAGGTCGGGATACTTGCCTGCATGGTGCAAATTGACGGCATCGGTGATTCCCGTCATGGGCTCAAAGCAGATGAAATCCCGGGTTTGTCCCTCGGGAGCCGGCGGCGCATAAATCACCGCCACGGGATATTTAGGACCGAACAACGTTTCCACCTTCATCCCGGCCGCTTCGATCGAGAAGTGCGCGCGGCCTTGGGAGTCGCGCTCCAGATCCGTGAAGCCGGTATCCAGCGGATGCCCTTTGAGCGGCAGCGGATCGGGCAGGTCATAGGCTTTGAACTCGCCGGTGGCCACCAGACGGTTATCCGCGATCACGATCTTGCGCGCTGGAATTTTGGCGATCCACTGATCGCGCGGGATATCGGGTATGCGGTAATACGGGTGAAATGCCAGCGCGATCGGCATCGGCTCCGCGCTCAAATTCGTCACCGTCGTCTCCACTTCCAGCACGCCATCCGCCAGGCGGTAGGTGATCTCATACTCATGCGCAAAGGGCCATTGGGCCATCAGGTGAGGATATTTCCAGAAGCGCAGGCGACTGGTCACATGAGCCGACTTTCGGTCCGAGGCCACTTCCGCAACTTCCCACAGATCCGAGTTCGCGAGCAGGCCGTGAATCGGGATGGGACCGCGGACGTTGCCGAGCGTCATGTTGAAGGGATAATTCTTATCATTGGCCCAGAAACTTTCGGCGTCCAGGCGATTCCCCCACGGCGCCAGAAATGGAATCCCGTTCAGCGCGGGCTTGCTTTTAAGCTCCGCGAGATCGGTCACAGGAAAGTACAGAATGTTTTTCCCATGGACTTTCATCTCAGTGACCCGATTGCCCAACGATGGCACAATCGAAACTTCCACGCCTTTCGCCGCGTCCGCCAGACGAATGACCGGAATGCCTTGCTGAGACGCGGTGCGGGCTGTGTAATTTTGCGCCACCGACATGGCCGAAAGTGCGATGAACAGTGCTGCGAGCTTCATGGATGGTCCTCTGCGGTCGTGAATCAGTTTACAGGAATAGAGGTGAGAGTAGGACAGGCCCATGGCCTGTCGTTATTATGAACGACAGGTCATGGACCTGTTCTACTATTGGTGCTGCGCGTCGTGCTTCTGGCGGTAGATCCGGCGGCTCTCGCGATTCTGCTGGCGATTCACCTGGCGCCGCTCCTGCGCGGTAAGTTTTCCGCCGTTGGCCTGGCGCTCAGTCTTGACTTCGTGATGAATCGCAGCCTCCTGTTTCTCCAAACGGGCTGTCTCGGCCGGAGTGAGCGAGCCATTCTCCACGCCTTCCCCGATCCGTTTCTGCTGGTTCCGCTGGCGCTGGTTGATCTCGTTTTGCGCCAGCACGCTGCTCACCCCACCCAACAACAGGGCACCCATCATCATGCTCACCACAATACGTTTCATGTTCCGTCTTCCTTTCTCTTGCGACTTTCCGCCGCATCTGGACTCTTAAACGAGGCGCATCCCCACAAGGTTTAGTCCGGCGCACGTTAAAATCACATCATGTCCGCGCGGACCGTCTACACCATGCTCGAAGAGACCGCGGCCGTCCACGGCCCAAAGCCCGCGCTAAAACAGCCTATCGGAGGCGGCAAGTATCGCACCTACACCTGGGCCGAAGTTCGCGACCGAGTGCAGTGGACCGCCGTGGGCCTGAGTACTATCGGCGTTGCGATTGGCGACATGGTGGCGCTGCAATCGGAGACGCGGGCCGAGTTCTACTTCGCCGATCTGGGAGTGATGGCGGCCGGAGCCGTGGCCGCGGCCCTTTACACCAGCCTGCCTTATGCCGAACAAGCACACGCGCTGCGCTTCTGCGAAGCGCGCGTCGTCATGGTGGAGAATCCGAAGGCGATGCAGGGTCTACAGGCGGCGCTCGCCGCAGTGCCCGATCCCAAACCGGATCTCCAATGGATCCTGCTAACCGGCAGTGCCGCTGGCGCCATCACGCTCGACGAGCTAATGGAGAAAGGCCGGCGCCAACTCGCCGCCGACCCGCAGGCCTTCGAGCGCATCCGGGCGCGCTTCGACGATCAGGCTTTGGCGGTCCTCTACATGACATCCGGCGCCACCGGCGAACCCAAGATGGGACTGGTCACGCACGCCGCGCTGGTCATTAACATCGACATGACGCCCGCGGTGCTGCCGCTCACTCCCGACGATTGCACGGTAGCATTCTTGCCTTCGGCCCACATCGCCCAGCGTGTAGTGGCCGAGTTGATGCCCGCCCGCACCGGTTCCTGCGTGTGGTTCTCGGAGGGTCTGTCGAAGCTGCCGCACGAACTGCGTGCCGCACGGCCGACTTTCTTTCTTTCGCCGCCGAGAGTATGGGAACGCATGTACTCGAGCATTCTGGCGGAGATCAAGAAGCGGCCCGCGCCCTTGCGTAAGATGTTTTATCTGGCGCTGGGCATGGGTTCCCGCGCCGCGCAGTTGCGGCGCAACGGCCAGCCGGTTCCGGCCTGGATGCGCTCTTCGCTGGGTCTGTTCGATAAGATCATCTTCAACAAGATTCGTGAGCGCCTGGGCGGGCGCCTGCGCTTTCCGATCTCCGGCGCCGCACCCCTGAGTAAAGATCTGGCCGAATTCTATGAAGCAATCGGTATGCCGTTGCTCGAGGGCTATGGACTCACGGAAGGCGGCGTGGTGTCGGTCAATCCGATCGGACGCGTGAAGCCGGGCAGCATCGGCAAGCTGCTGCCCGGCATTGAAGTCCGACTGGAGGAAGACGGCGAGCTGCTGCTGCGTAGCGCCGTTAATTTCTCCGGCTATTATAAGGACCCCGCCGCTACTGCCGCGGTGCTGCGCGATGGGTGGCTCTCCACCGGCGACATCGCCACTTGCGACGAGGAAGGCTACTACTACATCACCGGCCGTAAGAAGGAGCTGATTGTGGCTTCCAACGGCAAGAAGATCTACCCTGCGCGCATCGAAGGGCTGTTTAAGAAGGAGCCGCTCATCAATCACGTGCTGCTGATCGGCGACCGGCTGCCTTATGTCACCGCACTCATCACGGTTACGGGCGATCCCGCCGCGGCCCAGTCCATTGTGGAGAACACTGTCAAGAACGTGAATCGCCAGCTTGCATCGTTCGAGCAGATCCGCAAATTTAAAATCCTGGACCGGGATTTTTCCATCGAGAACGGCGAGCTCACGCCTACCATGAAGCTGCGCCGCAGCCGCGCCCTGGAGAATCATCGGGCTCTGGTGACGGA
>DATJEI010000194.1:0-16517 GCA_035496735.1 Bryobacteraceae bacterium | reverse complement strand
CACAGCGCACAGGTTGTTTCGGCCATCCTCACCACTCTATTCGATCACGAGCAGGACGTCGCCCGCCGAAACAGTCGCGCCCGCCGCCGTTCTTACCGCCGCAACGCGTCCGGCGCGGGGAGACTTCATTTCATTTTGCATTTTCATGGCTTCAACTACGATCAATCCTTCGCCGGCCGCCACTTCCTGGCCGGGCTCCGCCAGCACACGGATCACGCGTCCGGGCATAGGAGCGGTGACGGCTTGCGGTCCGTCGTGGTCTGCCGCGGAGCGCCGCCCACGCAATTCACGTGGATCGAATACATCGACGTGAAACAAGCGGCCGTTGACAGAGACCTCACCCGCGCCCAAAATCGCGACCGCATAGCTGCGTCCGTCGATCAGAATCGACCAGGTTCCATCGCCGGCCGGTGCCGCCGAATAGTCGCGTTCGATCGCGGTGCAGCCTTCGCGGCGATACTCGAAGCGCTCAACCGCGACCGATAAAGCAGCCGCTTTCCCGTCGATGAGGATTTCGTATTTCACCGCAACAGTGTCTCCCGACCGGTTTGCAGCCATTGTGAGGTGGGCGCTGTTGATGGTGCGGCGGTCGGCTTCCGCTGGGCCAAGGCGGCTGCGAGTGCGGCGACCGCCTCGGTTTCGAGCGCAGGTTCGTGGACTTTTCTTCGCGCGAAGAACTCGTCGAGAAACGCCGTCGACAGCCTGCCGGCACGGAATTCGGCATCGTCCATGATTTCAGCGAAAAAAGCGCAGTTGGTGCGGATTCCGGCGATTGTATAGTCGGCAAGCGCGCGCTTCATGCGTGCGATAGCAGTGGCGCGACTGGGCGCCCACACTGCCAGCTTGGCGAGCAGGGGATCGTAATCGAGCGGCACGGTCCAGCCCTCATAAACTCCGGAATCCAGCCGCACGCCCGGTCCCGCGGGCTCCGTCAGCCGCGTGATTTGTCCCGGCGACGGCAGAAATTGACGATCCGGATCTTCGGCGTAAATGCGGCACTCGACGGCTGCGCCGGACCAGCGCACATCTTCCTGGCGGATGGTCAGCCCTTCCCCGGCAGCGATGCGTAGTTGCCATTGGACCAGATCCAGGCCTGTTACCAGCTCCGTGACGGGGTGTTCCACCTGCAGGCGCGTGTTCATCTCCAGGAAATAAAAAGTGCGGTCGCGGTCGACCAAAAATTCCAGGGTCCCGGCGTTGTAGTAGTTTGCGGCGCGCGCAATGCGCAGTGCGGCCTCGCCCATGCGCTGGCGCAATTCCGGGTGTTCGCTCATCACCGGGGAAGGGCACTCCTCGATTACTTTCTGGTGCCGCCGCTGGATGGAGCATTCGCGTTCTCCCAGGTGAATCATATGGCCATCGCGATCGCCCAGGATTTGAATTTCGATGTGACGCGGCTCCAGCACCAGTTTCTCCAGGTAGACTTCGCCGTTCTGAAAGGCACGCAGCGCTTCGCTCGAGGCATCGCGGATGGCCGCTTCGAGATCGGCTTCGCGGTCTACTCGCCGCATTCCTTTACCGCCGCCTCCCGCCGAGGCCTTGAGCAACACCGGATAGCCCAACCTGCGTGCCGTTTCTTTGGCATTCGTCAGATTGTCGATGGCCGACTCCGTACCGGGCACCACCGGCGCACCTGCTGCGATGGCCAGCTTGCGGGCCGCGGTCTTGGATCCCATCTGGCGGATGGCGGCCGCTGGGGGGCCGATGAATACGATGCCGGCAGCCTCGCACGCCTCCGCGAATTCGGAGTTCTCGCTCAGGAATCCGTAGCCCGGGTGGATGGCCTCGGCGCCGTGCCGCTGCGCGGCGTCGACTATCTTATCGATGCAGAGGTAGCTTTCAGAAGCGGGCGCAGGACCCAGGTATGCGGCTTCATCCGCCATCAACACCGCGAGCGATGCGCGATCGGCCTCCGAATATACCGCGACGCTTGCGACGCCCGATTCGCGCACAGCGCGCACGATGCGCACGGCAATCTCTCCTCGATTGGCGACCAGGACCTTTCGGAACATGATGAAGGTGAGTTCTGATTTTAGCAGGGGTCTAGATTTTTATACTTTCTTAACGCTCTGGAACGGGATTTTAACACCGCCTTGATGTGGCGGCTCGTAGGCTGAAATTGTGAAGCTCGCTGTTCATGTTTCGGCGCCGGTATCCGTTCCGGAGGCTCATAACCCCGAGCTGGAAGTGAACGTGGTTTATACCCGGCTTCCGGGCGCGGCGAAATCGTTAGATGTTGCCAGCGGACTGGCTCGCGACCTGGGCGGTCGCGTTACGGTTCACGTCGCCCAAGTAATTCCTTACCCGCTGGCACTCAAATCTCCGCAAGTGCCGGTGCAATTCGCGGAGCAACAACTCCTCGCCATGGCGGGTGAACAACCGGTGGAGACCAGCATCAAAATCTATCTTTGCCGGGATCTCACGGAAACTATTCGCCAGGTCCTGAAGCCCGACTCCATGGTCATCGTCGGCAGCCGGAAACGCTGGTGGCCCACGCGCGAGAAGAAGCTGGCGGCGGCCCTGCGGCGCGACGGTCATCGCGTCATTCTCTCTTATGCAGACTAGCGTTCCTACAACTCCATCGACGGTCACCACCAAAGTGGTGGTCGCAACCACGGTTGCTTTGACGTTCATCACCTTTTGGCAGGCGGCCGCCGTGGTACTCAACGATCTGGCCTCGACGATGTTCTACATCGGTGGGATCACCGAACAGGCCATCGGCAAGCCTGCTCCGTGGATGGTGCTGGGCGTCATGCTGTTCAGCTATGCGGTGCGCTCGGTCTACATGGAAAGCTGCGGCATGTTCGTGCGCGGCGGCGTCTACATCGTGGTCAAGGACAGCATTGGACCCACGGTTGCGAAGCTCTCGGTTTCCTCGCTGGTCGTGGATTATGTTCTTACCGGCCCCATCAGCGCCGTGAGCGCGGGTCAGTACTTGGGGCACCTGCTTAACGAGATGGCGGAGGCGTTGCACCAAAGCTGGCGCACAGATCCCAACACGTTCGCGGTCTTCTTCAGCGTGGCCGTCACCATCTACTTCTGGTACAGCAATATCAAAGGCGTTCCGGAATCCAGTCACAAAGCTCTGCGCATCATGCAGATCACTACCGTGATGGTGGTGATCATACTGGTGTGGGCGCCGATCACGCTGATCCTGCGCGGCGGCGCCAAGCTCCCGCCGCTGCCGACGCCGTCGAACCTGCACCTGACCAACGAGTCACTTGGCTGGCTGGCCGGAACCTACTTCGCCAAAATCTCATTCGTTGTGATCATGGTGTCGATCGGCCACTCGCTGCTGGCGATGAGCGGTTTCGAGACGCTGGCGCAGGTGTATCGCGAGGTCGCCTATCCCAAGCTAAAGAATTTGCGCATCACCGCGAATATCGTGTGCACGTACGCGGTGGTTTGCACCGGGATTATCTCGCTGCTGGCCGTGATGATTATCCCGGACGCGACGCGCAGCATGTATTACGACAATATGATTGGCGGCCTGGTGATGAACTTCGCGGGGCCGGAGATGCTGAAGCTCGGCTTCCACGTCTTCATCGTGATTGTGGGAGTCCTGATCCTGGCAGGCGCCGTGAACACATCGTTAATCGGCGTCAACGGCGTGTTGAACCGGGTCGCCGAGGACGGCGTTTTGCTGGACTGGTTCCGCAAGCCGCATAAGAAGTACGGGACCACGTACCGCATTCTCAACACCATGGCGATTCTCCAGATCCTGACGATTCTGGCGAGCCGCGGCGACGTCTTCCTGCTGGGCGAGGCTTACGCGTTCGGCGTGGTCTGGAGTTTCGCGCTCAAAGCCCTGGGCGTCTTTGTGCTGCGCTACCAGCGGCACGACCAGGAATACAAGATGGGATGGAACATCCGAATTGCCGGCAGGGAAATTCCCATCGGCCTGGGCTTGACCACCGCGACGCTCTTCCTGGTAGCCATCGCCAATCTGTTTTCGAAGAAAATCGCCACCATCTATGGCGTCACCTTCACCATCATCTTGTATACCCTGTTCATGATTTCCGAGCGTGTGAACGCGCGCAAGAAACTGGAACATCGCAGCGATCTGGAAAAATTCAACCTGGATCATCAGTCCCAGGTAACGCCGGCCACGCTGCGCGCGCGACCGGGTTGCGTGCTGGTGGCGGTTCGCGATTACCACAACATGCACCATCTGCAAAAAGCGCTGGAGAAGACTAATCTGCGGCGCCACGACATTGTTGTGATGACCGTGCGCCAGCTATCGACAGGCGCCGGGGAATACGAGCTGCGCGACGATCAACTCTTCGCCGGCTACGAGCAGGAGCTGTTCTCGCATGTGGTCACGCTCGCGGAAAAGGAGGGGAAGAGCGTGGAACTCCTGGTGGTGCCGGCGGTCGACCCGTTTGACGCCATGGTGCACACTGCCACAAGCTTGCGGGCCTCCAAACTGGTGGTCGGTGTTTCCTCTCGAATGCAATCCGAAGAGCTGGCGCATCGTATCGGACTTGCGTGGGAGCGGCAGCCGCCGCCGCGGCAGCCATTTTCACTTGAAATCACTCATCCCGACCGGCCTTCGACGTACGTCAACCTGGGCCCGCATCCACCACGCCTGTGGCCTGAAGACGTGGATCTTCTGCACAACATCTGGCTGCGCCTGACCGAGCAGCAAGGGGTCGGCTCCAAGCTGCATCACCGCGACGTGGTGGGGGTGGCACTGCAGCGGCTGGAAGAAGAGCTGTCGAGTGCGGAACGCAGGCGGATTCTGGAGCAAGTGGAGAGCGCGGTGCATCGCCACGAAGGGCCAGGGGCGGAGACGGCTAACGAACTTCCCCAAGACTGACCCATCTCCCGGAGGGTCGTCATAATAATAGCGTGGCGGATACCACCGAGCTACAAATACGGGACAGATCGCCCGCGGATCTTGCGGAAGCAGCAGAACTAAAAGCTACGCGGTCCGGCAGCCGGGCCTCCTGGCGGGAGTTCGCTGCCGCGGTGATCATCGTGGGATTCGCCACCCTGATCGCCCTGGCGCTGCGGCCGTATCTCGCGGCCACCAATCTGGCGATGGTGTATTTGCTGGGCGTGGTGGCGGTGGCTACACGTTGCAACCGGCCCGCCTCGGTAATGGCCTCGTTCCTCAGCGTCGCGGCTTTCGATTTCTTTTGCGTGCCGCCGTATCTGACACTTCAAGTCTCCGAGTACGAGTACCTGATCACATTCGCCGGCATGCTGGTGGTGGCGCTGGTGATCAGCGCGCAAACCTCGCGAATTCGCGCGCAGGCCGCCCGCGCAGTGGAGCGCGAATCCCGCACCCAGGCGCTCTATCGCCTGTCACGCCGGCTCTCCACGAAGACCCGCGTGTTCGACACGGCCCTGGCCGCCGCGGAGGTGGCTGAAGAAGTGTTTGGCGCGCCAGTGACTATTTTTCTCCCCGAGGAGGGACGGATTTCATTCCGCAAGCGCACCTCCGATCAATTGCTGATTTCGACCGCCGAAGAGAAAATCGCGCAGCAAGTTTTCGATCGTGGCCGGAAAGCCGGTAAAGGAATGGAAAATTTCCCGGAGGCCGCCGCAACTTATGTGCCGCTCAAGGGCGCCAGCCGCATGGTTGGTGTGCTGGCGATTCTGCCCGGGACCCACGGACAAGCTCTTCACGACGACCAACATCACCTGTTGGATTTGTTCGCCAATCAAACTGCGCTGGCCATTGAAAGGACGCAGAGCCAGAACGCCGCCGCCGATGCACGCATGCAAATGGAAACGGAGGAGATGCGCAGTTCGCTGCTCAGCGCGGTTTCGCATGATCTGCGGACTCCGCTGGCTTCCATCACCGGTGCCGCCTCTACATTGCGGTCGCAAGGAGAAAAGCTGGAGCCCGCCGTGCGCGACGAGCTACTGGAGAGCATTTCGGAGGAAGCCCTGCGGCTCAGCCGGCTGGTGGGTAATCTGCTGGATATGACACGCCTGGAATCCGGCATGGAACTCCGCCGTGATCTTTATCCTCTGGAGGAAATCGTAGGTGCAGCGCTGCAGCGTATGGAACCGCAACTCGCCGGACGCGAAGTGACGGCCACGGTTCCTGAGGACCTGCCGCTGGTGAATGTGGACGATGTTCTACTGGGCCAAGTGCTGGTGAACCTGCTGGAGAATGCCGCGAAATATAGCCCGCCGGGGAGCGCTATCGAGATTGCGGCGACGGCCACGCCCGCCGCAGTTCAACTGGAAGTGCGCGATCACGGTCGCGGATTCGCGGAGGGGGAAGAGAAGCGGCTGTTCGAAAAGTTTTATCGTGGAAAGTCGGAAGGCGTGCGCGGCGCCGGTTTGGGGCTGGCGATCTGCCGAGCGATTGTGATGGCGCACCGCGGCACGATTGAGGCTCTGCACCGCGACGGCGGCGGCGCCATTTTTCGCATTCGCCTTCCGCTGGATGGGCGTCCCTTATGAAGCCGTTCGTTCTCATGATCGAGGACGACCCGCAAATTCGCCGCTTCCTGCGCGCCGCGCTGGCCGCGGAGGATTACCAGTTTCACGAAGCGTTCACCGCGGAAGAGGGCATCGCGCAGGCCGCCGCCCGGCAACCCGATCTGGTGCTGCTGGATCTGGGGCTGCCGGATCGCGACGGACTCGAGGTGATCCGCGGGATTCGCCAATGGAGTCAGATGCCCATCGTGGTGCTCTCCGCCCGCGGTCAGGAAAAGGACAAGATCGCGGCCCTGGATCTGGGAGCTGACGATTACGTCGCCAAACCTTTCGCCGTAGGGGAACTGCTGGCGCGCATCCGTGCAGCGCTGCGTCGCTCGGCCCGTCTGGCCACGGATGGAGCCGATACCGTGATCCGTTTCGGGGACGTGCAGGCGGATTTCGAGAAGCGCAGTATTACAGTGCGCGGTGAGGAAGTCCATCTGACGCCCAACGAATTTAAGTTGCTTCAGGTGCTGATCAAACACGCCGGCCGGGTAGTGACGCAGCGGCAATTGCTGAATGAAGTATGGGGGCCGCAGCACACTGAGCAATCGCAATACTTGCGCGTCTATGTTGCCCAGTTGCGCCGTAAGCTGGAGCGCGACCCGGCCCGCCCCCGCCACCTGCAGACCGAGCCTGGCGTGGGTTATCGTTTGTCCCTGGATCATACGGACGCAGATTCATAGGACGGCGCGGCGCTTGCCACGGCGATAGGCCGCTACTTCCAATCGCCCTAAAGTCCTGGCCCTCTCAGGACGAACACTGTGCAGGGTAGAGGCCGGGAAATGGAAACGGCGCTCTGCAAAGCGTTAGCTAAGGTCTTTCTCTTAAAACTGCCGAAATGGAAATGGCAGACCCCTAGACTTTCTTCACCTAGTACGGTGGCATCGCGGGGGCCACGGGTTAGAATCAGGCTGTCGGATGATCCGACATTGCTCTTTTATGATGTGTTTTTTGTGCGGTAAGGAAATCAGTTGGCTGCGGACGATGGTCGACCGGCAATACTGCTCGGCCGAACATCGTAAAGAGGCGCGCCTGTCGTCGGCCAATGCGCTGCGTGAAGAAGACGATGAGCACGAGATCTGGTCGGTGGCGAACACCCGCAAGAAAGGAGCGGGCCGGGGCAATTCCTCCAGCCAGACCGCTTCAGTTTTCGCTTTCCTGACCCTCGGAGTCCTGCTGGTGGCCATGCTGATGTTGCCGGGAAATGGCGGGTCGGGCGGCAGCGCTTTCCCTACAGGCTCGGCCGTTCCAGGCACGCGGCAAGGATTGTTGGAGCGCGCTGCCAGTTCGGTGGGCGAGTTGGTGCGCGATAGCGCTCCCGTCACGCTGCATCAGGATTTCCGGACCGGGTTAGGCGACTGGACCATTGCATCGCTCAAGACCGCTACGCACGTCGACGATCCGCATGATTGGAAGATCCCCACGGCTCCCACGCTGATTGCTCCGGGCAGCCTGCGCATCTGGGACCGTTCCACCAAATTGCAGAACTATCAGATGGAGTTCCAGGGTCAAATTGAGAAACGCAGTTTGAGCTGGGCTTTCCGCGCCAGCAATGCGGCCAACTACTATGCGGCCAAGATCGTGATCACCAAGCCGGGTCCGCAGCCTAACGCGGGGCTGGTTCACTATGCGATGTTGAACGGCCACGAGCTGGATCGGGTTCAGCTTCCGCTGCCGCTGACGCTCCAACGCGGCGAAAGTTACCGCGTGCGCGTAGCGGTGCAGGACGAGCGGTTTGTAACCTACCTGAACGGACAAATCATCAGCACCTGGACGGATGCGCGCCTGAAGCGCGGCGGCGTTGGGTTCTTCGCCGACAATGACGATGAGCAGAGGGTCTCCTGGGTCAACCTGTCGGAGCGCGACAGCTTCATGGGCCGCATGCTGGCGCACTTCTCGCTGTTCGTAATTCCAGCTGCGCGCTAGAGCAGAGCGAAGCGTTCCAGCAAAGCGTTAGGGTCCGGGTCGCGCCCCATAAAAGAGCGGAAAAGCACAGCCGGATCTTCACTATCGCCGCGCGCCAGAATCTTATCGCGGAAATCGCGTCCCACCGCCGCGCTGAATACGCCCTCCCGGCGGAATCGCGTGAAGGCGTCGGCATCGAGCACCTCGGCCCACTTGTAGGAATAGTAGCCGGCGCCATAACCGACGGGACTCGCGAACAGGTGCGTGAAACCGGCGATCATGGCGTAGTCTTCCGGCAGCGGCGCGGGTGCGAAGGGCGCAAGGATTTCGCGCGCGTACTTCACCACGTCGGCATGGCCGTCGCCATTGTTAGAAAACGCGCGATGCAGCGCTAAATCGACCACGCCGAATCCCAACTGGCGCATCTGCGCGTTGGCGGCGCGGAAGGTTTTTGCGCGCTTCATTTTCTGGAACAGTTCTTCGGGCAGGCGCTCGCCGGTTTGCCAGTGATGGGCGAACAGGTCCAGCGACTCGCGCTCCCAGCACCAGTTCTCCATGATCTGCGAAGGCAGTTCCACGAAATCCCACGGGACGCTGGTGCCGGCCAAACTGCGCACTTCCACCTGGCTGAGCAGGTGATGCAGCAGGTGGCCGAATTCGTGGAAGATGGTTTCCGCTTCGCGATGCGTCAGCAACGCGGGCTTGCTGTCGACGGGCGGCGTCAAGTTGCCGCAGATCAAGCCCAGGTGCGGGCGGCGTTCGGCAGGGTTCTGGGCGGTAGGATTGCCAGTGATCAGGGAATCCATCCACGCCCCGCCGCGCTTGTTTTCACGCGGGAACCAGTCGCTATAGAACGATCCCAGAGCGGCGCCAGTAGCGGCATCCCGGATCGCGTAACACTTGACGGCCGGGTCCCATGCCGGAACACCCGTTTCTTCCGCGACACGAATCCCGAAGATGCGCCCGAAGATTTCGAACATCCCGTTTACCACGTTCTGGAGTGAGAAATACGGGCGCAGCGCTTCTTCGTCGAAGTCATACAGCGCGGCACGCTGTTTTTCCGCCCAATAGCCGATATCCCAGGGCTCCAGCTTCAGGCCGGCGAAGGATTCCAGCGCGGTGTTCTCTTCGCGGAACCGCGGCTCGGTGCGGACACGCAGATCGTCCAAAAACTTCTGCGCGGTGTCGCCGGTGTGGGCCATGCGGTCGTCCAGCACCAGGTCCGCGAAATCGCGGAAGCCCAGCAGGCGGGCTTTCTCCTGGCGAAGCTCCAGAATCTTTGCCAGCAGCGGCCGATTGTCGTGCGGAGCGGCCGTGGCCCGCGTGTTGTATGCATGCCAGACCTGCTGGCGAATCGCGGCATCGTCAAGATAGGTCATCAAGGCGATGTAACTGGGCCCGTGCAGCGTGAAACGCCAGCCGGGCTTGCTTTTGGATTCGGCCGACGCACGCGCGGCGGCTACCGCTGCGGGAGGTAATCCCGCAAGTTGCTTCTCGTCTTCGATCAGCAGTTCATAAGCATTCGTCGAATCCAGCACGTTCTCTGAAAACTTGGTGGTCACTTCAGTGAGCGCAACGTCGATTTCCTTGAGCCGCGCCTTGCCCTCCGCGGGCAAGTCCGCGCCGTGGCGCTTGAACGAATCGATGGTCTTGGTGAGATAGCGCTTCATCGCTCCGGTCAGAGACCGGGCCTCTGCGGTCGAGGCATAGCGCTGGATCGCCTTCCACAGACCTTCATTAAGGGGCAGGCTGGAGTAGAAGGCGCTTACCTTCGGCTGGACCGCATTGAACGCCGCGCGCAGCTCGGGCGTGGTGGCGACGCTCTCCAGATGCCGCACGACATTCATCGCGTATTCCAGGCGCTCGGTCATCGTGTCGAGTGCGTGCAGCGGCTCAGGGCTGGCGATGGTCTCGTCCAGGCGGCGCGCGGCGTCGGTGAGCAGTTCGTCGATGGCCGGCTCGACTTGCGCGGCCTGGATCTGATCGAACGGAACACGAAAGGAAATCTCTAAGAGTGGATTCATGGGTTAGTTTTAGTGCTTAATTCTTTCAGGGTACCAGCGGTCAGGAGCAGTCCGAGGAACATGAACAAGCCGCCCCAAACCAGAATTGAATTGTAGAAGAGTCCGGCGGCAGTGAGTGCGGCGCCGGCGAGACCCAGCAATCCAGCGGTGCGCAGATACCATTCGCTTCGCGCGACTGTGACCGTGGCGAGCAGCGTCATGGCGGCAGCGAGCAGAATCCATTTGGTAACGCTGGCAAAGCGCAGGGCGTGCAGCACTCCCGGCCCAAGCTGGCCCAAAGCAAGATTCACGACCCGCAGCGTGGCCAGGTTTTCGAGAACGTCGGCGAGCGCGGCGAGGACGGCGACGCATCCAATGAGCAGCGCGATTCGGCGGCGGCGCGCGCGGGTGAGCACAGCGGCGATCAAAAGGGCCAGCGCCAGATATCCGGCGATCAACGCGAAGTCGATATATTGCTTGACCCGCATTACCTCACGGTCAGCGCTGGGCGCGTCGCCCAAGATAGCTTCCACTTCATCGGCGTTACGGGCCATCTGCAGCGCGACCACCGGGTCGGCGACTCCGCGAACCGGCAGCGAGGCATTCGTGAACGACGGCCTTCCCGCCAGCACCGCGAGGAATACCAGGCACCAGGCGGCCAGCCCCCACGCGATTCGCTGCTGCTTTTTAGGGGTCAACTCTCAGGATAAGCGCTACGGGGTATGGATAATGGGTGCAGGCCAATGGAAGAAATTACCCTTCAAGTCCTACGCGACGAGCAATCGGGCTGGCTGGTGGCGTCGTGGGACGATCCCGATGGGTCCGGTGGCATCACAACGCAAGGCCAAGACTTGCGCGATTTGCAGCTTCACGTTCGAATGGCGCAAGGGAATCGGCGCGTCACTATGCCCTCCACCGCGACCTAGTCGTCGGTACTCTCTAGAGCATCCTTCCGCAGGCAGGTGTTTCGTGGACGAATTTTCTGCCCGCCCGGTAATTTCGGACACCGTTTGTCGATTTTGAGTGCTCTGAAGCGTCTATACAATGAGGAGCGACCTGGACGGGAGGAATGCCCGGTCGCTCCGGGCGATACAAAATCTCAATTATTGAAAGGATCGGATCATGGCAAACCCCTTCGTCCACGTGGAACTGAATACCACGGATGTCAGCAAGGCCAAGAGCTTTTATGGAGCGTTATTCGATTGGAAGCTGGAGGATGTCGAGATGGGACCCGGTTTCACCTACACGATGGTCGGAGTCGGCGACGGCACCGGTGGGGGAATGATGAAGCAAATGATGCCCGGAGTCCCTTCGTTCTGGCTGGCCTACGTTCTGGTCGACGACATCGCCGCCGCCACAGCGAAGGCGAAATCGCTTGGCGCCAAGGTAATGAAAGACGTGACTGAAGTGAAGGATGCAGGATGGTTGAGCATCATCGTCGATCCCACTGGGGCGCACCTGGGTCTTTGGAAGCCCAAGAAACCGTAGTTGTCCGCTGCTACTGCGCACCGCGGCCCAACAGCACGATTTTGGCGGTATGGAACAAGATATAGGCGTCGAGCGACGGCGCCAGATTCTTGATGTAATACAGATCGTATTCCAGTTTAGTGGCAACGTCTTCCAGGGTGTCGCCGTACTTGTAATTGATCTGCGCCCATCCCGTGACGCCGGGCTTAACGCACAAGCGCTGGCGAAAGTAGGGGATTTTATCCTCGAGGATGTGTACAAATTCGGGGCGCTCCGGCCGAGGGCCCACCAGACTCATTTCGCCGCGAATCACGTTGAGCAATTGCGGAATCTCGTCCAGGCGCAGCTTGCGCAGCCAGCGGCCGACAGGAGTGACGCGAGGATCGTCTTTGGTGGCCCACACCGCGCCGCTCTCCACTTCAGCGTCGGTGTGCATAGAGCGGAATTTGTACAAGGTGAAGGGCACGCCGTACTTGCCGGCCCGAGTCTGCCGGTAGAACACCGGACCCTTGGAGAATAGTTTTATCGCTAACGCGACCAGCAACATCAAGGGTAAGGCCAGGATGACGCCGATGATACCCAGCGTCCAGGAATAAATACTTTGAGCCGCCGTCATGATCCGCCGGGGCACCAACTCGGCCGAGAAGACCAATTGCGATGGCCGAAGTTCCCGCAAGGAGACACGGTGAAACACGGTCTCATAAGTGGCCGCCGAGTCCTCGATCGGGATCCCAGAGAAGCGCAGTTCCAGAAGTTGATCGATGGGCAGAGCACCCCTGCGCTCCATCGCTCCCACCACGATGCGATCCGGACGGTATTCGGCTACCGCATCCCGAACGTCATTCATCAAACCCAGGCAAGGCACACCCTCGATCGTCTCCGACCGGATTTCGAAGTCCATGAAACCGATGGCCGCCATTCCCAGTTCCGGACGTTCTTGCAAGCTGTGCATAATTTCTCTCACCGCCGGCGACGTACCCAGAAACAGCAATTTCTGCGCTCCCGCGGCGGTTCGAACCGCTCCGGTATAGACGATTCGCCACAAGGGTGCAAACACCAGCACCAGCAGGCTGCCGTAAAGCATGATGCGGCGCGGAACAATCACGTCCCAGCGGCCATAACTCAGCAGCGCCTGTAACAGAAAAGCCAAGCCCAGGATCAGGCAAAACTGTTGCAGCAAGAGGGTGCGGGAAGGGATGTGGTAAGTATCGTAGAGATCGCTGAAGTATAAACCCAGCAGGATGAAGAGCGCTACCAGCGCAACCCGCCACCAGCCGCCATCCTCCCACAAGAAAATGTCGGAGGAGAGTTCCAGCGTCGCATAGCCTGCGAGGAGGTAGCAGCTCAAGATCAGAATGGTTTCAGAAATAATCAGCGCGAGTGCGCTGCTGGGGATAGAAACTCGAAACAGCCTGATCATAGAACGAATACGGGGCGGAACTGCGGACCGGTGTCACACAACCTTCCCATATGTCTTATCGGCCGCCCGGCCCGAGAACATTCGGGAGCTCTGCCGGACTTGGATCGGCCCGACTCGGATCGGCCCGACTGGGACCAATTGGACTGGGATCAGCAAGCGCCGCCGCCAGTTTCTCACGGGTAGCCGCAAGATCCTCCGGCAGCACCCGGGTTTCGCCGATGGTCGTCATGAAGCTGGTGTCGCCCGACCAGCGCGGCAATCCATGCATGTGTATGTGCCCGGCGACGCCGGCGCCGGCGGCCTGCCCGATATTGAAACCGAAATTCAAGCCGTCCGGACCGTAAACCCGCCGTAGCGCCGATTCGCAGCGCTGCGCCAGCCGCATCATTTCTTCAAGTGTCGCGACTTCGGTTTCGGCGAGACTGGCTACGTGCGCGTAGGGCGCGATCATCAGATGACCGCTGCAATAAGGGTAGCGGTTGAGCAGCACAAAACTTCGTTCGGCGCGCAACACCACCAGATTCACGGCGTCGTCGCCGGGATCCGCGGCGATGCGGCAAAAAAAACAAAAGTCTTTCCCAAGAGGAACGATGCCCGCCGTCGAGACGTACTGATATCGCCAGGGGCTCCACAGGTGGTCCATAAAGTTCGTGAGTACAATAACGGGTCCGGCTGCCGGGATTGTCCTGCGGTTAATAACCGGCTGCGACCACCAGCCTGCGACGACGCCCGTTGCGGTTTAAGCGCCGCTGCCGGGAACCGCTTCGCCGCCCGCCGCGTGGTCGTGGTTGACCAGGTCCTTCAACTCCTTGCTGGGCTTGAAGTAGGGGATGCGCTTGGCGGGCACTTCCACTCGCGCGCCGGTCTTGGGATTGCGGCCGATGCGAGGCTGCCGCTGGCGCGTGCGAAAACTACCAAACCCGCGGATTTCGATCTTGTCCCCGCCGCGCAGAGACTTGACGACGCTATCGAAGATTGCCTCGACAATAACCTCCGAATCCTTCCGTGTCATTTCGACGACGCGCGAGACTTCCTCGATCAGTTCGGCCTTGGTCATTACCGGTCTTCCCCTTTTCCACGAATGTTCATCGCTTCCTCTATTGTCATAGTAACGGCTGCCGCCTGCCGCTGGTAATCTTCCAGGCGAATTCGCTCTTCGTCCTCCGCCACGGCGCGGAGACTCAACCCGATCTTTTTCTCCGCTTCATTCATTTTAATGATCTTGAAGTCGTATTCGTCGCCCCTGGGCAGGGCGGTATCGGAGGCGGGCCGGTCCGGCATGGGCGGGATCTCCGATTTATGGCACAATGCCTCTACCCCGGGCGCTAATTCGACAAAGACTCCGAAGGCTGCACCGCGCGCTACCCGGCCGCGAACGATGTCCCCGACTTCATGCGCGCGGAAGAAACTCTCCCAGGCGTCTGGCTGTAACTGCTTGACACCTAAAGACAAACGGTGGTTGGGCGCATCGATGCTCAGGATCACGGCCTGCATCAACTGGCCCTTCTTGACCACCTCAGAGGGATGTTTCACGTGCTTGGTCCAGGAGAGATCGGACACATGTACCAGTCCGTCCACGCCTTCTTCGATTTCGAGGAAAGCTCCGAAATCGGCGAGCTTGCGCACCCGGCCTTCGACTACCGAGCCAATGCTGTAGCGTTCGCCCACGGTGGTCCAGGGATCGGCTTCCAGCTGCTTGATTCCCAGTGAGACTCTACGCTCGCGTGGCTTCACTTCGAGCACCACGGCCTCCACCTGGTCCCCGGCCTTCACCAGCTTGCCGGGGTGCTTCATACGGCGGCTCCACGTCATCTCGGAGACATGGATCAGGCCCTCGACGCCCGGTTCGATTTCGACGAAGGCGCCGTAATCGGTGATGCTCATCACGCGGCCGATCACGCGGCTGCCCGGCGGGAAACGTTCTCCCAAGGTATCCCAGGGGTCCGGTGTCAACTGGCGGATGCCAAGCGAAATGCGCTCTTTTTCGCGGTCGAACTTGAGCACCTTGACGGTGACTTCGTCGCCCGGATGAAGGACTTCGGAGGGATGATTCACGCGCCCATGCGACATGTCGCTGACATGCAGCAAGCCGTCGATGCCACCCAGATCGACGAAGGCGCCATACTCGGTGAGGTTCTTCACGGTGCCCGTGACAATGGCTCCTTCGGCCAGGTGCTCCAGCGCAGACTGCTTACGCGATTGCAGGTTTTCCTCGAGCGCGGTTTTGCGCGAAACCACCACGTTGCCGCGCCGCCGGTTGAGCTTCAGGATCTTGACTGGAATATCCTGGCCCACGTATTGGTCGAGGTCGTGAATCGGGCGGATGTCGACTTGTGAGCCGGGCATGAATGCGGGTACGCCCACATCCACGATCAGCCCGCCCTTGGTGCGTTCGAGAACCCGTCCCGACACCAGCAACTGATCGCGCATAGCCTGTTCCAGCGTGTCCCAGATGCGCACGCGGCTGGCGCGGGAATAGGAGAGCAGGATGTAGCCTTCCTGCTGCGGGCCGCTGCGGTCGATCATAACATCGATGGCGTCGCCGGCCTTCACGGAAACGGTGCCATCGGCTTGCCTCAACTGCTCGATGGGGACCAGGCCTTCGAGCTTGTATCCAAAATCGACGATGACTTCGTTGGGGTGGACTTTGACGACGTGGCCCTGCAATAGTTCGCCCTCCGACGGAGGGGCTAAATGGCTATAGTCCTCTATGAGATGCGCGTAATCTTCTTCGCCCGGGAAGCTTACGTCAACATCCGGTTCGTCCGTGGCGGCCATGTCGAAAACCTCGACAAATCGTTGAAACAGCAGGTACTTCAGAACTATACAGGAGGTTCGTAGGGTTGTCAACTTGAGGGGCGACGCGGTAGTGGGTCAGTTTGAGCATCGGTAATTTTTTAGCGATGCCGAAGCAGATCATCGATCCACCCACTGATAAACATTAGTACAAAACTGAAAGCCGGGAATGCGAGCAGATATGGCCTTGAGCGCTTAAAAAGGAAGGCTAGAAAGAGAAATGCAGGATACAAAAAGTATGCAATCACAAAGAGGTTAACACCCACGTCAGTTCTAAATCCGGTAGCCGCAATTGGTGAAACAACCCAGACCGGCAGGAGCATACACCATAAAATGAGCAGGGCCACGATACGCTTGTCGAGCGGCGGCGGCCCCGTTTGCTCGAACATATATCGCGAAGGGTATCATAGCGGACCATATGAAGGATCGTGCCGGAAGGGAACGGCTAACGCAGCGAACCGGAACCTAATTTCCATTCGGGG
>DATJEI010000193.1:0-7748 GCA_035496735.1 Bryobacteraceae bacterium | reverse complement strand
AAAGCAAAGTAGTCAGAATCCTCATTGGAGCGCTAAACCAGAAGCTTGTCGATGACGCGCCCGGAGACATCGGTCAAGCGGAACGGGCGGCCCTGGAACGTGAAGGTGAGCTTGGTATGTTCGATTCCCAGCAAGTGCAGGACGGTCGCGTGAATGTCGTGCACGTCAATCGGATCGCCAACATTGGAAAAACCGAGCTCGTCCGTCACGCCCAACTGCGTGCCCGGACGAATCCCGCCGCCTGCCATGAACATCGTGAATGCGTCGATGTGATGATTCCGCCCGAATTTGCCGCCCCCGTCCCGCCCCTCACCCATCGGCGTACGTCCGAATTCGCCGCCCCAAATCACCAGTGTTTCCTCCAGCAGTCCGCGGCGCTTCAGATCGCGGATCAGGGCGGCGGTCGGCTGATCGACTTCCTTGCAGACCTGATCGAGCGGCTGGCCAATATCGGCATGATGGTCCCAATCGGTGTGGTAGAGCTGCACGAAGCGCACGCCGCGCTCGACTAGCCTCGCCGCGAGCAGGCAGTTGTTGGCGTAAGTCGCCTTGCCCGGCTCGGCGCCGTACATCTCGAGCGTATCTTTGCTCTCCCTCGTGAAATCTATCAGCTCCGGCCCGCTGGTTTGCATGCGATACGCCATTTCATAGGCGGCGATGCGCGTACTGATTTCGCTGTCCTGAGTTTGGTCCAGTTTGATCTGATCAAGGTCTCGAACGGCCGCAAGAGTCTCTTGCTGAGATGGAGCGGGTATCCCTTCGGGAGTCGACAAGTCCAGAATCGGGTCGCCACCGGAGCGGAAAGGAACCCCCTGATAGGCCGTAGGAAGAAAACCGCTCGACCACAGCGCCGCTCCGCCGCGAGGACCACGCGGGCCGGACTGTAACACTACAAATCCCGGCAACTCCTGCGACTCGCTGCCGATCCCATACGTCACCCAGGAGCCAATGCTCGGCCGGCCGAACCGGATCGAACCGGTATTCATGAAGCATTTGGCGGGAGCGTGATTGAAGTTCTCCGTAGAAATTCCGTGGAGCATCGACAAGTCGTCGGCGATCGCCGCGATATTCGGCAGCAATGAAGAAATGTAAAAACCCGACTTGCCGTACTGCTTGAACTCTCTTTGAGTGCCCAGGAGTTTTGGCGGATCTTTGGTAAAGGTATCCATGAATGCAAAGCGCTTGCCATTCATGATCGAATCCGGAGCGACCTGGCCGGTGAATTCCTTAAGCTTCGGCTTATAATCGAACAAATCGAGCTGGCTCGGCGCGCCTGCCATAAACAGGAAGATAACGTTCTTGATCTTCGGAGGGAAATTCGGTGGCTTGGGAGCCATCGGATTGACGGGCTTCGTATCCGCGCCGAACAGCTTGCGCTCATTCAGCAACGACGCCAAAGCGATCTGTCCCAGCCCGAAGCGGCACCGGTTGAAAAAATGGCGGCGCGTTTCTCCCAGCAATAAAATATCTTCGGGTTTCATATCTTCGGGTGTCACGATGAACTCACTCCCTTGTCATGAAATCGTCCAGGTTGAAGAGGACGCGGCCGACGGAAATCCAAGCTGCCAAATCCGGCGACGGGTCCGCACCGGCGCCGGCCTTCACTAGCAACTGCCTCATCGCATTTGGATCTGCGGCATAGACCTTACGCTGTTGCGTGAGAAAGCTCGCCATGCGAGTCGATTCCGAATCCAGGGGCCTCCGGCCCAGCGCCAGGACAAAGGCGTAATTCAAACGGCTCTGATCGCTAGAACCCCCCTCCCGGATGGTCCTCTTTGCCAGTGCTTCGGCAAACTCCATAAACGCCTCATCGTTCAGTAGCGTCAGCGCCTGTAGCGGGCTGTTGGAACGGATTCGGCGCGTACAAGCCGCGGTACCGTCCGGCGCATCGAACAGCGCGAGACTCGGCGCCGGCGAAGCGCGGAAAAAGAAAGTATAGATCCCGCGGCGATACCGGTTCGGACCTGTTTCGACCGGCCATGGACGCTTGACCTGGGTTCCACTCATGGCGTTCGGCGGTATGGGGGGGTATACGCTGGGACCGCCGACCGTGTCCGTCAACAGGCCGCTCGCTACCAGCGCGGAATCGCGAATGATCTCGGCATCCAGGCGCATTCGCGATTGGTGCGCCAGGAGTTTGTTATACGGATCGACTTCGTCCACATCAGGGCGATCTTTCGCGGATTGACGGTACGTCGCCGAGGTCACGATCAGGCGATGGATGGCTTTCTGACTCCAGCCTCTTGCCATAAACTCCGTCGCCAGCCAGTCCAACAATTCGGGATGTGTGGGTCGCGAGCCGACGACGCCGAAGTCGTCCTGTGTCTCGACGATCCCTTTACCGAAGTATTCCTGCCACATGCGATTCACAGTCACGCGGGCGGTGAGCGGATTGGAGGGGTCCACCAGCCACTTGGCAAGATCGAGACGATTGCCCGAAACCGGCTTGGAGGAAAGCACCGCAGGCACTCCGGGGAAAACCCGATCGCCATGTCTCAGGAAATCGCCGCCGATTTGAACGTATGTCTCACGCGGCTTCGGCAACTCGCGCATGATGAGCGTTCTGGTAACCCAGGGTTTAGGCCAATGATATTCCGGAGCACCGTCGATACCGAGCGGCTTCATGAAAGCCCGCAGCTCGCCGACGCGCTTCTGCAGCTCGGCGTCCTTATATAAAGGAGCCGACCCAGGCGCCTGCGGCTTCTTCACCAGCGCTTCGATATAGTCCACTACCTGCCGGCTGAGCTTGGTCGCCTGATCCCAGTACGATTTTGCGTCGGCGGTTTCCTGCGGAGTTGGCAGATCGAGATACGGCCGGTAGAAGTCGTCTCGCTCGGCTTGGGCGCTGATCTCGTCGGTGTTGTTGTAATAGGCGAAGAGCTGGTAGAACTCCCGCTGCGAGATCGGATCGTACTTGTGATCGTGACAGCGCGCGCAGCCAATCGTGAGGCCCAGGAACACCGCACCGGTCGTAGCGGTCCGATCCGCCACAGCTTCGTTCCGATACTGTTCGAAATCGATTCCGCCTTCGAAGTTGCTGGGAGTGTTCCGATGGAAGCCGGTAGCAATCAGTTGGTCCATGGTCGGATTCGGCAGCAGGTCGCCAGCGATTTGCTCAATGGTGAATTGGGTGAACGGCATGTCCCGGTTGAGCGCATTGATCACCCAGTCGCGGTACTTCCAAATGGGACGCGGAGCGTCGATGCTGTAACCGTCCGAGTCGGCGTAACGGGCGGCATCCAGCCAATGCCGTCCCCAGCGTTCGCCGTAATGAGGAGATGCAAGTAGGCGATCTACTACCTCTTCGTAGGCCTGAGGGGATTGGTTCGTGAGGAAGGCCTCGATTTCCTGAGGCGTCGGCGGAAGACCGGTGAGGTCGAGGCTCACGCGACGCAGCAGCGTAGCCCGGTCGGCCTCCGCAGACGGCTGCAATTTCTCCTGCTCCAGCTTCGCCAATATGAAATTGTCGATCGGATTCCGTACCCAGGCCAGATTGCGTACGACGGGAATGGCGGGTCGTTTCGGCGTCTGGAACGCCCAGTGATCCCAATTTCTGGGCTTGCTGTCATTTTTCGTGACGGACCACGGCAGCTTCTGATCAATCCACTGGCGCAGCGTGGCGATGTCCTGGTCCGCGAGACGCGGACGTCCCAGCGGCATCTTGAGGTCTCCGGTTTGCTCAACGGCGCGGATCAGGAGGCTATCCGCTGGCGCTCCCGGTTGCGCCGCAGGACCGCGCTTGCCACCCTTCAGGACGTTTTCGCGGCTATCCAGCGAAAGCCCGCTACTTCGGTTTGTAGGATTGTGGCAGGCCTGGCAGTTGCTCTTCAGAATCGGACGAACGTTATTCTCGAAGAACGAAAGCTCTTGCGGCCCAAACGAGGGAGTCTCCTGGCCCAGCACCGACACAGTTAACGTTAACGGCGCCAGAAAGGACCACAACCGGAAACTCATGGATTCTAATATATATCAACCATTCGCTGAAGGCCTCCCTACGGCCGGCGTTTCCTCTGAGCCTGCGACGAGCTGCTGGCAGAGCCGGCTTGCTGTACTTGATCCCGACGCGCCCATCCAGGCACCGGCGAAGCGCCGCGAGTGCCTCTGGATCGCGCCAAGCCTCACCTTAAGGCCAACGATGGCCAATGGCTCTACGTAGACCCCAAAGCGTTCTATCGTGAAGCTTCCCACGAAGGAGTGATCTTCCGGTTTCCAGGACTTTCCAGCGAAATACAACGGACACGCACGGAAGATGGCGAGTCGAGTGTTGAACCGCGACGCCAGACGACGGGTTCGACGAGTTCGGCTCCAGCCATCTCATCGGCGAACGCACGGATTGCCGAAAGCGCTGCCATGCGGACTAACAGCGCACCCACGCAGGAATACGGACCAGCCCCGAGAGCGAGGTGGCCGGCGTTCTGGCGCGCGATGTTAAGGGAGTTTGGATCTGTGAAGTGCGCGGGATCGCGATTCGCCAAGGCCACTTTCAAAATTACGCGTTGGCCTTGCGCAATCGTAACACCCGCGAGTTTCAGGGCTTGCTGCGCCTCCCGCGTGAGGGTATGTACGGGGCCGCTATAGCGGAGCAATTCTTCCAGGGCCCTTGGCGCCAGATGTGGTTCGGCACGGAGACGCACCAGTTGCGAGGGATGTTCCAACAAGGCGAGCCAGGCGTTTGCCAAAAAATCGGGTAGCGTCTGCGAAAGGCCCAGGAATAGCGATCGCGTTCCGCGCATGCGCACCCTTTGCAATAATCTTTCCAAACGCGCGTTCGCAATCCTGCGCTGAACGGCGCGCCATGCGCTAATAAGCGATTGAAGAGGCCGGCGGGATGCCAGTAAACCGGCATTGCCGCCGGTCAGGTGCGCTTGAAGCGCCGCCAACCGCCGGCCCGTCACTGCATCAAAGCCCAGCACGATGCTCGTGATCGCAAGGGACCAGGGCCGAAGTACTTCGCTCACCAAGTCGACCGGGCGACTCGACGGCAGTTCCGCGAAAATGCGAAAAGCAAGAGGCTCAATCCGCTCTTGCCACTCTGCAATCTTAGACTGGGAGAGCGCACTCAACACGTCTTCGCGTACCTGCACCGGCGCTTTTTGGGGACCCGTCTGGCGGAGGACCGGCTCACGCAAGGCGGCCAGCACGTCCCCATAGCGGCTCAACACCCACGCGTTCCGCGCCGGGTCGAAAAACGGCGCTGCCGGACATGTGGGGAACATGTCCGGGAACCGGGGCGTCTGCGTGAGCTTCGATTCCATGAGTCAAAAGGAGAACGCAAGACTCGTGTATCCGGTGTTCGCGCGATACCCCAACAAGGATGCGAAGTCCGACCGGTAACCGTAGTATTGGTACCCGGCATTCCATCGAAGTCTCTCGTTGATTTTCACCGAGAGCCGGGCCATGGGGGACTGGAACGCAATGGGAAACGTTTGCACGCTCTGAAACAACGCCGGCGCGGATCCGATTCCGGCAGCTGCGGTGGGGCGGCCATCCCCTAAATCCTGAACGCGGGTGTAGCCGGCATAGAGGTCGATTCGCTTTCCGATCTCATACCGCAAGCCCGCGTAAATCGAATTGATGTTGCTCAAGTAAATCGAACTTTGGTCCTGAAGCAGTTGCTGGTCAAAAAAATAGGCGATCCCTCCGATCGTATAAGTGTGCGCCCGATTGAAGCCGGCATCGATAGTGAAGCGGCTGCGGAGGGTCCAATTGCCGCTTACCGAATAAGTTCTGGACTGCGAGGCGTAAGAAGTTAGCGAGACGGAGTTCGCATTGTAATTTGCATTGGCTGCGGCCGTAAGGCGGAAAGTTTTCGCGCGATATTGAATGCGGCCGCTGAAGGCGTGATAGTTGCCGTCGGCGAGCGGAGTGAAAGGATGGCTGTTTGCCCCAATCTCTGCCGAGAACAGCATGCTGAGATGCTGCCAGGGCCTCAGCCGCAGGCCGACCTCCCCGGAGTGAAGTTGATTCGATTGCTCGGCCAGGCTTTTCGAAGTCGTTCCCGCGAAAGTGAACTGGTCCTGGGATGAGATCAGCCGATCGGAATAATGATAGCCCGTCATCAAGCCCAGGAGAGGCGAGACCTGATAGTTCAGATCAGTGTCATTTGCGACCGTCCGGATGCCGAGATAGTTGTAGAACAGCACGGATGTGGTCTGGGTAGCGCTGTCGAATTCAGAGAAGAAGGAATTGCCAAGAGTGCGTATGTTATAGACGGAGGTGCTGTTGGCGATGGTCAATTTGGAGTTAGGCGTAAAGTTGAGATTCAAGTTTCCGGTCGCAGCCGGGCGTTCGGCGTTGCCGAGAGTGACCACGTTTTGGACGCGAGCCAGCGAGGATGCGATGCCCTGCGCACTCTCATCGGTCACAAAAGCGTGGCGCCCTCCGGAATAAGTAAACCGGCCGTTCACGTGGAACAGCTTTCGGTCGGTGAAGATCGCAGCGCGCCAATACGGGTTGGTTCCATGATTCGGATCGCTCGACTGAAAGCTGTTGAGACTCACTCCGGGTGTTTGCATCGGCGGGAGCGCGCCGGGTACGCCTGAGGTAGCGATTGTGGCGCCGGTATCGTCCTTGAAGTCCTGCCATCCGTGCATCCAGTTCACACGTATTCCGAAAACGCGAAATTCGTTGCCAAGCCGGTACTCGCGCCAAACACGATGCACATTCGAAAACAGGGGGAAAATATTGCCTGTAGCGTCGAACTGCTGAATGGACGAATAACCCGGTCCCGTCTGGGATGAATTGCTGAATCCGAGAAAGACCTTGAGGTTGGACTGAGGGAATAACGTCAGATTGTGATCCTGCATCCGATGCTGGGTGTCCAGGAGATGCTGTCCGCCTCCGCCGGCCGTCACCAGGCCGGGATTGAAATAGTCATTCTGCCGCCAGTTCATGTCGTAGCTATAAATGCGATTCTTCTCGACACGCATCACCACCGATTCATATGGATCGTTGCCGAGTCCCTGGGTAGACAGTGTGATTTGGTCGAATAGCAGGCCATGGCCATTCTTTGAGGTCACCAGCAGCGAACTTCCCAGGAGCCGGATCCCGTCGCCGAAATTGACGCTGCTGCGATACTGCTCCATACTTCCGCCCACCGTGCGATAACGGTATCCGGTTTCGAAGCTATCGACAATGTTGTAGTTTTGGACGTTTTCTCCGTTTCGTACTCCGGCCAAGTCGGGACTCGGAGCTACCGGAACTTGCGCGGCTGCGGCGCTCGCAATCAGAAAGAGAAGAGTCGTAACTCGCATTGACTTTACCGCAAGAAGTTGGAATCCGCGTTCGATCCATGAATGCGCACATGACAGGCCGTGCAATTCTGATAGCGCGGATCGGCCATGTTATGGTTCGGTGTTTGAGTGGCGATGCCGTTTCCCCGGCGACCGAAGTTCCCTCCCCCGTTGTGGCATTCCAGGCACAAAGTAAACACCACCGGACGCCGCAGCAATCGCGAATTGGGCGACCCGTGAGGAGCGTGGCAGGTTTCGCATCCGTCCACACGAACGCCGAGATGCTCGAATACGAAGGGCCCCCGTTTATCGGCGTGGCATTTGAGGCAAGGCTCTTCGTTCGCCATGGCTTGCTCGACGTGGCGCGGGCGCGAGGCCATCCTCCAGGTGGGAGCAAAAGACCCGTGCGGATTGTGGCAGTCCGTACACGACATCACTCCTTCCTCCACGCGGTGCTTGAAGGGCATCGCGAACTGCGAGCGCACGTCGGTATGACACTCTTCACAGAGTGGGGTC
>DATJEI010000192.1:0-7420 GCA_035496735.1 Bryobacteraceae bacterium | reverse complement strand
GCGGATCCAGCAGTCGCCGAACTGGCCGTGGCCGCCGGTCTGTTTCTTGTGGCGGCCCTGCACGTCGGCTCTTCCGCGAACGGTTTCGCGATAGGGAATCTTGGGGGCGTGAAGTTCCACGTCGACGTTATAGCGTTTCTTTAAACGGCTGACGATGATTTCGACGTGCTGCTGTCCGCTGCCGGCCAGCAGAAATTCTTTGGTCTGCGGATCGCGGTAGAAGCGCAAGGACTGATCTTCTTCGAGAATCTTGTGAATGGCGTTACCCATGCGGTCTTCATCGTTGCGCGTCTTGGCGGAAATGGCGTAAGCGATGGAGGGCTCGGGCAACTGCACCGGCGGATAGGCGATGAGAGAAGACCGATCGGCCAAAGTGTCGCCGGTGAGGGTGTCCTTCAGCTTGGCCACGCCGCCAATGTCGCCCGCATGGAGCTCCGTAATGGGATTGATGGTCTTGCCGAGCAGGGTGCCGATGTGCGACAGGCGCTCGGCGCCGTTGTTGCGGGCGTTGACCACATTGGCGTCGTTGCGCAGGATGCCGGAGACAACCTTGAAATAGGTGACGCGGCCGGCGAAGGGATCGGCAATGGTTTTGAAGACGAAGAGCGAGAGCGGCTCGGAGTCCTTGACGGCGCGCTCCTTCTCAGCGCCGTTGAGCGTGCCTTTCCAAGTTTCGCGTTCGGCAGGGCCCGGGAAATACTCGAATGCGAAGTTCAAAATCAGGTCGGTGCCGACGTTATGCAGCGCCGAAGCGCATAGCACCGGGAACATGCGGCGCTGGCGAATCGCCTCGCGCAGGCCGTCATGAATATGTTCCACAGGCAGGGTGCCTGTGTCGAAGAACTCCTCCAGGTAGGCGTCGTTGCCCTCGGCCACCATTTCGACCAGGGCTTCGTGCGCGGCCTTGGCGGCTTCGGCGAGGTCCGCCGGAATGTCGCCTTCTTTTCCCTTGCCATCGCCGTCGGAAGTATAGGTGTAGGACTTCATCTGCACCAGATCCACCACGCCCTTAAAGTCTTTCTCGGAGCCGATCGGCAGGTGAATCGGAATGGCGGTGCGGCCAAAAAAAGATTGCACGCTTTCGAGGGCGCGCTCGAAGCTGGAGCGCTCGCGGTCCAGTTTGTTAATGACGATGGCGCGCGGAAGATGGAAGTCTTCGCAGAAGGACCACACCTTCTCGGTCTGCACCTCGACGCCGGCCACGCCGTCCACCAGCACGAAGGCCGAATCGGCAGCGGCGAGTGCGGCCTTGGTGTCGTTAATAAAAATGTTGAAGCCCGGCGTATCCAGCAGGTTGACCTTTTTCCGGTTCCATTCGGCTGCCGCGACGGCGGTGGAAATCGTGATCTTACGGGCAATCTCTTCGTCGTCGAAATCGGTAACCGAGGCACCCTCATCGACGCGCAGAAGGCGGCTGGTGACGCCTGTCGTGTACAACAATCCCGCTGCTAGAGTTGTTTTCCCGGAATGCCCATGGCCGATCAACGCCACATTCCGAATATCGCTAGTTTCGTAGACTTTCACCGGATCTAAGCTCCCTATAACCGAATCGCAAACTGTGGATCTTATCACAACGGAGACGTTCCCCGATACGCGCTTCGGTGCTATGCCAAGTGGATTGGGTGAAAGCGTCCGAGTCGAGCGCGGCGCCGGCAGTACCAGGTGCAGAGTGAATCACGCCTGAGAAATAAAAAACCCCGCACGACCTTAGCAGGCCGTACGGGGTTCTTACTAGAGACTCGAGCTTCAGCGTGAAGCAGCCGGTCCAGAGGAGGAGCGGCTTCGTCACTGAAACGAAACCTGAACTATGAGAGGTTCGGGATTAAGAGTCAGCCACCTCACGCGTGGTTAGAGTGCTGTAGTTACTACTACTTCCAGATATCATTAGACTGGACCACCTCCTTCCTCAGTGATAAGTCCATAATATGCCGGGTTTGTGCGGCTGTCAAACATTTTGTGTGTCGCGTGTAAGAGAGATCCATTCCTGAGTTCGCGCGCGCACATTGCCGTTTTCGGGGAACAAATCGCCGATGATCGCGACAGAGTCGGCGCCCGCTGCCAGCACCGATTGGGCGTTGGCGCGCGTGATGCCTCCGATGGCTACCAGAGGACGATTGGCAAGCGGCCGCATGCGGCGCAGCTCGTCGATTCCAATGGTGGGATCCGGATTGTGTTTCGACGCAGTGCCGAAGATAGGCCCGAGCGCAAGATAGTCGGCGGGCTCGGCTGCGGCGGCGCGGAGTTGATGCTGGTTGTGGGTAGAGTATCCGATGAGCGTCTCCGTGCCAACTACTTTGCGCGCCGCGCCGGGCGTCAGATCGTCCTGGCCCAGGTGCAGCGCCGCGCCAGTGAGAGCGGCGAGATCGGCGCGGTCATTGACGACCAACAACACGCGCGCCTGTCGGCACAGTTCGGCGACGCGCTCCAGTTGTGCGAACACTTCGCGCGAGAAAAATCCCTTGTGCCGGAACTGGAGAATCGCGGCGCCGCCTTGGAGGATCTGTTCGGCGGCCGCGATGGGATCGACGCCGTGGCGGGCGGCGATTTCCGGATCGAGGATGGGATAGAACTTGGGCAGCGTGAACCTAGGCGGCATGTGACAGAACCTGGTCGGGATCGGGCGTGCCGCGCTGGCCGAAACGGATGATGCCGTCGGGGCCGATCAGGTACACCGTTCGCCTCACAATCAAACCTTTGGCCTTATAGAGAGCGCCGGTCCTTTGGCCGCTGTCGACCAAAAGTGGGAACGGCAGGCGGCTTTTGCCGATGAATTCGGCGTGACTCTGGGCGCTCTGCGGGTTGACGCCGTAGACCAGCGTGTTCTTTTGCTGAGCATCCGCCCAGCGGTCTCGGAACTCACACAACTGCTGACGGCAGACGGTGGTGTCGTCGCCCGGATAAAAAACCAGCACTACGTTGTGGCCGCGCAACGCGGCGAGCGATACGATATTGCCGTCCTGATCGGGGAGCGAGAAATCGGGTGCGGGCGTTCCTGGAAGGAGCGGGTCTGCGAACAGCCAGTCGAACATGCTTAAGGCCCGGCGCAGGTGGCTACGGAGCCTCCGCGCCGGGATTTTTATTGTAGCTGTTCTTGCGGCACTTCAACGTTGAAACTATATCCGAAGCCGCGTACGCTGCGGATGAAAGCGGGTCCGTCTTCCTGCTCGATCTTCTGACGGAGGCGCAGCACGTAGACATCAACGGTGCGGTCGGTGACCGCGCGGTCGTGGCCCCACACCGCGTCCAGCAACTGCTCGCGGCTGAACACCACACCCGGGCGGCTCATCAGGAATTCCAGCAGGCGGAACTCGGTGGCGGTAAGGGTCAGCTCTTCGCTGCCGCGGCGCACGATACAGCGGGTGCGGTCGAGTTCAAGGTCGCCAGAGCGCAGGACCTTATTCACCGGCTTATCGCCGCGGAAGTGGATCTTCACGCGGGCGATCAGCTCGCGCACGAAAAAGGGCTTGACGATGTAGTCGTTCGCTCCCAGTTCCAGGCCAACGATGCGGTCGGTTTCAGAGGCGCGCGCCGTCAGGAAGATGACCGGGGTATTCGCCAGTTCGGTATTCGCGCGAATGCCCTTGCAGATTTCAAGGCCGTCGGAATCCGGCAGCATGATGTCGAGAATCACCAGGTCCGGGTGCTCGCGGCGGCACAACTCGAGCGCGCCTTTCCCGGTCTGCGATCCCACCACCTGGAAACCTTCCTTATCCAGGTTGTACTGGACCAGGTTGTAAAGGTCGGTATCGTCTTCGATGAGAGCGATTTTCTTCATAGACTTTCTCTTACTCATAAGAGTAACAGTCCATTTGTTACAGCCATATTACAGGACGGTTGAGAAGCGCTGAATATGCATAAAAATCGACGAGCCTACGTTCGCACACCTACGAAATAACTGCAAGATGTACCAGGAACGACGATAAGATCCTGACGGCATAGATCATTGCCGCAATGACTTTGAATGCAGGCGCCCTATCGGTGTGCGGTCGAGCCCCGCGGGCGGCGCAGATACCAGGAGGCTCGATGCACGTTCGGCAGGGCGCGTTTGCGCTTGCAATCGTAATTTGCGGCGGGATGACCGCCAGCGCGCAGTGCCCCTATGGCCTGAACGCGAGCGGGCAGGCTTTCACGCCGGCCGGAGGGAACGGGAGCGTGGTGATCACGGCGCCGCCGGGATGTGCCTGGAATGTAACCGGCGCACCGGGATGGGTCACGCTGACGAGTTCCGCGACGGGCAGCGGCAACGGCACGCTCACATATCAGGTAGCGGCGAACGCGGCGGGCGACCGCTCATCCCCTATCGCGATTGCAGACGCCAGTTTCAGAGTGGAGCAGGAGGCGGGCACATTACCCGGCCTGGCGTTCATCGGCTCGATGGCGCATCTCGCGGCCGAGGAAAACTGGACCACGGCGTTTACGATCGTGAACAAAGACACGATTTCGGCGATTGCGCGGCTGAGTTTTTCGGGAGACGTAATCGACCCCGGCGGCGACGGTGCGCTGACGCTGCCCCTCGCGTTCCCGCTGCAAACTCCCGCGGCATTGCCGGTACTGGCGGCTTCGCTGGATCGCGCCGTGGCCCCGAATGCCTCCTTGATTATCGACACGGCGGTAGCGCCAGCGCTCCCGGTGCTGGTGGGTTCCGCTCAATTGATGGCTACTGGAGGGCTGGATGGGTTCGCCATTTTCCACCAGATTGCGACGAAGCAGGAAGCGGTGGCGCCGCTCGAAACCCGCAGCGCACGTTCCTACCTGCTGGCTTTCGACAACACCGGCGGGCTGACGCTAGGTGTGGCAGTGGCCAACCTCTCGGTAGAGACGACATCGATACCGGTGATCATTCGCAACGACACAGGAGCGGTCATCAGCGAGCCCGGAGCCGCGATTTCACTGGCGGGCAACGGCCATCGGTCGTTCGGGCTGGCGGACCCGGTTCTAGGATTCCCGGTCACCGCGGATATACGCGGCACCATCGAATTCGACACGCCCCGCGGGGGCCGGATCAGCGTGCTGGGTCTCCGCTTCACGCCGCCAAATAACGCACTCACCACCATTCCGGCAATCGCTAATGTCGGAACCAACGGCGGCTCGATCGCGCATCTCGCCACGGGAAACGGCTGGCAGACCACATTTGTGCTGGTCAATGCTGGCGTTAGCGCGGCGCAAGTGAATTTGAACTTTTTCGATGACAATGGCAGCCCATTATCCCTGCCGCTTTCCTATCCGCAAGCCGGTGGCGGGAGCACCACGGTCGCTCCGGCGGTGAACCGCGTGCTTGCGGCTGGGGCTACACTGATTGTCGAGAGCGCCGCTCCATCGTCCGATCCGGCGCCGACGGTTGGCTCGGCGCAGCTTACGACTGATGGCAATGTCGGCGGGTTTGTGATCTTCCGCTACAATCTGGATGGCCAGGAGGCCGTGGTTCCGCTGGAGAGCCGCAACGCCAACGCCTACATTTTGGCGTTTGATAATACCGGGGACATCTCTACCGGCATCGCGATTAATAGCGTCGCCACGCAAGTGGTGAACATTCCGGTAACGGTGCGCGACGCCTCGGGGGCGCCGATCGCGATGGATACCATTACGCTGAATCCCAACGGGCATCTTGCGTTTACGCTCGGGAGCGGCAAATACCCGGCCACGGCGGGAATCCGGGGCACCATCGAGTTCGATACGCCCCCCAACGCTCAAATCGGCGCGCTGGGAATTCGCATTCCTGCCGCCGCTCATACGTTCACGACCCTGCCGGCGCTGGCGAAGTAGATTCAGAAGCAGATCTAAGAGGCGGCTGAAAAACTCGCTGACCGGTCATGGACCGGTCCCACCCCGCTTCGCAACCGACTGATCCTTGGTGGGACACGTCCATGACCTGGAGCATGAGCGCCGAGTTTTTGAGCAACCTCCTAAACATTCGGGGCGAAGGTGGGCTTGCGGCGCGCCTTAGTGGCTTGCTCAAAGGCATAGGCCACTTTGATTAACGCGGGCTCGGACCACGCCGGCCCGAAAAAGGAGATGCCGGCGGGCAATCCATGCACCAGGCCCGCGGGTACCGTAATGTGCGGGTAGCCAGCGACGGCAGGAGGCGTGGAGCAACCTCCGTTGCCGCTATCTCCATTGATGTAGTCGGTGAGCCAAGCGAGACACGAGGTGGGAGCGACTAGGGCCCCGAGCCGGTATTTGGCACAGGCGGCGTCGATGCCATCGGTGCGGGTCAGGCGAAGGCACTCGGCGCGCGCCTTGCGATATGCGGGGTCGGTGAGCGGGCCTTTTTTCTCCGCTTTCAAAAGCAGTTCCTGTCCGAAATGGTCCAGTTCGCGGGCGCGGTTCTTTTCGTTGAACGCGATAACGGCGGCCAGAGTTTCGGTCCGGCCGCGCGCTTTCAGGTAGGCATTCAAGCCCGCCTTGAACTCATATAGCAGCACTTCATTTTCCGGCTCGCCGATTTTGCCGTCGGGCGGGATTTCGACGGGATCGATCATCTCGGCGCCGGCGCTCTTCATGGCAGCGATGGATTGCTCCATTAGCTGGTCCACGGGTGCATTAAAGCCGAACGATTTACGGACAATTCCGAGGCGGACGCCGCGCAGACCGTTTGGATCGAGAAACTGCGTGTAGTCGGAACGGGTCTGGGGAGCGCCCGCGGTGGCCGAGTCTGCGTAGTCTGCCGCGGCCAGCACATTCAGCAGAAGCACTGCATCGCGCACTGTGCGCGCCATTGGTCCCGCGGTGTCCTGGCTGGCCGAGATCGGAATGATGCCACGGCGGCTCACCAGGCCAACCGTCGGCTTGATGCCGACCAGTCCATTAATCGAAGAGGGCGAGACGATGGAGCCGTCGGTTTCCGTGCCCACCGCGACAGCGCATAAACTCGCGGCCGCCGCGGCGCCCGAGCCGGAACTCGATCCGGACGGATTGCGATTCAGCGCGTAAGGGTTCTTGGTCTGGCCGCCGCGGCCGCTCCAGCCGCTAGTGGAGTGCTCGCCGCGAAAGTTCGCCCACTCGCTCAGGTTGGTCTTGCCCAGCAGCACCGCTCCCGCGGCCTTAAGACGCGCGACTATAAAGGCATCCTTCGCCGCCGGCGCGCCCAGGAGCGCGAGGGAGCCCGCGGTGGTGTTCATGTTGCCGGTGTCGATATTGTCCTTGACCAGCACGGGAACGCCATGCAGGGGGCTGCGGGGGCCTTTGGCCTGCCGTTCGCGATCTAGCTCGGCGGCGATCTTGAGCGCGTCCGGATTGAGTTCAATGAGCGCATTGATTGCCGGGCCATGGCGGTCAATTCCATCGATGCGGGCCAGGTAGGCTTCGGTCAGGGATCGGGCGCTGAATTGGCCGGACTGGAAGCCTTTCTGGATGTCGCCAACGGTGAGATCTTCCAGGTCGACAGGGGGAGCGGCGGAGGCGGATACTGCCGCGAGGAACG
>DATJEI010000191.1:0-8366 GCA_035496735.1 Bryobacteraceae bacterium | reverse complement strand
CGAATCGAAGGTTTTCGCCGACCATGCGCCGGTCGCTTTGGACCGCAGGCTCTCGCTCGTGAAATTCGCAAGGTTGCGCAGTACCCGATGCGTTGCCAGAATCTTTACGCCCGGCGAGTACATATTGACGAACGTCATCATCACGTATTGAGCTGCGGGATTGTCGGGATTTTCGTTGCGATAGTTAAGGGCGGTCTCATAGCGATGATGGCCATCGGCGATCAGCAGCTTCATGGGCGCCATCAATTCCTGAAGGTGCGCGATGCGCGCCCCGTCAGTCGCGGCCCACAAGCGGTGGCGCGCGCCATACTCGTCGGTGACATCCATCAGCGGTGCGCCTTGCGTGGCTTGATCCAGCTCGCGATCCACCGATCCCGCGCGATCCGGATACAGCATATACAGCTGTCCAAAGTGCGCGCGCGTATGCCGCAGGACCTCCAGGCGATCTTTCTTGGGACCCACCAGCGTTTCCTCGTGGCGAAAGACGACGCCGGCCGAATAGTCTTCGAGCTTGCCCAAGCCGATGAATCCCTTGCGCGTCAGGCGCTCGCCCGTTTCCGGGACTTCGAAATCCTGGAAATATGGATAAAAGCCCGGCGCCGGATCCTGCGCGAGAATCCCCTGGCGAATCCAGTCCTCGAAGTGTCGCGCGCCCCGCGTGTAGACGTTGTCGGAGGCAGTATCGGAGTCGCGCTGCTCGCCCAGGATGACGCGCACCAGATTGTACGGGTTCGCGGCCAGATACCGAGCCTGCATCTGTGGACTGATCTTGTCATAAGGCTGCGTGAGCAGCGTGGCGGGATCGCCGGCTTGCGCGGAGTAGCGATAGGGTTGAAAGGGTTTTACCGAGGCCAATAGACAGGATAACGTAGGGCGGTGCGGGAGTCGTTGCCCGCTAGAGAGGCCCGCTACAGAGCAGCCGCCTTATAGGCCATGGGAGCAGAGACCAACACCGGGCGCGGGTTCACGAAGACCTGGGTGATCCAAGGCGAGAGAAATTGATAGTGGAAGTTGACGATGGACACACTCAGCATTTCGTCATCCGGACGCGCCGCCGAAGCGGGTTCATAGCGCACTTGCACGTTTTCGCGCGTCAGCCCCAGGTAGCTGCCGGTTGCGCCGCTGGTTGCGCCAATCGGTTCCGTGGGCTGGCCATAGAGAATCAAGTTGGCGATCTGCTCGCCGCTGCCGTCCCAGGGGCGCACCACGCCCCAGCGCACCGCCGACCGCACCCGTTCCACCAGCGATTGATGCCGCACCAGAACCAGGCCGCAATCGATCACTCCGAACAGCAGCGTGAAAAATACCATCAGCGCGAGTGCGCCTTCAATCAACGTCTGCCCGCGCTCTGAGCGAGAACCCCTCATGGTTCACGCCACCCGGTCACATAATTTCCAACATAGGGAAATTGCACGGAGGGCCGCCCATCGAAAGTGAACGACCGGAAAATGGCATCGGTCGTGTAGCCCTTGATCGCTACGTTCACGTTTAACGGAGTGCCGTTGCCGGCCAGTTCCCAGCGCACTTCCACTTCGGCTGGAGTCAACTTCGGAACCGCCGGTATGGCCTCGGGCGCCGGCTGTGGATCCCCGTAAACCACCATGTTGCGGATGGCTGCGTTAGCCCGCTCGAGGTCTTCGTGTGCGGCGGGATACGCACGCTGAGCCGCGTACCGCGCTCCGTTACCCACCGCCGTCACCAACTGGTTGTAAGTGTAAAACGTGTAGCCAAATTGAAACGTTCCTACCAGGCAGGAAACCATTACGCCCGCCGAAATGGCGAGTTCCAGCATGGCGTGGCCGCCCTCGCGCCCGCGCCCGGTAAAGCCCCGTTCCCGCTTCATTCGGTAAGCCTCACCGGATTGGTCGACGCCGTGGCGCGCGCCGGAACCGTGAAATCGGCCGGCCCGCCCACCGCGCGCAGGAACATGATTTCCACTTGATTATCCGGAGCCGTCACGCGTGCATAGTGGAGCGCCTTTAGATCCTTGGGCTCCGCCTCCCATTGCTGGCCGTCCGTGCTGAATTCAATCACCACGCCTTTGAAGTCCTCGGTTCCCAGATTCCAGCGATTGGGCAAGGCGGTTGCCGCGGCACGTGCGCGGTCGAGACCGGTAGCCGTGCCATCCAGTTGCTTGGCGGCGCCCATGGAGGCGGCATCCACAAAAATCTGCGCCTCATTGCGCGCGATGTAAATGCGTCCCAGATCGAAAGCCATGCCGACTACGGCGAGCAGCAGGAACATGCTCACCGACATCGCTATCAGGATAAAGCCCCGTTGATCACGCTTTGGGCGCAACACTACTTTACACACCACTATTAATAGAACGGCTGAAATGCCCGTTTCTTTAGTGGGTTAGTGCGCGAGTGAGGGAATCGCCTTAGGCGAGCGCGACTTTTGGGTCCACAGGATCGCCGCCCCAGCCAGCGCCAGCCCGATGGCGATCCACTGGGTGATCGAAAACGGCAATCCAAAGGGCAGCGCCTGTTCGTGGAAGCGCGTGAACTCGATGCCGAATCGCAACACCGAGCTCAGGATCATATACAAAGCTATGATGGTCCCTGGGCGATGCGCGCGGCCGAAGAGCCAGTAGAGAAATCCGAACAGCAGCCCTTCGGCGCCCACTTCGTAAAGCTGCGCGGGATGCAGGGCGACGTGCAGCGGGACACCCGTCAACGAGTTGGCGTCAGGATTGCGGAAGGTCACCGCCCAGGGCAGATCGCACTCCGTGCCCCAGCAGCAGCCGGCCGCGAAGCAGCCCACTTTGCCGATCGCATGGCCCAGGGCGATCCCCGGCGCGAAAACATCGAAGGTCTGGAGCCAGGGCATTCCGTGACGCCGCACGTACCAGAAGGCCGTCGCCACAGCCAGGATGAGGCCCCCTTGATAGACGCCGGCGGCACGCAGCGTTGCCATCGAGAACATGTCCGACGGATTCTTGCTGAAGTGGTCCCAGTCGAAGATAAACATCAGGAGCTTGGCGCCCAGCAACCCCGCCAGCGCGCAGTAGACCACCAGGTTTACCACCAGTTCATGCTTGATCCCGGCGCGCCGGGCCAGTCGCGTGGTTACCCACAGACCTGCCAAAAATGCCAGCGCCACCAGCACGCCATAGGTGGGCAGGAAGAAATCGCCGAATTGGAATAGCTTCGGGAACACTCTAAACCCAAGATAACATCGCCGGCTCTCCGCGTGCCTCACGCCAGTACTTCACCCATCTATATTTGATTGGCTCGCAGATGAAAACCGATGACACAGATAGACAAGCTTCCCAGCGACTCGGCTCACGGCGCCAGGTTGCCAAGTTTTGATTTTTCTTATCCGTGTCCATCTGTTCCCATCTGCGAGCCAAAATGTTCGGCGCGCGCAATCACACACCCTCCCTCATCTCAATCCCGCCCGTACTCAACTACATCCCACGTCAGCTCCGCACCTCTCTCCGCCCCCACCCGCATAATCCAATCGTAGTTCGAGCCTCCGCAGGCCGATCGTTGTTGTTTGGTGAATCCGCGCCAGCGGAGTTCAGGGCTCGTCCCTGGGCGAAGCGGGCTTGCCGCCCCCGAAACATTGAGGAAAGGGCGGGACACGGAAGGGAATCGATTCTCTGGTTGATACGAGCGTCGCGAGAGCGGCATAAGGTGACCGCGAAAGGAAATAGGAGAGCGCGATTGAAGGTTGATTCGGACACTTTTCTGAGACCCCAGCCGCCTGTTTTCGTCACCTCCGGTGGGTTGCTTACGTAAGCAGCCCACCGCGAGACGATCCGAAAATTCATACCGCACAGCGCCGGTACAGCCGAAGTGTGCCTCGACTAACGCCCACATGTTAAACTTAATACGGAACGCCTGAAATAATGCGCTTTGGCCGTATCATCCTCGCACTCTTGGCTCCCTTAGTCAGCCTTTCGGCGCTCAAGACCGACCTTGCGGCTGCCGGCAACACTGCCAGTGCCGATTCGCTCAGTAGTCTATTGCGCGCCGTGGCCCCGATGGCCGCGGTTTACTCGGCCGAGACCCAGCACGTGGCTCGCGCACACACCGGGCAAGTAGCGTCTCCGGTCTTCGGGTCGTTCGCGGAAACGGATCTCACGGCCATCTGGTCTCCAGCCACTGAAGCAACGCTGCGCCTGCTCACGCGCCAGCAACTCCGCGCACAATTGCGCTGCTGAACCTCCTTCCTTCCTCGCGACCCCGCTTGGCAGCAGATTCACGATTAGACTGAAGGAGAGCAGCAAATGTTGACAGCGTTTGTCATTGTAGGCGTCGTCCTCGTCGCCCTTGGCCTGGTGGTTTTCTACATGGGGCCGGAGACTTTCCTCGCCAAGGTCTTTGGTACCAAGCACGCGCGCGACGTCAAGGCAATGATGCCTCTGGTCGCGGCTATTAACGCCCTTGAGCCTCAGATGCAGGCGCTGAGCAATGAGGAACTGGCCGCGCAGACCGCCGCCTTCCGCGAGCAACTGGCGCAAGGAGCCACGCTCGACGACCTGCTGGTTCCCGCCTTCGCCGCCGTGCGCGAAGCCGGACGCCGCTTCGTCAATATGCGCCACTTTGATGTGCAGTTGATCGGCGGTATCGTCCTGCATCGCGGCAAAATCGCCGAAATGAAGACCGGCGAGGGCAAAACGCTGGTGGCGACGCTGCCAGTGTATCTCAACGCCTTGGCCGGCAAGGGCGTGCACGTCGTTACGGTGAATGATTATCTGGCGAAGCGAGATTCCGAATGGATGGGGCGCATCTATCGCGGCCTGGGCATGACCGTGGGCGTGATCGTCCACGACCTGAGCGATCAGGAACGCTACCAGAACTACCGCTGCGACATCACTTACGGCACCAACAACGAATACGGTTTCGATTACCTGCGCGACAATATGAAGTTCCGCAAAGCGGATTGCGTGCAGCGCGAGCACTTCTACGCCATCGTGGATGAGGTGGATTCGATCCTCATCGACGAAGCCCGCACACCGCTGATTATCTCGGGGCCCAGCGAGGAATCCACCGACAAGTATTACCGCATCAATCGCATCATCCCCAGTCTGGTGCGCGGTGAAGTCATCGAGGGCAAGGAGCCCGGCCAGAAGTGGACCACCGGCGATTACACGGTGGAAGAGAAAACTCGCACCGTGGCGTTGACAGAAGAAGGCGTGCTGAAAGTGGAGCGCCTGCTCAACTTGAGCAACCTGTATGACGCCACCAACATGGAAATGAATCATCACGTGCAGCAGGCGCTCAAGGCCCACGTGGTGTTCCAGCGCGATCGCGATTATCTGGTCAAGGACGACGAAGTCATCATCGTCGACGAGTTCACGGGACGTATGATGCCGGGCCGCCGCTGGTCGGATGGGCTGCACCAGGCCGTCGAAGCCAAGGAAGGCGTCAAGATCCAGCGCGAGAATCAAACCCTCGCCACCATCACGTTTCAGAACTACTTCCGCATGTATAAAAAGCTGGCCGGCATGACCGGAACGGCCGACACGGAAGCCGCCGAATTCGAAAAGATCTATAAGCTCGAAGTCACCCAGATCCCCACCAACAAGCCGCTGCGCCGCATTGAAATGCAGGACGTGGTCTACCGCACCGAAGAAGAAAAATTCCGCAACGCCGCCAAGGAAATCGAGGAGTTGCACAAGCGGGGCCAGCCGGTGCTGGTGGGCACGGTTTCCGTCGAAAAATCGGAGCGCCTGTCGGGGATTCTGAAGAAAATGGGCGTGCGCCACGAGGTGCTGAACGCCAAGAATCACGAGCGCGAAGCCGCCATCGTCGCGCAGGCCGGGCGCAAGGGCGCGGTGGTGGTTTCGACCAACATGGCCGGACGCGGCACCGACATTTTACTGGGCGGCAACGCGGACTTTCTCACCCGCGAACGGCTGCGCAAAGAGAATAAGGACCCGGAGGCAGTCTTCAATGAGAATCGCGCCGAATGGGACGCGGTTTACGGCCAGATTCAGGCACAGATTCAAAAAGAACACGATGAGGTTGTGGAGCTCGGCGGCCTGCATATTTTAGGCACTGAGCGCCATGAATCCCGCCGCATCGACAACCAGCTCCGCGGCCGTGCGGGACGCCAGGGCGACCCCGGCAGCGCGCGCTTCTACCTCTCGCTGCAAGACGACTTGATGCGCATCTTCGGCGGCCATCGCATGCAGAATCTGATGCTGCGGCTGGGCATGGAAGAAGATGTGCCGATCGAAAGCAAGCTGATCACCAAGCGCATCGCCGCCGCGCAAAAAGCCGTCGAAGCCCAGCATTTCGCTTCGCGCAAACACGTGCTCGAGTACGATGACGTGATGAACAAGCAGCGCCAGGCGGTCTACAGCATGCGCAATAAGCTGCTGGAAGGCGAAGACCAGAAGCCGCACGTGCTCGAAATCATCGAAGGCGTCGTGGCCGGATTTATCGACCTGCGTTGTCCGGAAAAAGCTCACCCGTCGACGTATGACTGGACCAGCCTCGAATCCGACATTCTTACCCAGTTCGGCGTAAAGATCCGTACTCAGGAACTGCAGGCGCTCGACCGCCGCGAGATCGAATCCGAGATTCACGAGCAGTTGCTGAAGCGCTACGCCGAGAAGGAAGAACTGATCGGCCCGGAACTCATGCGCGAGATGGAACGCGTGATCATGCTCAACGTCATCGACAACCAGTGGAAAGATCACCTGCTGTCAATGGACCACCTGAAGGAAGGCATCGGCATGCGGGCCTACGGCCAGAAGGACCCGCTGATCGAATACAAGAAGGAATCCTTTATCCTGTTCCAGGACATGATGGACCGCATCGAGGACGAAGCCGTCCGCTTCCTGTTCTTCATGCAGCGCAGCGATGATGACGGACGCGGCGGCCCCCCGGGCGCACCGCCCATGAATGTGCCGCATCCCGAACTCTGGGATGAAGAAGAGGAAGAAGAACTTGAAGCCGAACCCGCGACGGTCGGTGTCGGGTCCGAAGATCACCGCCGCGCGCAGCAGGCCGCGCAGAATTCCGTGATGGATTTGACGCGCACCATCCAGCGCAAGAAAGAGAAGGAATTGGCGGCGCTGCAATTCGTCGGCGGCGACACCACCACTGCGCAACAGCCGGTGATCGCAAAAGACAAGGGCGTCGGACGCAACGATCCTTGCCCGTGTGGAAGCGGAAAGAAGTACAAAAAATGTCACGGAGCCTAATGACAGGGGCCAGGGGCCAGGGGCCAGGGGCCAGCTTATTCGCAACCCTGCTCCTGCTCACTGGCGCCGCACAAGCCGCCATTTTCCCCGACCACCTCGGCACCTACCAGAAGTCGGCGCCCAAAACCATAGGAATCCCCGATCAGGAACTCTACGACGAGTACGGTCTTGAAGCCACCGAGTCCGCCGACTATACCAGCCCCGATAAGAAGCACATTTCCGCGACCGCCTGGCGGTTGCATGATTCCACCGGCGCCCTGGCCCTCTTTGATTCCCGGCGCCCGCCCGGCGCGACGCCCTCGGATTTTGCCCAATTGGCGGTTCACACCTCGGACGGCATTATCTTCGTCTATGGGAACTATGTATTCCAATTTACTGGCGGGATGCTGGATCAGCCCAGCCTGAATGAGCTCTACAGCCAATTGGCCCGGGTAGAGAACGCGCCCTTGCCGGCGCTTTCGACGTTTCTTCCCCCGGACGGCCTGGTAGCTAACTCGGAGCGCTATATTTTGGGTCCGGTATCGCTCCAAAGGGTCGAGCCGGGTATTCCGCCCTCGGTGGCAGGATTCCGCATGGGGGCCGAGGCTCAGTTCGGCCAATACCAGACGCCCAAAGGCTTGCTGAAGCTGATCATTTTCGATTACCCCACGCCGTCGATGGCCCGCGAACAAGCCGCCGAATTCCAGAAAATCCCCGGGGCTGTCATCAAGCGGACCGGCCCTCTGATTGTCGCCACTTTGAATCCGCCCGATCCAGATGCAGCCGAGCGGATTCTGGGCAAAATCAATTACCAGGCGAATGTAACCCTGAACGAGCCTACGCCGCAGAGCCAAGCCAAGGGGCTGGCCAGGATGATTCTAAACATCTTCGCGCTAGCTGGCATCGTGCTCGCTTTGTGCGTAGTCGGCGGAGTGGGTTTCGCGGGCTACCGCATTATGTCGCGAAAAATGTGGCGTAAAGAAGAGATGGCGGAGATGATCGTGCTCGGCCTGGGGAAAAACGCAGGCGGCAAGTAAGCCCCTAAATTCTGGGCTGTTAGACACAAAACAGGCTACCGTCCACGGGCTTTCCCACAACTTTTGCACCGCGGCAGCGGCTGGTGCTGGTTCAGTAAACCATTTTAAAATTAGTTAGTTATGGGCAGTTTTGGGAACCGGACTTTTTCCCTTGACTTAACCTGTGCGAAATCCTAAGATCCAATCAC
>DATJEI010000190.1:0-3247 GCA_035496735.1 Bryobacteraceae bacterium | reverse complement strand
GGAGGATTTGATCGAGGCCGGCCGGTAGCTGAACCAGCGCTTAATCGTGACCGGTGATTTCGATGCGGCGCGATTCTTCGTTCAAAGACTCGATTCGGATCTCGATACGGTCGTCCGGCAGCAACTGCGGGAAGCGCTCGCCCCACTCGATCAGTACCACGGCCTCACGGTCGAAGATTTCGTCGAGCCCTAGAGTCGCGACTTGTTCGGCGCGGTCCAAACGGTACAGATCGATGTGATACACGCGGCCTTCCCCGTATTCATGGATCAGCGTGAAAGTGGGGCTGGGCACGTCCTCGGGTTGCGCCGCGCCCAGGCCACTGACGATGCCTTTGGCCAGGGTGGTCTTGCCGGCGCCCAGGTTGCCGATCAGCAGGACCACCGCGCGCTTGGGGAGCGTCGCGGCGATGCGGCGTCCTAGCTCGATGGTTTCCTCTTCGCCGTGAGTCTCAAAGGATCTCACGGATGGCTCTCGGCAGATAGGTAAGTAAATCGGTGGCCAGGACACAGTGCTCCGTCAATTCTTCGGCCGCCAGCTCGCCGGCGCGGCCGTGCAGCCAGACGGCGGCCCGAACCGCCAGGCCGATCTCGGGCGGAACTTGCTGCGCGGCTTGCGCGATCAGGCCCGCGATCAGCCCGGTGAGTACATCGCCGGTGCCGCCCTTCGCCATCGCGGGCGACCCGGTGGGATTGATCCAGACCTTACCGTCCGGGAAAGCAATCAGGGTGCAAAAGCCCTTCAGCACCAGGCAGACATTGCGGTCGATCGCGAACTGCCGGGCAGTCGAGAGGCGGGCTTCGGGTTTGACGGCGGCTTTCAGGCCAAGCAGCCGCCCCATCTCGCCGGGGTGCGGCGTCAGCACGGTCTCTACGCCGCGCCCGCGAAAATCGGTTCCCGCGATGGAGTTCAAGCCGTCGGCATCGATCACGGTTGGGATCTTTGCTTCGCTAGTCAACTTAGATACCAGTTCGCGGTTCATGCCTAGACCCGGCCCTATTGCGAGGACCGTCATGCGATCCAGGCTGATCGCATCGAGAGATTGCGTCATTAATTCGGGCGCTAGCCGCGAGGAATCGGCGCAGGCTACGGTAACCAGTCCCGCGCCGATACGCAGCGCGGCCAAGCCGGACATCGCCACTGCGCCCGACTTCCCGGGCGCACCTCCCACCACCAGCACATGGCCGTAGTCGCCCTTATTGGAATCGCGTTTCCGCGGCTGAAACAGCGCCGCGAAATCCGCCGGCTCGGATAGCTCCAGATCCGATTGCAGGTATTCCGACGGAATTCCGATATCGGCCACCATGAGTTTGCCGGCGTTGCCCGCGCGCGGGTCGAGCAGCATTTCAGCTTTCGGAGCGGCGAAGGTCACTGTGAAATCCGCCCGCACCTGCATGGCGGAGGGGATGTCCACCGCTACCACTTTGGCGCGCGGGAACCGCCCGTTGATGATGGCGATCAGTTCCGCGTAGCGGCCCTCCACGGGCTCGCGGGCACCGGTTCCGAGCAGCGCATCGATGACAATGGTGGCCTCGCGGTCGACCGGCCCAGGCGGGTCCGTGACCCGCACGATCTGAACGCTAGCGACACGGGTCTTCAGCAGACGCGCCACGACCAGCCCGTCGCCGCCGTTGTTCCCCGAGCCGCAGAAAATGACCACGCGCTGGCTTCCCAGCGGCGCGAATTCAGATTCGAGAAACTCGACGACTTTTGTCCCGGCGCGCGACATGAGCACGTCCGCCGGCGTGCCGCTGGCAATGGTCCGGCGGTCGGCCTCACGCATCTGCTGGGCGGTGAGAACCTTCACGCGGAGTGTCCCCTCAGCAGTTGCTCCAGTCTTTGCAGGCGGCCGGCTTCGCCCATGACGATCAAATGATCTCCAGCCACAATCTTCATTTCCGAGGGCGGATTGAACAGCATTTCACCGGCTGCTTTGCGAATGGCCAACACAATCACTCCGAGTTCCTGGCGCACGTGCATCTCCGCCAGGGTGCGGTCCGCGAAGGAACTGCGCGTGCTCACCTGTACCTGCTCGATATTCACATCCAGGCCCGCGTCCTGGGTCGCAAAATTAATGAATTGATGCACGTGCGGCTTGAGCAACGCCTGCGCCATGCGGTGGCCGGTGCTGTAGTAGGGAGCGAACACGAAATCCGCACCCGCCCGCCGCATCTTTTGCTCGGAGGCTTCCGCGTCGACACGCGCCGCCAGATGCAGGCGCGAGTTGAGCGCTTTAGCGGAGAGAATCAGGAACAGGTTGTCGGCATCGGAAGCCAGCGTGGCGATCAAGCCCTTGGCCCTTTCGATGCCGACGTCGCGGAGGGTTTCATCGCTGCTGGCATCGGCGGCGACACTCAGCATCCCCAGCTTCATGGCTCGCTCCACCCGTTCTTCATCCCTATCGATCACGACGAAAGGCACGCCGGCCCGGCGAAGCTCATCGGCGGCGCCGCGGCCCAGGCGGCCGAACCCGCAAACGATATAATGCCCCTCCAGCTTCTCGATCATATTTTTGACCCGTCGCTTTCCGAAAAATTGATTGAGCTCAAGTTCGATTGCGGTCTGCGTCATCGCCCCGATTGCAAGAAAGATGACCAGCACGCCGAAGGAGATCAGGAAGGAATTGAAAATCCGTCCGGCATGGCTCAGCGTACGAATCTCGCCGTAGCCCACCGTGGTCACGGTCGTGAGCGTCATGTAGAACGCGTCAAAGACCGGATAGCCTTCGATGATCACGAAGCCCGCCGTTCCAAACGCCAGCGTGCACAGGATCGCCAGAGCGACTAGCACCAGCCTTCGAGGAACGTGTTCCATTGGTCCTATAGTAAACGCGGGCGGGATCTCCCTGGTAAGGTTTACGGCATTGCGCAAATCTTCCCTTCAGCTGCGTCAGGAATCCCTGTTGATTCAATGGCTTAGAACTGGAGATTCAGTTGCTGCGCTTTCCTGGAAGGAGATTTGCGAATGGAAACGCCGGAGGGTCGTGGGAACGTCGATCGGGATAATTCGGGATTGCGCTGGGGGTTGGGGCTCGCGGTGCTGGCTCTATTCATGGTTGGCGGCATCAGTCTCGCCTATGTTTCGCGGGAGCGGCGGCAGCTCAATGATTTGAGCGCCACCAATCAGTCGCTGAGTTCTTCGATCGCGCAGCTCAAGACCGAAATGCAGGTAATGGCGGACAAGCTTAGCCAGCCTCCACCCGCCCCCCCGGCGCGCATCGTCTCCGAAGGCGCTCCGCGTTCCAGCTCG
>DATJEI010000189.1:0-21472 GCA_035496735.1 Bryobacteraceae bacterium | reverse complement strand
TCCGCCGAAGCCAATCTGCAAGTGGTGAACTGCACCACTCCCGCGCAGTACTTCCACTTGTTGCGCCGCCAGATGCGCGGCGGCCCGGATATGCGCGGGTTGCGCAAACCTCTGATTGTTATGTCGCCCAAGAGTCTGCTGCGCCATCCTCAGGTGATCTCCACGGTCGACGATCTCACCAAGGGCGTCTTTCATCCCGTGCTGGACGATCACACCGTGGCGAATCCCGCAGCCATCCGCAAGATCCTGCTGTGCAGCGGCAAAGTCTATTACGAAGTGCTGGCGGCCCGCGAAGCGCGCAAGGCCACCGATGAGACTGCGGCGCACACCGCTATTGTGCGCATCGAGCAACTTTACCCGTTCCCCGAAGTCGAGATCCGCGCCGTGATCGAGCGCTACAAGTCGGCGAGCGGCGTGGTGTGGGTACAAGAGGAACCGCGCAACATGGGCGCCTGGATTTTCATGCGTACGCGCCTGCAACGTATCATGGCCAACGAAGCCCGCGCCCTGGGCTACGCCGGTCGTCCGGAGAGCGCATCCACCGCGCCCGGTTCCGCCAAAGTACACACTCGCGAGCAGGCCGAACTGCTCGATCAGGCCTTCGCCCCGCCTTCCATCGCCCGCCGCTGGCGGAAGCGTGTGATCAAACGGCGCAAGGCGAAGTAGCTGCCGGGTTAGCCGCCGCGTCAACCCGCGTTTAGCTTCGCGCCGCCAAGCCGCTCGCTCGCTACAATGAACCGTTGGCCGACGAGTCCGCGGTAAAGCACAATTCGCCCTGGCTATTTGGAATTCTGGGGATTCCCAACGGCCTCTCCAACGCGATCATCGTCATTCTGATGCCTTACGTGCTGCGCAGGCAAGGCGTTGCGGTGGATCGCATCGCCGAAATCGTTGCGATCGCCAGCATTCCCAACGTCTGGTATTTTCTCTATTCGCCGGTGGTCGATCTCGGTCTGCGCCGCCGCTCCTGGATCCTGCTCTCGGCCGCCAGCGCGGGATTGTTTGCCGCCCTTGCCGTGTTGTCCTCGGCGGGATCTCTAAACATTCTGACCGCGTTGCTGTTCGCATCCGGCACTATCGGCAGCTTGATTTCGTCGGCGAACGGCGCGCTTCTATCCTTCCTCGATCCCCACGTGCGCGGTCGCGCCAGCGGTTGGTATCAGGCCGGAAATCTGGGCGGCGGCACCGTCGGCGGAGGCCTGGCTATCTGGCTGGCCGATCGCGTAAACCTGCCGGCGCTGGCGCTCGGCGTAATGACGCTCATCGTTCTACCGGCTACCGCCGCGCTCCTCATCCGTGAGCCCGCCCCCCATCGCCGCGCCGTGATTCCCGTGTTTAAGGACTTATTCGACGACTTGCGAGGATTGCTCTGGTCCCGCCGCACCCTGATCGGCTTGGTTTTTTTTCTTTCGCCCGTTGGCAGCGCCGCCGTCGCCAATCTCGCTTCGGGATTGGGGCCCGATTACCATGCGCCCCCGGGCGAAGTGATGTGGATTTCCGGAATCGCCGGAGGTTTGCTCAGCGCTCTCGGCAGCCTGCTAGGCGGTTTCGTGTGCGACCGTATGAATCGCATGCAAGCCTACGCGCTTTCGGGCGGCTTAGCCGCGCTGTTTGCCGCTTACCTCGCTTTCGCTCCGCACACGCCCTGGACCTACGCGCTGGGTTACTCCGGCTATTCGATCGCCGCCGGTTTCGCGTATGCAGTTTTCACAGCGCTGGTGCTCGAAGTAATGGGACGCCGCCATCACGCCGCCGGCACGGCTTACGCGCTGTTCGTCGCCACCGGCAATGTTCCGATTCTCTATATGACGTGGCTGGATGGCGTCGGATACAGGTACGGCGCTGTCCGCGGCTTGATGACCGTAGACGCCCTTGCCAACGGAATCGGAGCCTTGCTGCTCCTCCTGGTTGCCCGTTCCGCCGCGCGCTATTTTCGCGAATCCGCAGCGGCGGAAACTATTGCGCCGTGACCTCTACCGCCGCAGAGTGCGCGCTCTCGTTTCCAGTGCGATCGACCGCGGTGATGGTGTAGCTGTACTTCTTGCCAATCTCCACCGTGCGGTCGCTGAAATTCGGCGCATCCACCGGCCCGGCGATTCTCTCGGGCGCGCCGCCACCGGTCGAGCGGTAAACCTGATACCCCGCCAAATCCTCTTCGGTATTGGGCCGCCACGCCAGCTCAATCGAATTCACTCCCGCCACCGCCATGAGTTCAGCCGGCACGCTTGGCGGGAACACATCCATCGGCGTGATGCCTGCGATGGCGGAAATCTCGCTCTGCCGCAGCTCTCCCGCCAGACCCTGCACGAAATACCGGTAAGGCGATCCGAAGTCCACTGCGGTGTCCAGGTATTCCGGCTTGTCGGATTCCGCAAGCCGCTCCGGCATCGCTTCGCCCGAGCCCCGGAAGATGCGGTAACGCCCAGCTTCTCCACTACCAAACGAACCCGACCAGGTTAATCGCACACCTTTTGGATCCGAAACAGCTTGCAGGTTGGCCGGAGTCGCCAGCGGCACGCCCACCGCCAGCGTGACCGGGTTGGACCAGTCCGAAGCTTTCCCCTTAGGCCCCGTGGCCCGCACCATGAGAGTCACCTGCTTCCCCACCCAATCTTTCGCGGCGAATTCGTGATCCACGGGGCCCGGCATCTTCGCCGGCACGTGCAGTATTCTTGGCGGACCGCCCCCGGCTACCTGGAGTTCCACTGCCTTCACGCTCGTGAGCGCGAGACCGTCGGTAGTGAGCGCCCCAATCGTGAACTGGACCACGATCTGATCGCCGTACTCGGCGGCGCGAAGGTCCGTGATGCGCGTGGGAATGTCGAGCGCCGGCGGTTTCGGCGGGCCCACAGACGCGCAACCCGCCAGCCAGAGCATGCACAACAGGGCAGCGGCTCGGGTCACAAAATGTAGCGGCTCAAGTCCTGATCTTTCACAATATCGGCAAGCTGCTTGCGCACATAAGCCGCGTCCACCTTCACAACCTTCTTTTTCAGATCCGGACCGTCGAACGACACTTCTTCGAGGAGCTTCTCCAGAATCGTATGCAGGCGCCGCGCTCCAATGTTCTCCATCGATTCATTCACGCGCGTCGCGAAGGCTGCGATCTCCTGAATGGCGTCCTCGCTAAAAGTGAGCTTGATGCCTTCGGTGTCGAGCAGCGCCTGATACTGCTTGATCAGCGCGTTCTTGGGCTCCTTCAGAATACGGATGAAATCCGCCTCGTTGAGCGACTTCAGTTCCACGCGAATGGGAAAGCGGCCCTGCAATTCCGGGATCAAGTCGCTGGGCTTCGACACATGGAACGCGCCCGCCGCGATGAACAGGATATGATCCGTGCGCACGAAGCCGTAGCGCGTATTCACCGTGGTGCCTTCGACGATCGGCAGGATGTCGCGCTGCACGCCTTCGCGGCTGATATCGGGTCCGTGGCCGCCCTCCCGGCCTGCGATCTTATCCACCTCGTCGAGGAAGATGATGCCGCTGCGCTCCACCCGCTCGATCGCGATACGCGTCACCTGGTCCATGTCCACCAGCTTCTGTTCTTCTTCCTGGACCAGATAATCCATCGCCTCGCCCACCCGCATCTTGCGCTTGCGAGTGCGTCCGCCGAATAAGCCCGGCAGCACGTCCTTGAGGTTGATGTCCATCTCTTCCATGCCGCCCAGGGTGGAAACCTCAAACGTGGGGCTGCGCTCCTTCACGTCCACTTCCACCATGCGGTCGTCGAGTTTTCCGGCGCGCAGCCGTTCCCGCAGCTTTTCGCGAGTGCGCTCGACGCTCTCCGGCGTCTCGGCGGTCTCGCCCGCCGGAGGCATCAGCAGATCCAGCAGCCGTTCTTCAGCGTTCCGCTCGGCGCGCTCGCCGATTTCATTCAGCCGTTCCTCGCGCACCATGTCGATGGCGATCTCCGCCAGATCGCGGATCATCGATTCGACATCGCGCCCCACGTAACCCACCTCGGTGAACTTGCTGGCTTCCACCTTCAGAAACGGAGAATTGGCCAGCTTCGCCAGACGCCTTGCCAGTTCGGTTTTACCAACGCCGGTCGGCCCGATCATCAGGATGTTCTTGGGCATCACCTCTTCGGCCATTTCCGGGTCGAGTTTCTGGCGGCGAATGCGATTGCGCAGCGCGATGGCGACGGCTTTCTTGGCATCGCCCTGGCCGATCACGTATTTATCCAGCTCGCGGACGATTTCCCGCGGCGTAAGCTCGTCGAGCAGCGGAGTGTCCTCGGATGTCTGGGCAGGGAGATAGATCACCACTAGCTACGCTCCCGGCGGGTGAAATGCTTCATAACTGTTGTCAAACTTCCAGTGTGGCATACCCAAATGGGAGCCGCGCCAAACTTGGTCCGCCCAGCCGCTCCGCCCCGCCATTCCACTCCGCGGCTCCGCACCAGACCTCAGCCCAGCTCTTCGTACACCACGCTGTCATTGGTGTAAATGCAGATCTTGCCGGCAATGGCCATGGCCTTCGCCACAATCTCATGCGCCGATAACGTTGTGTTCTCCATGAGCGCCGTGGCCGCCGCTTTCGCGAAAGCGCCACCCGAACCAATGGCCGCGATGTTGTCGTCGGGATCGATAACGTCGCCCGTTCCGCTGAGGATGAAGGTATTGGTAGGGTCGGCCACCAGCAGCAGCGCTTCCAGATGGCGCAGCATGCGGTCGGTGCGCCAGTCCTTCGCCATCTCCACCACCGAGCGCGGCAGGTTGCCGTTGAACTGCTCCAGCTTGGTTTCAAACCGCGTGAACAGCGCGAAGGCGTCGGCCGTCGACCCCGCGAACCCGGCCAGAATCTTGCCGTTAAACAGGCGCCGCAGTTTCTTCGCGGAGCCCTTCAATACCTCTGAGCCCAGCGTCACCTGCCCGTCCCCGGCCATCACCACTTTGCCGTCGCGGCGGACACACAGGATCGTCGTGGACCGAATTCGTTCTCTCATGAGTGTGAATTTCAAGTGTGACACAAGCCCCCGCCGTCCGCTAAGAATCAGCGGAGCACAATCTCGCGGGACTCCGGTCGCACTGCTGCTGCACAGCCTTATGTTTTGTTAGAATCCGCCCATGGCTCAAAACCCGGTTCAGATTGCCCAACGCTATTTCGAGGCCTGGAATCAGCATGACGCCGGCGCGATCATGGCCACGTTTGCTGAGGGTGGGACTTATGCCGATCCTGCTACCCGAGGCCCCCTGACGGGAGCAGTGATAGGCGCCTACGCCCAAGCCCTCTGGGACGCGTTCCCGGATCTATCTTTTGAAATCGTCAGCGTCACTGAGAACGCCTCTGGGCTGGTATCCGCCGAGTGGCTGATGAAGGGAGCCAACACGGGCCCGTTCAACGGGCTTCCACCCACCGGTGCTACCGTCGCGCTTTCTGGCGCTGACTTCGTCCGCGTCGCTGCGGACAAGATCCAGTCCGTGCAAGGCTACTTCGATAGCGGCGCTTTGCCGCGCGCCTTGGGACTGGATGTGATCGTTCAACCCAAGGCCGTTGGCCCCTTCGGTTTCGGGACCAGCACTCGTGTTTCCACCGGGAACACCGCTACTCCCGGAGCGTTCAGCATCACCTGGCTGGAAGCTCGCACGGACGAAGAGCGCCAACAGGTCAGAGAGAGTGCCCGGAAGATCGCGCTTGAGATGCTCGCTATGCCTGGATTTATCAGTTGGGTTGGTGCGACCATCGGCGACCGCATGATGACCATCACTGCCTGGGAAACAGCCGATGCCATGACGCCGTTAATGAAAGGGGGAGAACATCGCTCCGCCGTGGGGCGCTTTTTCAGCCCCGAGCTTTCCCGCGGTGCCGCCACCGGGGTGTGGATTCCGGCTCGACTCAACCCCCGCTGGATCCGGTGTACGGCGTGTTCAAAGATGGTTGACTCCGAGAAAACGGGAGGAAAATGCGGATGCGGCGCTGCGCTTCCCGGCCCACTCGCCTATTGGTAGCGATAAGAGACTTTATGCGAGTTCGACACATAGGCCCGTGGAAATGGATTGTGCCTGGATCACGGCGCATCCGACAACGATCCGTTCGCACGATCGCTCCGTCACTTCAACGAGAAGTGCGCTATGCGACGATGTGGCAAGTTTCTCCCAACGCTGTACTTTGGGATTACGGCGAATGGAAGCTCGGAATAACCCGAACCTGGTGAGAAAATAGAACACAGGAGTAGCTCAATGCGTTCGAAACACCGTGCGCTTTCGGTCTTCTTGCTAGGTGCCTCCATCGCACTGGGTCAATCTAAGGAACACGAGAAGGCCCATGCCGACCACATGGAGCACCACTTCGATCCCAAGGAGTCGGCGAAGAGCTTTGACGACCCGGCACGCGATACGTGGCAGTTGCCGGACCGCGTAATCGCGGCGCTTAACCTGAAGCGCGGACAAATTGTGGCCGACATCGGTGCCGGTACTGGATATTTCTCGGTACGACTCGCGAAATCGGAAGCTGCGCCTAAGGTCTATGCGGCGGACATCGAACCGTCGATGGTGAATTACCTGCGGGAACGTGCCGCCAACCAGGGTTTGCACAACATAACTGCTGTTCAAGCCTCTGCGGATCAACCAAATCTGCCGGTACCCGTCGACCTGATTCTGATCGTGGACACATACCACCACATCGGCAACCGTGAGATGTATTTCCGGAAGCTAGCCAAATCGATTAAGCCCGGCGGTCGTGTCGCAATTATTGACTTCAAGCCGGATTCTCCCGAGGGCCCGCCGAAGGAATTTCGTTTTCCCCTGGAAAAATTCAAGTCCGAGATGGGCAAGGCAGGATACAAGCTAGCGGCGCAACATGACTTCCTGCCAAGGCAGCAGTTCTTGATCTTCGAAGTTGCAAACCTGTCCACCCGGTAAGTTGGATTCGCTTTCGCGCTCCGATTCTGGCTGTCGGGCTGGGATCGGGAACGACAAGGGCATTCCGCGTAAGGGGCAGTACCCGCGCATGAACGAGGCCCCAAATTCCAGCCTGCTCGCCCCCACGCGTTCACGCCTTGCATCACTCTCTTTCTCCCCCACTATCAATGACCTCCGACTTCGCTTTCCTGCGTCACGCGAAGCATCCGCGCTACCTTGCTGCCGTGAGAGTCCGTCCCACCCACCGGGGGCCAAGGACCACGTGAGCGGAATTCTAGACCCTTCCGCGAAGCGTAGCAGCGGTGAGGTAGTAGCGGAGAACTGAAACTCCGTCCCGCTTGGTAGGTGGTCTCTCCCAGATCGCCGGGTTTGCGAAATGAGCGCATAGCGTCTTATCAGCGTTGTGTGTCACTCACAGCAGGCCTCACGGGTTAATGCCGCCATAGAGGGCCCTCGAAGGAAAAGGAGTTCGGAAATACAGAGGCAAACCAAACGGCAAGACGCGCGGCGCCGCGTGACCGCCGTTGTACAACCGCGCGGAACTGCGCACTTCCAATTATCGACGCCCGCTTCTGTTTATGCCCCGCTCAATTAGAAAACCAGCTTAAGGCCGAATTGTAACTGTCGCATCGGAATTGTGCTCCGAGTGCTATTGATCGTGCCGAAAGCGCCTGTACGGGGAATTGGAATCCCGGCTCCGGTCACAGCACCACTCGCCAATGACGTGTTGGGATCGCCAAAGTTGGGGTGGTTTAGCAGATTGAACGCTTCCACCCGCAACTGTATATATTTCCGCTCCGTGAAACTGAATTTCTTAAGCGCAGAGGAGTCTATACCAAATATGCCGGGACCGGTTAACGTGTTGCGGCCCAGGTTCCCGTAGGACCCAAACGGCTGGAGTGCAAACGCCTGAACGTTGAACCATTCGGCGGTGCTCCGCTGGCTGGAATCGAAACTGGCGACTCCGGGTACATTGTTGGGACGGTCATATCCATGGCCGGTGTTGGATTGGTCCTTGCCAGCGCTGACATTCAGCGGGAACCCGCTCGAAACCGTCACGATGCTGCTCAGTTCCCATCCCCCGATCAGGCTTGCGGCAAGGCCGTGGGTCAAGTATTTCTTGCCTCTGCCTACCGGCAAATCATACAGAACGGAAGTGACAAAACGATGCCGTGTGTCGAAGATCGATAAGCCGCGCTCGCAGCTTACGCACAGGCCGTTCTGGGGCTTCAGTTGATCGCTGCCGAGCGTGCGGATCCCGCTGCCGTCATCGATCGATTTTGCAAAGGTATAGCCCGCCAAAAACGTCAGGCCGCCTGACATCCGGCGAGTGAGTTTCGCGGACAGGGAATGATAGTTGGAGTTCACCGTGCCGGCCAGCATTTGAATATTGCCGAATTCGGGGGCCGGTTCACGAGAGGCAATTGATCCGGTCGGGCTGGGATAGGGCAGGTTGTAGCTTATCAGGCGTTCCAGCCGGTGTCCTTGGGTACCCAGATAGCCGACCTCTAGCACCGTGCTGCCGCTTAGTTGGCGCTGAATGTTCAACTCGTACTGCTCGATATACGGAGTCCGGCGGTTGGTGTCGTTCGCCAGCCCCTGCGGCGTGATGACGCATACGTACGGCGGCGTCGGAACACCGCAGACGTTTATCGCCCCGCCCGTGAATGGATGTTCGAAGGTTAAGTTCGCTTGCGACACGGTGGCGGTGCTGGTAATGCGGCCCTGTATGTTGCGGCTCATGTCGAAGCGCGGATTGCCGGTATCTTGCACGAAAAAGATCCCGGCCCCCGCGCGCACCGTCAGATTCGGCTTGGGACTCCAGGCAATACCCAGGCGTGGGGCAAAATTCGCATAGTCGGCTTTAACCAGACGGTCTCCCAAGCGGCCATCGCGCACCACGCAGATGGCGGGATCGAAACGGGTGGCCGTGTTTTGGTAGATATCGCCGCTGCCGATGCGAACGTAGCAGGGATGCAAGCCGGGCTTGCTGCCAAAACCTTCCGGGAACCAGACATTCATCAGGCTGCCGCCTTTGTCATTCCAGGGCGGAGTGTATTCGTAGCGCAAGCCCCAGTCGATGGTCAGATTGGACCGCACTTTCCAGGTATCGGCGAAGAAATAAGCCTGACTCGTCGCGCGGAACTGGCTGATCGCCAGCGATCCTGCATCCTGGGTTCGCGAGACAATGCCCAGCATATAATCCGCAAAGGCGTAGCCGGTGGAAGGATTGTCAATGGTCAGCACGCCGCGCACGTTCTGCTGTCCCAGCTGGTTAAAACGGTCGCGCCGGACCTCTCCGCCGATCTTCATGGCGTGAGTGCCGAGGTTCCATGAGAGGGTGTCCAGCCATTGGAAAGTGTGATCGTTCACCACAAAAGGACCGTTCACATCGTCGCCAAACCCGTTGAAGCCATTTATCGACACCCCCGGCGTGCCCCATGCGACCGGCGCGGGATCCACAAAGCCGATACCGAGTTCTTTAATAGGATCGCGCTTGTACTGCAGTTCGTTGCCGTAGTCGTCGTAGAAACCGGTGTAGCCGAAGCGAGCCTCGTTCACCAGGGTCGGCGACAAAATCCGCGAGTTAGAAATCATGGCCTGCTTTACGTTTACGGCCAGAAAATGCCCATTGAGCTTCAGAGCCGGCTGAATCTGCGTCTCATCCTGCCAGCTATAACGGCCGAACCAGTTGGATTTCGCATTCTCAGCGAAATCGATCCGCTGCGTGAACTGATCTTTATCGTTGACGTTATTGTTTAACGCCAGATAATTAAGTGTCCGCCCCGTCCCGGGAATGTTCGGCGCCGGATAGAACTCCAGCAGCCCCACCGCGGCGGCGCTAAACCGCTGCGAAGGAATGATGTTGCCCGGAAAGGGCAGGAAGTTGTTCCGCGGATCTTTGATAACAACCGGGAGAATTTCCGAAAAATTGCCGTTACGCATGGCGGCGGGAGGCGTGCTATAAACCACCTGGGTCTGGTTGCGCAGGCGGAAGCCCTCGTAGTTGGACATGAAAAAGAGCCGGTCTTTGCCGTTAAATATCTTGGGGATCTGGACCGGCCCTGCCACCGCAAAGCCAAACTGGTTCCATTTGAAAGGAGCGGACACCGGCACCGTGCGCGTGAAACCGAAGGGGCGGGCATCCACGGCGTTGTTACGAAGGAAGTCGAATAAAGCTCCGTGGTATTCGTTGGTGCCGCTCTTTGTAGAAACATTGACCTGTGCGGCTTCATGCCCGAATTCCGCGGAGTAGACGCCGGTTTGCACTTTGAATTCCTGCAGGGCGTCGATGGAAGGCAGGAAGGCGTAGGTGTTGAAGTCCACGTCTGTGTTGGCGATACCGTCGAGCGTATAGTAATTGAATTCGCGGCGTTGGCCGCCAACCGAGAAGTTCTGAGCCGCCCGGTCTCCTCCCTGGCGGCTAGAGGCCGTTCCGCCGTCCGCATAGCTGGCGTTTACGTTGGGGCTGAGCGCGATCAGTTGAATAAAGTTCCGGCCGTTAAGCGGCAGCTCTACAATGCGCTGATTATCGATCACTGTGCCCAAGGTGGCATTTTCAGTGGTGAGCAACGGTGCTCCGCCCGTTACCTCCACAGCTTCGGTTATAGAGCCGACCTTCAACTGGAAGTCGAGACGGGCTACCTGCTGCACCTGCAGCTCCACGTTGTTACGAATGGCGCTCTGAAATCCTTGGGCTGCCACTTTGACGTCGTACACGCCGGGCAGCAGGTTGGGGAAAGTATAAAGGCCCGCGCCATTGGTGTTGTCCGTGCGTGTGAGGCTGGTTTGCGGGTTGGTGACCGTCACTGCGGCTCCGATCACCACGCCGCCGCTGGAGTCTGTCACCAAGCCCGTGATCTGCCCAAAGGTTTGGCCGGTTGCGGGCATCGCAACTGCGAGCGCGACGACCAGAAGAAAAAGCACCGAGTGAAATCTCGTAAGCATGAAAGACACACCCCCCTAAGAGACTGCCCCATCAGACTGTCTGATTCCCGTTGGCTTTTGGCCGCCGATGATTATACACCTCCGGGTGCCCAATGTGGAGCCACTTCTTTGGAGCCGCCGAGGCTCGCACATGCTGCAAGGCGGCAACGTTTGCGCGGCGCGCCGTCGCGAAAAACAACCGCGCCCCAGAGTCCGCGAAAGCAAATTATGCCAAAGCATCCGCGCTACATGGCCGCGATGGTAAAATCAATTACTTCCATGAAGATTGCAATCGGCGCCGACCACGCCGGATTCGGGCTTAAACGGGAAATTGCGGAAATGTTGCGCGCAGCCGGCCACAGCGTGATCGACGAGGGCACCAATAACACCGAGTCCACCGATTATCCGGACTACGCAGCCACCGTCGGGCGAGCGGTCGCCGATGGTTCAGCCGATCGCGGCATCCTGGTGTGCGGTACCGGCGTTGGCATGACCATCGCGGCGAATAAAATTCACGGCGTGCGTGCGGCGCTGGCCGTAAACCCCGACGAGGTGCAGCTCACGCGCCGCCATAACGACGCCAACGTCCTCGCTCTCGGCGCCAACTACACCGACGCCGCGACCGCCAATCAGTTTGTAAAGCTGTTTCTCGAAACCGAGTTTGAGCGCGGTGGGCGCCACGAGCGCCGGGTACACAAGATCATAGAATTGGAGCGCAATTAACATGACCCAATCCGGAAGCCAAGCACCACCGGCGCGCCCTCTGGCCGAAGCCGATCCCGAAATTTTCGACTTGATCCGCCATGAAACCGAGCGCCAGAACTCGCGGCTGGAACTGATCGCCAGCGAGAACTTCGTTTCCGAAGCGATTTTGGAAGCCGCCGGCACCATCCTCACCAACAAGTACGCCGAAGGCTATCCCGGCAAGCGCTACTACGGCGGCTGCGAATACGTGGATGGCATCGAGAACCTCGCGCGCGACCGCGCCAAGAAACTGTTTCGCGCCGAATATGCCAACGTGCAGCCGCATTCGGGCTCGCAGGCCAATCAGGGGGCCTATTTCAGCGTTCTCAATCCAGGCGATACCATCCTGGGCATGAACCTGGCGCACGGCGGCCACTTGACCCACGGGCATCCGCTCAACTTCTCCGGCAAGCTGTATAAAATCGTGCCCTACGGCGTCCGCAAAGAAGATGAACTCATCGATTACGACGAAGTAGCGCGGCTGGCGGCGGAGCACAAGCCCAAACTCATCGTGGCCGGCGGCAGCGCCTATCCAAGAATCATCGACTTCGCCCGTTTCCGCGAGATCGCCGACGCGACCGGCGCGCTCTTCATGGTCGACATGGCGCATTTCGCGGGATTGGTCGCTGCCGGAGTGCACCCGAATCCGTGCGACTGGGCCGATATCGTCACCTCCACCACCCACAAGACTCTGCGCGGCCCGCGTGGCGGCATGATCCTGGCGAAAGAGAAACTCGGCGCGGCTATCGACAAAGCGGTTTTCCCCGGAATCCAGGGCGGCCCGCTCATGCACATCATCGCGGCGAAGGCCATCTGCTATCGCGACGCCATGACGCCGGAGTTCGTCGCCTATAGCCGGAAAGTGGTGGCCAATGCGCAGACCCTGGCGAAGGAGCTAAGCGCGGCCGGCTTCCGCATCGTTTCCGGAGGCACCGATACTCACTTGATGCTGGTGGATGTGTTCGCCAAAGGCGTGCGCGGCAAGGAGGCCGAAGTAGCTTTGGATCGCGCTTATATCACTGCCAACAAGAATGCGATTCCGTTCGACCCGAATCCGCCGGTGAATCCCAGCGGCATGCGCTTCGGAAGCCCCGCCGTCACCACGCGCGGTTTTGGCGAGAGCGAGATGCGCGAAGTGGCGGCGTTGATTACACGGGTTCTCGAAAACGTGGCCGACGAGGGCGTCCTGGCCGAAGTGCGGCGGCGCGTGGCGGCGCTCACCGACCGTTTTCCGCTATATTCCTGGAAACTGACGCCCGCGGTAGCTCGCTAAATGCGCGTCCGCTAAGCGCACACGCGATTCGCCTGGAGGAAGGATGCCGCTGCATATCGTCATCGATGCCCGGCGGGTCCGCGACTTCGGCCCCGGCACCTATATCCGCAACCTCGCGCGGGCCCTCTCGGCCCTGGACGCCGATAATCAGTACACCTTAATCGCGCATCCCAACGATGCCGGCGAACTCGCGGGACTGGGTCCGAATTTCCGCATCGCCCCCTTCGAGGCAAGTGATAAAGGCCTGAAGCACAATTTCTCTTTCCCGGGTTTCTTGAAATCTTTAAACGCTTCTCTGTATCATATTCCGCTTAATTCCGTGGCTTGGGCCATGCCGCGTCCCTACGTCGTCACCATCCACGATATGAGTTCGCTGCTGTTTCCCCAGCGCCGGGATTTCCGCTACAGTCTGCACCAACTGCGCTACCGGAGAGGCGTCGTCCGGGCCTCTCGCGTCATCGCCGTCTCGCAGGCTACCCGCCGCGACCTGGAATCGATTTTGCGCCTCTCGGACGATCGCCTGTCTACCATTTACAGCGCTCCCGACCCCGCGTTTACCAGCGTTCGCGACGATCCGGGCCAGCAGCGCCAGATTCTGGATCGCTACTCGATTACCTATCCCTACATCCTCTACGCGGGTACCGTCCGCGTGCACAAGAATGTGCCGCGCCTGGTAGAGGCGTTCGCCGTGCTGCGTCACAAGCTGGAAAAGCACCCGCTTTACAAGGATCTGCGCCTGGTGATCATCGGCGACGAACTCTCTAAGAATCCCGCAGTGCGCCGTGCCGTGGCTCATTCACGCATTGAGAACGTGGTCCGTTTTCTGGGATTCGTTCCGATTGAGACTTTGCGCGTGTTTTACTGCGCCGCGGAGGCATTCGCTTTCCCGACTCTGTATGAGGGCTTCGGTCTGGCTCCGCTCGAAGCCATGGCTTGCGGCGCGCCGGTGGTGGCATCCGATCTGCCGTCTCTGGTGGAAGCCGTAGGGCAAGCTGCCGAGCTGGTGAGCCCCGATAATGTCTTCGATATCGAGCGCGGAATGCGCGAGGTTTTGCTGAACTTCGAGCGCCGCGAGAGCCTGAAGGCGGCCGGACGAGTGCAGGCCCAGCGCTTTCATTGGGAGTCCACCGCGCAACAAGTGCTTGCCATTTATCGGGAAGTGGCAACTAAATAATGTGTAATTAGTGCAGTTTAAGAAAATATTAATTGACATTAAATAGGCCTGGAAGTACTATACCTATGCGGTGGCTGGTGGGAGTTCCACAGAAGACACCGACCCAATGAGAGGAACTAAACACAGCAATGGAATGGACACGCTCAGAAACACTGGCGCTCGCCATGCACAATTGCACGCAATGCCACGGGTGTGGACTGCGGCTACGAAATATGGGGGACTGGATGCCATGTAACTGCGTCCTGCGCGCGATGTTTCGCATCTGTTACGATCGGTTTCGGCGCTGTACCGAACAGGAAAGACATGTGAGCCGGGTTTCCATGGAGCCCGCGGCGGGAGCCCGCCGGCCGATGACATTCGGCCGCAAAGATGAAGAATATATGGCGGATTTTTGCCTGGTTTCGCGCCGAAATCTCAGTGAGGCGGAGTATCGCTTGTTCCGTTATCATTTTTTGCTGGGCGCGGATTGGACCTTGTGTACGCGCAAACTGGGGATGAGCCGCGGCAATTTCTTTCATGCCGTCTATCGCATCGAGCAGAAACTCGGCCGTGTGTTCCGGGAACTGCAGCCCTACCCGTTGTTTCCATTGGACGACTATTTTCACGGACCTTCCCGGTTTGATCCCGCGCGCGTCACCGGGCAGAAGTCCCGCGTGATTCCGCTGCGGCCGCCGCACCTGCGCTTCCCGCAGCCGGTCGGCAAGACGGCTTAGCCTCCGGCGCCTGACCCGCGACGTCCGGCGAAGAATCGCAGCATCAGCTCGGCGCACTCTGCGCCGAGTACCCCTTCTTCAATCGCCAATCGATGATTCAGGACGTCGGCGTCAGCCAGGCGGAACTTACTGCGCACGCCGCCAAAGCGGAGGTCCCGCGCACCGAAAACTACTTTGGCGATGCGCGCCGCGACTAGCGCGCCCGCGCACATCACGCACGGTTCCAGCGTGGTGTATAAAGTCGCGCCTTCCAAGCGGTAGTTGCCAACCGCGGCGCCCGCATTCCGGAGCGCCAGAATTTCGGCGTGCGCGGTGGGATCCGAGCGCTCGATGGGGGAGTTGCGCCCGCGGCCTACGACTTCATCGCCCATCACGATCACGGCGCCCACCGGGACCTCGCCCGCGGCCTCCGCCTCGCGGGCCAGTTGCAGCGCCATGCGCATGTAGCTTTCCTCAGTCACTTTCTGAGAATAACGTCATTTGCGGATCCTGCGGCCATAACTCCGGCTCGGCGCGGCCGTCTTCCCGGGGCCGGAGATGATAGCGGCCGCGAATGCGATCGATCCGTTCGCGAATCATCTCGGGATAGGTTCCCCGCAGAAAGGCGCTGCGCTCGAAGCGTTCCCGGTAGCGTCGGACATAAGATGGAAAATGCTCCTGCAGGAACGGGAAGAAGACTTTCTGCGCGCACGGCTTCAGATACACCACATTGCCGCTTAGATGCGCGGCGCCGGCGCGGGCCGAAGCTTTAGCGACCGCGTCCAGGCTTGGCTCGGCGTCGTTTATCAGCGGCAGGATGGGAGCGAGATTCACGGCCACCCGCAGACCCGCCGCGCTCAGTTTGCGCACGGCGTTAAGACGCAGGTCGGGCCGCGGCGCGAGCGGCTCCAGTAAGCGCGCCAAGTCCCGGTCGAGTGTCGTAATGGTCAGTACCAAAGTCAGATAATTGCGCCGATTAATCTCCCGGAAGATGTCAATATCGCGGGCAATTAAATCCGACTTAGTGATCAGCCCGATGCGGTGCCCGCCACTCTGCGCCAGCAGTTCCAGAATGGATCGCGTCAAGCGGAACCTTCGCTCGGCCGGCTGGTACGGGTCAGTGGCCGTACCAATGGCGATCGCCTCGCCGGTAGGGAGACGCCGCAATTCCGCCTGGAACGCAGCGCCATCGAAATGCTTGACGAAGATCTTGCGTTCAAAGGCTTCCGGCTCGTGCAGTTCCATGAATTCATGAGTGTAACGCGCATAGCAGTACTTGCAGCCGAACTCGCAGCCGCGGTAGGGATTGATCATCCAGCGGAAAGGCATGCGGGGGCTGTCGCAGCGCGCCAGATACTTCCGTGTTGGAAGTTCGAAGTACTCGGTCTCGCGCTTGGCTTCGAGCGAGGCGCTTTCCGCCGCCAAACGAGCGATACCGACCAGCGGGGTCACCCGCCTATCTTCGCCTTATATTCGCCTTTTGTCAAGCGCCGGTTTCCCGCGGATTTGGGCCGGACTGGGCCGCGCGGCACGGCACTAGGTTTCCGCGGACTAGACTTCCGCCACCCGCTTCCGGCTATAGGTGAAGTACACCACCAGGCCGATTGCCAGCCAAATGAAAAATCGGATCCAGGTTTCGAGCGGCAGGTTCAACATGAGCAAGAGACAGCACAAGATCGACAGCAGCGGAAGAAACGGCACCCAGGGTACGCGGAAAGCCCGCTTGTGATCCGGCTGCGAGCGACGCAAGAGGATCACGCCCGCTGAAACCACCACGAAGGCGAACAAGGTGCCGATGTTGGTGAGGTCGGCGAAAGTGCCGATATCCCACACGCCGGCGGGGATCGCGACCGCCACGCCCGCCAGCCATGTGCTGACATCGGGGGTTTCGAATTTAGGATGCACGCGGCAGAACATGCCCGGAAGCAGACGGTCGCGCGACATCGCAAAAAGAATTCGCGATTGCCCATATTGCCCGACCAGGACCGAGCTGATCATTCCCAGCAGCGCCCCCACGGTCACCACGAAGCGCAGGCGATTGAGCCCCACGGCCTTGAGGGCGTTCGCCACCGGAGCGTCATTGTTGAGCGTATCCCAATGCACGATGCCGGTGAGTACCAATGCCACGGCGGCGTACAGAAGCGCGCAAATGATCAGCGTGAACATAATTCCCCGGGGAAGATCGCGCTGGGGAGCATGGCATTCTTCGGCGGTAGTCGAGAGGGCATCAAAGCCGATGTAGCTAAAGAAAACAATGGCGGCTCCGGTGAGCACCCCGGGATAGCCGTTGGGCATGAACGGATGCCAGTTGTGAGTATCGACGCTGCGCGCAGCGCCGAAAATAAACAGCAGAATTGCGCCCAGCTTGACGGCGACGATGATGGTATTCGCGCGGGCCGATTCCCGTGCACCTCGCACCAGCAGCCACGTGAGCAGCATCACCAAGAGAAACGACGGCAAGTTGAACCAGGCACCCGTGGGTTTTTCTCCGATGAAGATCGGTTGCGTGAGCTGGAAGGGCAGGTGGAAGCCAAAGACATTGTCGAGCAGGTCATTGAAATAAGCGCCAAAGCCAACGGCCACCGCCATGTTGCCGACTGCGTATTCGAGGATCAGATCCCAGCCTATGATCCAGGCGAAGATCTCGCCCATCGTCGCGTAGGCATAGGTATATGCGCTCCCCGAAACCGGGATCATCGAGGCCAGCTCCGCGTAACACAACGCCGCGAAGCTGCAGGCCAAGGCTACCAGCAGAAAAGAAACCGAGATGGCTGGGCCGGCGCCCGGCCGTCCGAAAGTGCCTACGGCGTGCTGGCCGTGCAGCAGCAGGTTCAGCAACGGGGCCTTCAAGACCGACGGATATTCAAACTTGAGCCCGGCGGCGGCGGTGCCGGTGAGCGTGAAAATTCCGGAACCGATCACCATGCCGATCCCCAGCGCGACCAGGCTTCCCAGGCCGAGAGCTTTCTTGAGCCGATGGGAATGGTGATCGCCAGCCGCGATTAATGCCGCGATGCTCTTGGTGCGGAAAAGAGTGGACATGCGGCCAGGGAGGGACCGGCCATGGGCCGGTCCTACACGGCTAACGCTTGCGTTGACCTTTGGCCATCTTCTTGACTTTGCGTTTTTGCGAACCGCGGGCAACGTCGGCGGCCCGTTTGGCCTTGGGCGCGGCCTTCTTGCGGGCCGCGCGCTTCAGCTTCTTGCGTTCGTCTTTATCGGTAACTTTTTTGGTATTCATTCCACCTTGATCCCTGCGTATTTCGCGATTAATTTTTTCAAGCCGTACCCGGGAAAACTGACGGTCACTTTCGTATCGTCGCCCGAACCTTCCAGGCGCAGCACCGTGCCCCGGCCCCACTTGGTGTGTTCCACCGTAGAACCCGGCCCCAGTTTCTTAGGGCCCACCTTCTTAAACTGAGGAACCGGCGCTGCCGGCTGAGCCGCGGTTGTAGCCGCTGCCGGGGCCGCTGACGAAGCCGCCGGTGGGGCAATCCCCTGCGGCGCCGGCATGCCGCGTTCCGAAAAAAACTGCCGGATATTATCGACAGAATTGTAAGTCTTCCCAGTATAGAGGTTCCGCTGGGCGGATTCGCGGACCTGGTAGCGCTCGGAGTAAAGGTCCACCGAACGCGCCTGCGGCTGGTCTCCCCGGACGGCGTCGACCAAGCTGCGCGGGACCTCGTTCAGGAAGCGCGAAGCCAGCGAAACCTCCGGTTGTCCGCCTCCGAAACGGCGGCGGTAGCGGGCCCAGCTTAAATAGAGTTTGGTTTCCGAGCGCGTCATGCCGACGTAACACAGGCGGCGCTCCTCTTCCATTCCGCTTTCGGAATCGAGCGAGCGGCTGTGCGGAAACAGCCCTTCTTCCAGGCCCGCGATGAACACGACCGGGAATTCCAGGCCCTTGGCATTGTGCATGGTGAGCAAAGAGACTGGCACGCGCGAGTCCGCCGAATCGGCGTCGGAGACCAGCGCGGCGTGGTCCAGAAAATCGCGCAGAGTTTCACCGCGCTCGCCGGCGTCGGCTGCGGCGTTGAGCAGTTCGTCCAAATTCGCCAGACGCTGGCGCGCTTCCTCGGTGGTTTCGTCTTCGAGCATTTTGCGGTAGCCGGTGCGCTCTAAGACATCGGCCAGCGTGTCAGAAATGGAGCGGGTGTCGAGCTGTCCCGCCAGCTCCGTCATCATGCGATGGAACGCAGCGAGCGCCGCTTCGGCGCGGCCGGGGAAGGCGTGCGCTTCCAGCATTTGTTCGAGCGAGGTCCACAGCGACAGCCCATGCTGCAACGAGTACTGCTCGATCTGTTCCAGAGTGGTGCGGCCGATGCCGCGCGCGGGAGTGTTGATGACGCGCAGCAGCCCGATCGAATCGTGCGGACTGACCAGGACTTTCAGATACGCCAGAATGTCCTTCACTTCGGCGCGCTGATAGAAGCTGAACCCGCCGACCACCACGTACTTGCGGCCGTAACGGCGCAGAGCTTCTTCAATCTGGCGCGATTGCGAATTGGTGCGATAGAGGACGGCAACGCGCTCCTGGGGATTGCGCGCCAAGCGGTTCTCGACGGTGTCGGCGATCCACAGGGCTTCGTTTTCTGAATCCGGCGCTTCGTAGAGCGTGATCTTCTCGCCCGCGCCGGAGTCGGTCCACAAGGTCTTGCCGATGCGCTCGGTGTTGTTCGCCACCACGGCGCTGGCGGCTTCTAAAATGGTTTGAGTCGAGCGGTAGTTCTGTTCCAGGCGTATGATGGTCGCGCCCGGGAAATCGCGTTCGAAGTCCAGGATGTTGCGAATATTGGCGCCCCGCCATCCATAAATCGACTGGTCTTCGTCGCCGACGACGCAGATGTTGTGACGCTGCTCAGTGAGCAGGCGCATTAGATCGTATTGGCTGCGATTGGTGTCCTGATATTCGTCAACCATCACGAATTCGTAGCGCTGGTTCAGGCGCTGGCGGGTGGCGTCGTCATAGCGCAGCAGGTTCACGGCTTCGAGCAGCAGGTCGTCGAAATCCAGGGCGTTCGATTCGCGCAGCCGCGCTTCGTAGCGCTCGTAGACCGTAGCGAACCGGGTGGCGCTGGGGTCGGTGGCAGCGCGCGCGATTTCTTCGGGCGATTGCGCGTGACTCTTGGCATGGCTGATCCGCGAAAGCGCCGCGCGCGGCTGCATGAACTTGTCGTCGAGACCGAGCGACTTATAAATCGACTTGATCATCGAGATCTGATCGTCGTCGTCGTAGATGGTGAAAAGCGGCGTGAAGCCGCGCCGAAGCTGGCTGAGCGGAGCTCCCTCGCGCCGCAGCAGGCGCACGCAAAAGGAATGGAACGTCGCAACCGAGGGCGCGCCTTCGGGACCCGTGGATACCAGCGAGCGCACGCGTTCGCGCATCTCGCCCGCTGCCTTGTTGGTGAAGGTGACAGCCAGGATGGCCCAACCCGGAACCCGGAACGCCGTCATCAGGTGCGCGATGCGGTGGGTGATCACTCGGGTTTTCCCGCTGCCGGCGCCGGCCAGCACCAGCAGGGGGCCTTCGGAGTGCTCGACCGCCTCCCTCTGGCGGGGGTTCAGCCCCTCAAGAAAATCCATCAATTGGCGATTTTAGCATGACTCGCACGTATGCCCCTATTTGTGGGTATTGGTACTATTACTACTATCAAGCTATAGTACGAGGAGACGTCCGTCTATCATCACAACCCGCCATGGTTTAGTGAAATTCAACAATCTAAAGACAATTTCGTTCCATGTTTCCGAACACCTCCCCCGACACGTCCGGAGCAATCCGGGCGCGACTCACTGATCTAAGGAATCGGAAAGCTGCCCTCGACGAAGCCATCGCTTCCCTGGAGCGCTACGCAGTTTACACGATCCCATCGAGTGCGGGGATTACCCGCAGAGCCCCCAAGGTGGTTCAGATGAAGGGTGACGCAAGGCTAGCCGGAGCCGCATAGCGAAAGGCTATACGATTTTTTTTGGGCGCCGTCCAACCTTGAGGCTGTTGTAACCTGAGTGGGTATACTAGCGCCTTTTCAAATGAATAGATCCAGTTTGCGCTACCGCCAGGCGAAGGGACGAGACAGCGGGCGTTAGCGATGCTGATTGAATTCGAGATTATTGAAAAAGCGAGGAGCGGAGACGACGGGGCGTTTAACCTGGTGGTCAACGCGTACCGCAAACGGATACTGGGAACCATCGCGCGCCTGATTGGACGGCCGGAAGACGTGGAGGACGTGGGCCAGGAGGTGTTTCTCCGGTTGTACTATTCGCTGGATCAATTGCGGGCGGCGGAAGTATTCGAGCCGTGGTTGTATCGTCTCACGGTGAACGCGGCTTACGATTACTTGCGGCGGCAGAAGCGCCGTCCCGAAAGCCGGATGTCGGATTTGAGCGAGCAGCAGGTGATGATGGCGGACGCAGCCGCCGGCGGAACGCAGCAGACCGAGGAACTGCGGCGGACGAAGGTTCGCGAAATGGTGCAGTCGCTGCTGGGCAAGGTCTCCGAGGAAGATCGGGTTCTGCTCCTGATGAAGGAAGTGGAGGGGTTGTCGCTGAAGGAACTGGAACAGATCTACAAGGTGAATGAGAATGCCTTGAAGGTCCGGCTGTTTCGAGCGCGGCAGAGAGTTTTGAAGGCGTTTGAGGCGGGCGAAGTCTGAAGCGCCGGGACAGTCTTGAAATCGGCGGCGAGGAGCATATAATGGACCGGATGGACCAGGATCGAGTCGGCGACAAGCTGGATCCCTTGTGGGCCGCGTACCGGGAAGCTTGTCCGGACGTGGAACCCAGCGCTCACTTCATGCCGCAA
>DATJEI010000188.1:0-9655 GCA_035496735.1 Bryobacteraceae bacterium | reverse complement strand
TCGATCCATCGCAGCAGATCCTTGCCGACGTAAAACAACATGCGGATCTCGCAAAAACGGCCGTCGAGCAGGGTGCGTTCGATGTCCTGAGTATTGCGTTCACCGGCCGGCAGCAGGCCTTGCAGCACCAGGCTGGCGCGCGAGCTTTCGACCAGTTTTTCGGGTCCGCCCGCATCCGCGAACGGATGCAGAATCAGCGGGGGTAACTTGCGAACGTTCATCGTTTCTCCGACGTTGGTCTCCGACCAGGTCTCCGACACGGATCCAAACGTTATCTGTGCAAGCTCAGTATGCCAGACTATCGCCGCTCCGTGAGCAGTACTTTGGCTTCAATCGTCTGGTCCCCGCGCAGAACTTTAACTAGTACCAGGTCGCCCGGCTTGCTATCGCGCAGCGCGTAGGTGAAGTCGTACAGATTGCCGATGGCCTTTCCGCCGAACTCAATCATGATGTCGCCGGGCTTGAGGCCGGCTTTGGCCGCGGGACTGCCCTCGCGAATGTCGGCGAAGCGAACGCCCTTGGGCGGCTCGTTAAAGTCCGGGATGCTGCCGAAATCAGGGCCATAGCCGGATCGGGCTCCGTTCCCGGAAACCGGGCCAGCGGAGGGCCGCGCCACGCGCACAAACTTGGGGCGATCGGGGTCCTCGGCCAGGTGCGTCGCAATGTCCGCCACGTAGTCCAGCAACTTTGCGCCATCGACTGAGTCGATCTTATCCGGGGTATCGCTGGGCTTATGATAATCGGCGTGCAGTCCCGAGAAGAAGAAAAGAATTGGAATCTGCTTCGACGCGAAGGATGCATGATCGCTGGCGTCGCTCATGTCGGTGCCCGAACTCTTGCCGGATTCGTCGATCCACAGAGGTGGCGGAAGTTTCACCTCATCCAGTATGCGGGCGAGGGTAGTTCCGGATTGCGCGCCGCTGACGAACACCCGGCCGTTCTGCACGCGGCCGATCATATCCAGGTTCAGCATCGCGACGGCATTCTCAAGGGGGAGATCGGGGTGGTTCACATACCAGTTGCTGCCCAACAAACCCAGTTCCTCGCCGGCGAAAGTCAGGAATAGAATTCCACGCCGGGGCTGCGGCTGTTTGGAAAACCAGCGCGCCAGTTCGATAACGCCGGCGGTGCCTGAAGCGTTATCGTCGGCGCCGGGATGCACCGCACCCACTTGATTGGGAGCGAGCGAGTGCTCATCGCCCAGGCCTAGATGATCGTAGTGCGCGCCGATAACCACGTACTCCGGGGTTTTGCCCGGCAAGTAGGCCGCGACGTTGTGAACCGTCTTGATCTCATGAATCAGATCCACCGACAAGTCCACTTGCACCTTGGGCAGGGCGAACGAGCGCGGCTTTAGGTCGCTGTCGATCTCCTTGGCGATTTGGCGCAGGTCCCGGCCTTCAGCGCGCAGCCACGCTTCGGCGGTTTCCGCTTTGATCTGAACGAAAAATATGCCGGCATCGCGCGGCCCGCCGATGGCGCCGAACTTCTCCAGCTTGTCTTCAGAACCGGCATGGGCGGGCGTATCATTAACCAGAATCACGCCCCGCGCCCCGTGGTTTTTCGCCTCCATCATCTTGTCGATGAAGGTCGCATGGGAAGTGAGCCGCTTGCCGCCAAACACGCTCTTCGGGTCGTGTTCCTGCGGCTCGTGGCGCAGGATCAGAACCAGTTTATCCTTCACATCGATCCCGGCGTAGTCGTCGTAATTAAGTTCCTTGGCGGTGATGCCGTAGCCGGCGAAGACCACTTGCCCGTGGAATTTGCCGTTGGTCGAAAAGGTGAAGGGAACAAAACCCTGGCCCTCGCGCAAAGTCTCTTTGGGGGTGCCGTTGTAATAGGAAAATGAATTGGCCGGCCCCAGTTTCGCGCCCAGTTCCGCGGGGAAAGCCAATTCGAAATTTTTGGCGTCCGCCGCGCTTTTCCCATCCAGCGGCTGCAGGCCAAAGGAACGAAATTGCCCCGCAATATAGGTGGCGGCTTTTTCGATTTCCGGGCTTCCCGTCGCCCGGCCTTTCAATTGCGGCGATGCCAGATACTTAACGTGAGCCAGGTAGGCATCGGGCTGAATGTCGGCCGCCAGGAGAGCCAGCGGACACAACCAGAGAAGCGAATATGCAAATCTTCGCGTCCTGGCTATTTTTCGCATTGGTGCTATTTTTCGCGTCACTGCTTGCTTCTCCAGCGCCGGCATGTTTAGCGCCTATTTCTTGGGTTGAACCTTCGGGTTGGGCGCGACCTTGGGAATCTCCACAGTGCAACAGCTATCGTCTTCCTTCTTGGGAGTGGCTGACGCCACGGTCTTTGTCTCTGCAGTCTTGTGTTCGATCTCGATCTGCAGGAGCTGCTGCAGCACGTTCCACTCGACGCCGCCCTCCAGCTTTCGCCCGTTGATGAACAGCGTAGGGGTTGCGCTAATTCCCAGTTGGTGGCCCAGATCGATCGATTTGTCGACCTCGGCGGCCGAGGCCTTGTCGTCCATGCAGCGGCCTAGCTGCAGCGTATCCAGACCTTTGGTCTTGGCGTATTCCTGAAATTTGGCGTCGAAATTTTCGAGCGTGATGTCTTTCTGGCTGGTGTAGATCCAATCGTGATAATCCCAGAAAGCGGCGGGACTGACGCGGTAGGTGCAGTGCCCGGCGAGCGATCCCTTCATGGCCCAGGGATGAATCGACGTCAACGGGAAGTCGAGGAAAGTGACGCGGACTTTATCGCCGTAGGCGGCCGGTAGGTTCTTGCGCAGGTCCAGTTCTTCCTTCTGGCAGTAGGGACATTGGAAATCGCTGAAGACCGCCAGATTTACGGGCGCGCCCGGTCCGGCGCCGTAACTGGGATGGCCATCGATCTTGAGGAGATCGAGATTGCTCTGGAACGGGCTGCTGCGGATATTATAGGTCTGGCCCTTTACGATATTTTTGCCGTCTTTTGAAACGTAATAGGATTCGTCTTTGGTGGCGCCGTTGAAGGTCAGATGCACATTGACGTCGTAAAATCCGTCAAGCTCCGCCGATGGTTTCGGGTCGTCGATCTTCACGGTGACTTGCGGAATCCACAACTCCGCGTACCGCAGGTAAGCCTCCAGCGTGGGCTTGTCGAGCGCGGATTTCGGAGGTGTTGTGGTCTGGGCCGTCAGCGCCAAAGCGGCCAGCAGGAAGGTCGCGGCAATCTTCATTTCTCAATCCCTCTGACGCGCCAGTTTCTCGGATGTTACGGCCGCGTACCTTCATTATACTGAAGACTTGTCGCGAAGCTGGCTCATTTTCCCCTTGCTGCTGTTGTACCTGCTGCACCTGGGGGGAGTTGGCTTTCTGGGCCCGGACGAGCCGCGCTATGCGTCGATCGGCCGCGAAATGGCGCGCTCGGGCGATGGGATCACGCCGCGCCTGGACGGCCAGCCGTGGTTCGAAAAGCCTCCGCTTACCTACTGGCTCACCGCGGCCGGGCACTTGGCGGGATTGCCTGACGAATGGGCAGCGCGGCTTCCCCAAGCGCTGATCAGTGCGGCATTCCTGGTGTTTTTCTACTTCACGCTGGCGCGCGAATTTTCTGCGTGGATGGCAATGGCGGCGACGGCAATGCTCGCGACGTCCGGCGGATGGATGGCGTACAGCTTCGCCGCCTTGACCGATCTGCCCATGTCGGCGGCGTTGGGTGCGGCAATGTTGATCCTGCTATTCGATCCGCGGCGGGCCGTGCTCGCAGGCGCGCTGCTGGGTCTGTCGATTCTGGCCAAGGGATTTGTGCCGGTGGTTCTGATCGCTCCGCTATTTCTGGTCGCGCGCGGGAAGCGGATGGTGACGCTGGCCTCGGCGGTGACGGTTGCCGCGCCGTGGTTCGTCCTGTGCTGGCTGCGCAACGGCAGCGCTTTCTGGAACGATTTCTTCTGGAAGCAGCACGTCGCTCGCTTTCTGACGCCCAGCCTGGAACACGTTCAGCCTTTCTGGTATTACATCCCGGTATTGCTGGCCGGATTGTTTCCGTGGACGCCTTTGGCCGCGCTGCTTGCGCGACGAGGGCTATATTCCGACCGTCGTGTGCTGCTGCTCGCGGCGTGGGCGCTTTACGGACTGATTTTTTTCTCGGTCGCGCGTAATAAGCTCCCGGGCTACCTGCTGCCATTGTTTCCGGCGCTCGCGATTGTGCTCGCCGCCGGTCTCGAAACGGCTCCTGTCAAGGCCTGGTGGCTGGCGGCCTGCGCACTGCTGCTGGTGGGGCTTCCAACGGTAGCCGGCATCCTGCCGGATGCGCTGCTGGCCGGATTAAGCCGCTCCCATGTGGCTTTTGCGCTGGGTGGGTTGGTGTTTATGGCCGCCGCCGCATCGGTTTGGTGGCTCGCCTGGAAACAGCAAACCGAGGCCGCGCTGCTGAGCGTCGCCCTGGCCGCCGGAATCGGCGCCGTGTATTTGAAGTACAGTACGTTCCCAGCGCTGGATAGGACGGTTTCGGTGCGAAGCTTCTGGCGCACCCACCAAAGCGAGGTTTCCGACGGCTGTGTCGACGGGGTGAGCCGGACGTGGCAGTATGGCTTGAACTATTACGCGGGGCATGAGATTCCGGAGTGCGCCGGAGTCGATGCCGCCGACGCCGCAAGACGCCCGCGGATCACGACGCGCGACCGGCAGCTCGCGATGGAGGATGCAAGTGTACATAAAGTTGTACAATAAGTTATGCCATCCACTTTAGCCAAGAAGCGGGCGAAGACTGCCGTGGGGCGCTCCCCGCTGGCCATGGCGGAGGCGCGGAAGCAGCTCCCCAAGCTCGCCGATGCGCTGGAGAAGCATCCTGAAATTGGAGCGGTTAAGATCACCCGGCGCGGGAAACCGGTGCTGGCGGTGTTGTCGTGGGACCTGTACGAATCGGTGATCGAGACCATGGAGATCATGTCCGATCCCGAGCTGATGGCGGCTTTCCGGCAGGGCGTGAAGGAAATGCAGGAAGGGAAGGCCATCCCACTCGAACAATTCAAGCGGGAGCTCGGCCTTTGATTTATAGAGTCAATATCCTGCCGGCCGCGCAGGATATGGTTCGGAAGATCGCCGACGGGCACATTCGCGAGAAACTTCTGGAGCGAATGACTGCACTCGCCGCCGATCCCGAACTGCAAGGCAAGCCGCTAGGAGACGACCTCGCGGGGTACCGCAGCGTGCGCGCCGTGGGACAGCGCTACCGCATCATTTATCGCGTCGAGCGTTGGGCGGTGGTGGTCATGGTGGTGGCGGCAGGAATCCGGAAGCAAGGGAGCCGCGAAGACGTTTACCGGGTGGCGGCCAAGCTCATCCGTCTCGGTCTGTTGTAATTTGTGTGATGTCGCCCCCAATTCTTGCGTGCAATATCCAGGCGATCGGTGCGGTCCAGCGGCCGCGATACCACGATCTGGTATCTCGCTTGCGTGCGGCGATCCGGGATCGCAGGGAATTGCCGGACGGCTATGAGTACTCGCTGGACTCCGCGAAAATCAAATTGCCGGAAGTCTCCGAATGGATTGCCATGGAGCAGCTATGCTGCCCATTTCTAATCTTCCAAGTGGAAGGAGCGGGCGAAGCTTCCCATTTGACGATGCGTGGGCCGGACGGCGTAAAGCCATTGCTCCAGGAAGAATTTCCCATCCGCGAAGAATTCCCAAATGGATAGGCTCACGATCTTCGGCCTGTTCGCCGTGACAGCCATGCTGGTAACCTACGCGCTGGAAAAGCGCAGCCATTGGTTCATTCTGGCGTTTGCCGGATCGTGCGTTCTGGGCTCGGCTACGGATTCCTGCAGGGCGCATGGCCCTTCGGGTTGGTAGAGGCGATTTGGGCGCTGGTGGCTACGAGACGGTGGTGGCGCGAAGAAAAATAGACATTAGCCGAAGCAGTCGGTAGCTTCCGGAGATCAAGTATGGTAATCTCTATAGAGAAGGAGGCCTATGTCGATCGCCGATGTGTTGACTGAACAACAACTCGTGGAACAAGAATACGATAGAGTCGTTCGCGAGGACATTGAGCTGTTCCGATCCCAGGCCGCTTTAAAGACCGCGGGCAAGATGACGGACGACGAGTTGCGTCCTCAGCGCCTTCGCCGCGGCGTCTACAGCCAACGCCAGCCGGATGTGCATATGATTCGGACTAAGGTCCCCGGCGGGCGGCTGACGTCCGACCAGATGCGCCAGATGGGGCGCGTCGCCGACGAATTCGCGGGCGGCAAGGGGCACCTGACCACGCGCCAGAACATTCAATATCATTTTGTGCCGCTGCCGCGGGTCGCGGATCTGCTAACCATGCTGGCCGAGGTACGGCTCACGACGCGGGAGGCCTGCTACAACACGGTGCGCAATGTGACTGCATGTCCGCTCGCCGGGATCCATCCGGAAGAGCCGTTCGATGTGCAGCCTTACGCCCGCCGCGTGGCGTTCGCATTCCTGCATAAAGAACTCACCGACAGCCTGCCGCGCAAATTCAAAATCGCTTTCGCGGGCTGCCCGGAGGATTGCATTGCGACCGCGATCAACGACGTCGGCCTGCGCGCGATGATTCGCGACGGCGTGAAGGGTTTCCGCATGACGGTGGCCGGAGGCTTGGGGCCGCTGCCCACGGAATCGAAAGTTCTGCACGAGTTTATTCCCGCGGACGATCTGGTGCGGCGCATCGAAGCGGTGATCCGCGTTTTTAACGTGCATGGAAATCGCAAGAACAAGAACAAGGCGCGCCTGAAATTCGTGCTGCGCGAGCGCGGCTTTGAATGGCTGCGCGACACGATCGAAGAGCAATATCAAGACATTCTGAAGAACGGCGGCATCGCGATGCCGGCGGACGTGCCGGAGAATTTCGGCGGGTTCAAGTCGCTGCGTCCGCCGCTGGCCTCGGGCGAGCTGCTGCCGGTGTGGGAGCCGTCCTCGCCCGCGTTTGCCGAGTGGCGCAAGACCAACGTGCGTCCGCAAAAGCAGAAGGGCTATTCGATCGTCACGGTGACCACGCCGCAGGGCAACCTGACGGGTGATCAGATGCGCGGCCTGGCCGACATCGCCGATCAAGCGGGTGACGGATTTCTGCGCTTCTCGATGATCCAGAATGTGATCTTCGGATGGGTGCCGGATGGTGCGCTGAAGCGCGTCTATGGCGCGTTGGCCAAGCTGGACCTGGCACAAGGCGGCGCCGACGAGATCAGCGATGTGATCACGTGTCCCGGCTCTTACAGCTGCAATTTGGGACTCACCAAGACGATGGGATTGGGCGCAGCCCTGCAAAGTGTGGTCGCGCAGCAGACCGATCCGCAGATCCGCAAGCTGCGTATCAACGCGAGCGGCTGTCCGAATTCCTGCGGCCAGCATTGGGTTGCCGACATTGGTTTCTATGGCAACGCGCGCAAGATCGATGGGCCGGATGGGGTGAAGCACGAGGTCCCGTACTATCTGATGCTGCTGGGCGGCACGTATCAGGAGTTCGGAGTGGCCGTGCAGAGCATACCGGCGCGGCTGGCCCCGGTGGCCGTCGGCCGGGTGCTGGAACACTTCAAACAGAACCGCGAGGAAGGCGAAAGCTTCCGCGGTTACGTGCTGCGTAACAAGGTAGAGACCTTCCGCCAGCTCACAGCGGATCTGACGAAGCCGCCGATGGACGTCCCCGAAATGTTCCGCGACTGGGGCGATGAGATCGAGTACAGCCTGAAGCTTGGCCGCGGCGAGTGCGCGGCGTAAGCGCGGACTCGAAGCCACACTGCCGGTCCGCTCTTGACAAGTTCAGCTTGTGCGCGGGTAAGTAATCGAGGGTCCGGGAAGCGACTCGCCCCTGGATCGAAACCGCGCGCGAATTTGGCGATCCCATTCCGTAACCCCTGAGATCGCTGCAAGGGCCCCGCAAATAAAAGGCCCCGGGGTCCAGAGGACTCCGGGGCCGATATCCAGTTTTCGTCTTCTTATTCGGTTAACTTCTCTTGGAGCTGCGTGCGGTTTGAATTCGCGCCGGTTCGACCGAGGCTCCGGTAGAGGCCGCGAGTTCAGGCATGCTCACCGAGGTATCGACCAGGCGCGCCATTTCCTGCACCGGCAATCCCTCGCACTCGCGGGCGAAGCGCAACACATTGGCGCCGGGATCGTAGTCCACACGAATCCAGTCGCCGCCGCGAACTTGCTCGGTCGCGATCAGGTTCGATACTGGTTGTACTAGTAAGCGCTCGATCGCGCGCTTCAGATGACGTGCGCCATATTTGAGATCCGTGCCCTGTTCCAGCATGTAATCTTTACTGGCATCGGAAACAGTGAACACAAACGCGCGTTCGGCCGACGTATTGAAGATGCGTTGCTGAACTAAATTTAATTCGATATCCAGCACCTTGCGCAACTGCTCGGTGCCGAGCGGCTGGAAGGTCACGATCTTGTCCAGACGGTTGATGAACTCCGGCGTAAACTTGCGCCGCGCGGCTTCAACGCCGGAGCGCGCCAGCTTTTCGCCCATGCCATCTTCGACAGTTCCTGTCGACATTTTGGCTCGGGCAGCGCCAGCGCCAAAGCCCAGCTTCGGAGACATCAGGTTGCCCATTTCGGCGGCGCCCAGATTGCTGGTCATGAAGATCATGGCGCGCGAGAAATCCACTTTGCGGTTATCGCCCAGCGTCAGCGTGGCTTTATCCAAAATGCCCAGCAGCAGGTTCCATAGTGCATCGGAGGCCTTCTCGATTTCATCGAACAGCACGAAGCTGAGCTTCATGGTGTCGGTGTGGTACTGATTCAAAACCTCCTGTGACAGCAGCGGATGGGTTTCGCGATGTCCCAGATATCCCGGAGGCGAACCGATCAACTTCGCGATCTCGTGGCTGTGCTGAAATTCGGCGCAGTCGATCTTGATGACTGCGCGCGGATTCTTCAACAGCGCTTCGGCGGTTGCTTCGACGATGCGTGTCTTGCCGGAGCCTGTCGGCCCCAAGAATAGGAAATTCCCGATGGGGCGGCCTGGCGCGCTCATCCCGGTCAAATTCATTTGATAGATGTTGACGATCTGCTGTATCGCCTCATCCTGCCCGACAATCATCCGCCGCAGGCTGTTCTCGAGAGAGACCGCCTCGCGCCCAGTTTTTCCGGGATCCAAAGGGATGTTTAGCCGTACCATATCTCCCACCTTCCTGGCACTCCTCGTGGACCTCATTGCGCCCACTTTCCACAGTTCTGTTGGCAATCCTAGTGCCATTTGTTAGATGCTCCTCGCTCCGACCCGATTCGCGCCCCTAAACTCATGTGCGTTTTGGCTTAGCCGGGCGAATCTCCACCTGGCTAATGATGGTTCTTGCAGGCATCCGCAGCAGCATTCGCACCACCTCTGCAACGTCCTCAGGATGGACTTTCCAGTCCTCTCCGAGCGCCCCGCCGCCACCCCCGCTTCGTCCAAATTCGGTAGCCACGCTGCCCGGCATCACCGTGCTCACACGCACGTTGTCGTAGCGCGTATCTAGCAGTAATGCCTGGGTGAAACCGTTTAAGCCGAATTTCGAAGCGTTATACGCGGCTCCGCCGGCAAAGGCATTTTCTCCGGCCAGGCTGCTGATATTCACGATATAACCCGACCCTCGCTTTTCAAATCTGGATAAAGCTTCCCGTGAACAATGGAACGCCCCGGTCAGATTGGTGCCGATCATTTTGTTCCACTCTTCCAGTGTGATCTGCGAGGCTTTGCCGAAAGTTGCGACA
>DATJEI010000187.1:0-28698 GCA_035496735.1 Bryobacteraceae bacterium | reverse complement strand
TTCTTTTCTGGCCACCCAGCGCCTGACTTTCAATGCGTATGGCGGGCAGGAGAGCGATCGAACCGCGGATCTGCTGGCCGGGCAGATTTCGCGAAACTTCGTTTACGCGATCAATTCTCAATACCGCCTGGGTCCGAACCTGCTGCTGGGTCTGGAAGCCAGCCAGACGCGCACCACTTATACCGGCGGAAAAATCCGGCTTCTGAATCACTATGATCTTGCGCTGGCTTATCTGTTTTAGCGCGAGCCTGCTTCCGCTCTGCGCCGCCGGGGTTTCGGGGCGTGTGGAACTGCGGGATTCCCGTTACGCCGCGGTGCGAAATCGCCATGATTATTCGGGCGTGGTCATCGCGCTGACTCCGCTTGAAGGGACCGCCCCACAGGCTGCGGGGAAGCACTGGGTAATGCTGCAGAAAAACAAGACTTTTTCGCCTCACGTTTTGGCCATCCAAGCGGGGTCTGTGGTTGAATTCCCCAACGCGGATCCGATTTTTCACAACGCTTTTTCCAGCTATAACGGCCAGATTTTCGATATCGGCCTGTATCCGCCCGGAACCACCCGGTCGGTGAAATTCGCGCGCCCCGGCGTGGTGCGGGTCTTCTGCAATATCCACGCGTCCATGAGCGCCCTGATTGTGGTGGTTGCGAGCCCGTACTTTGCCGCGACAAAACAGGATGGAAGTTTCAGCATTGCCGACGTTCCGCCGGGCCAATATAATCTGACCGTGTTCCATGAGCGCGCGAGCGAGGCGACCTTAGCCGGACTGAGCCGCAAAATCACCGCCGGACTTGAAGACGTCAGCTTGCCTAATATTGTAATTTCCGAAGCCGGCTACCTTTCGATTCCGCACAAGAACAAATACGGTCACGATTATCCGCCGGATTCGGGCGATCCAGCGGCGTATCCGGGAAGCAAGCCATGATGCCGGCCAAACCGGTCGCACCAAGATGCTAGGCTCGTTCTCACGTCTATCGCTGCTGTGGAAGATTCTGCTGGCGACCTCCATCGCTTTGACGATGTTGTTCGCGCTGGTGGGCTGGATTGTTCAGGATAATGCCACCCGTGCGATGTCGGCCAGCGTAGACGAGGACGTACAGGCTAGCTTCCGCGCCTATGATTCGCTGTGGCGTTCCCGGGCCCAGACGCTGGCAGCCGTGAGCCTGGTGATTAGCCGCATGTCGGACGTCCGCGCGGCTTTCAGCACCGGCGATCAGGCCACCATTCGCGATTCGGCGGACGAATTGTGGAAACAAATTTCAAATCAGGATGCCATTTTTCTGGTAACCGATCCGGAAGGCAGGGTTCTCGCTTCTCTGGGCGGAAGCTTGGGCGAATCGCTTAAACGCGATATGCCGGCGGTGCGTGACGCGGCGGCGAGTTTTCCGCGGCAGACTTCGGGTTTTGTGACTCTCGACGGGCATCTGTACCAGATCGCGGTGACGCCGGTATACGTGCAGGCCGCCGCCGGGATGGGACTGTTGAACGTACTGGTGGCGGGCTATGAAGTGAACCGGGAAACCGTGCGCAGTCTGAAAGACTCCACTGGCGGCAGCGATTTCTGCTTTCTTTCGGGAGCAGCCGTGGTGGCTTCCACACTTGATCCGAGTGCGAATGCCAGCATGCAGGCCGTGTCGTCGCCGGCCGGAGCCGTGACGCGAATCGAAGCCGGCGGAACGCACTATACCATGCTGGGAACCCCTTTACTGGACGTGGCAGGACGGCGCATAGGCGAGCTTCGCGTCCTGCGCTCCTCGGAAGGCGCGCGGCAGCGTATCAATGCTTTGGGCCGGGATATTATTATCGCCTGGCTAATTGCTGTGCTGGGGGGATTGTTGCTGACCTACAGCCTCGCGCGGCGCATCCTAAGACCCGTGAAGGAGCTGGATCGCGGAGCCACCGAAGTATCGCAGGGCAACTATGATTACCGCATACCGGTGGAGGATCCGGACGTCGGCACGCATGATGAACTGGGGCGCTTGGCCGCTGCGTTCAACGCGATGTGCGCCTCCATCCAGGACGGGCGCCAGGAATTGATCCGTCAGGAACGGATCGCCACTATCGGCCGGCTCTCCACGTCCATCGTGCATGATTTGCGAAATCCTCTGGCTGCCATTTATGGCGGCGCGGAGATGCTGATCGACGGAGAACTCACCAACGGGCAGGTGCAACGCCTGGCGGGTAACATCTATCGTTCCTCACGGCGCATGCAGCAACTGCTGCAAGAATTGGTGGACACGGGGCGGGGCCGTTCCATCAGCACGGAAGTCTGCCGGCTCAGGGATATCGTTTTCGTGGCTTGTGAAGTGTTTGCGCCTACCGCTGAGGCTCAGTCGGTGACGATTGAGGTGGATGTGCCAGACAGCCTGGAACTGCCGCTGGAACGTGCGCGCATGGAGCGCGTGTTCCTAAACCTGATTGATAACTCGCTCGGCGTGATGCCTATGGGAGGCACACTGCGCATAACCGCAAAAACCGAAAACTCATCGGTGATCGTTAGTGTGCAGGATACCGGTCCCGGGATTCCGTCGCAGATCCGTGCGCGTCTATTCCAACCTTTCGTAAGCGCGGGGAAGAAGAATGGAATCGGGCTGGGCCTGGCTTTTTCGCACCAGACCGTTCTGGATCATGGCGGCAGACTTTGGGCTGATCCCGACACCCGGCAAGGGGCTTGCTTTCTGATCCAGTTGCCGCTCTGACCCGCCTGGTCGTATCCGCGGCGGACAGGTGTTCTGTCGGGGGACTAATGCGCCTTTGATGTTCGCCGCGAGAGATCGCGTCGGCGAGTTCATGGAGCAGAGGCTGCGTCCCCAGACGGGCCAGCTGAGACCAACTTCCACTGACAAGCCCTAATACTGTATGGGATACGATCCGGAAAGAAGATCTTCAGGGTACCGCTGAACGCTGTTGGGTTGGTCCAGGTGAATACTAACCACTGTCGAAGTCGTTAGCGAGAGATGCTCATTCAGACGAAACATAATCCGCATGCCGCGCTTGATGAGGCCAAGTTCTAGCACGCCGTGCTCGTTGATGGAGCCCTTCAGTTGCGCGGACACGGGACGCGGGCAATGGTCAGGGTGGCCGGAAATGCGAATCGTGTCCCCACCCAGGCATTCGATCCAATAATGACGGCTCTTGGTCTCCAGATCGATCAGGGAGCCCGCCATCAGACTCTTAAGGTTCACGCTTCCCAGGGCTTCGCAAGGTGTCGTCATATGCGCCCACGAACAACCCGATTATGTAGCCCAATGATCGATTCCGCCACCCTGTAAGCATCTAGAATTCATAGGGGGACGCACCCTAGGGCCCGATCAAAATGCCTTTAGTACGGACCGGCCTTTTGGTGCCACCCAACCCCTGTTTAAGGGTGGGCCAACAACAGGTGCGATTACTTCCCGCGTCATCCACGAGAACAAACAGGCGCGCCGAGAGTCAATCTACTTGACCTTGACGTACTTCCTCAGATTATGCGCGGCGACGTCCGCCGCGTAGATGGAGCCGGCGTCATCCGCCGCGATTCCCGACGCCGTGGTTCCGACGTCCAGCTTGTCGGGGTCTGCAGGGTCGGGAATGAAGGCCTTGAGCGAACCGTCTTTGGCGTTCCCAACTACGATGCCGCGCAACTCGCCTTTCTTGGCCGTTGGATCGGGGAATGAGGCGCCCACATAGATGGTGTCGTCTTTGCCCACAAATACCGAGCTCGGCTGACCGAATTGTGTCCACGCCGCGACGAAGTTGCCGTCTTGATCGAAGACCTGAATCCGCTTGTTCTTGCGATCGGCGACATATACATGCTGCTGCGAACCGCCGACGAAAATGTCGTGGGGCTCATCGAAATCGCCGGGCATAGTTCCTTTGTGTCCCCAGGCCTTGAGAAACCGGCCGTACTTCGAAAATTTCACGACGCGGGCGGAGTTGTGCCGGTTGGGGGCATGACCGTCCGTCACAAACACGTCGCCATTTGGCGCGATGGCAACGCCGGTGGGCCGGTCGAAGGTATCGGGACCGTTGCCGGCAACACCCTCTTTGCCGATCATCATCAGCACCTTGCCGCTCGGACTCAATTTGAGGATTTCCTGACCCATTAATACGCCGCCCGCGTTCTTGGCCGGCATGCCGAGCACTGTCGCCTCATCGTTCACGTCGCTAACCCAGAGATTCCCCGCCCCGTCCATGGTGAAGCCGTGAGGATAGGCGAATAGTCCCACGCCAAAGCTCTTCAGCAGCTTGCCCGACGGGTCGAATTCCAGAATTGGGGGATTGGCATCGCCGCGCCCGATGCAGGTGGCGTGGCCCGGGGGGATGGTGTTGAAGCACCGATGAAAAACCCAGATATTGCCGTCGCTATGGACATGCACCCGGATGACCTCTCCCCAGTGACCTCCGTTCATGCTCTTGGGTAGAGTCGGCCAGCCCTCCACCAGGCGATACGGGTTGGGAAGCTCGGCAGGTTTGGGATATCGTACCGGCTGGGCTTGCACCGCGGCTCCCAGCATTACCACCCCAAGCACGCTGACGGCAGCAACATATCTCGCTCGAACTGCACACGACATGGTGACTCTCCAGTAGAAAACCAGGATAATCTGTTTTGCCGATGCCTGCGCTCGGCACTGGCAGGTTGTATTTATGAACCGCCGTGCCCGGATTGCCATCGGCACCAAGGCGGCCGTACTCTCACAAATCGCCTTCGGGGTAAGCCAGCCAACCCTTGGTCGGACTAAGTCATGATGGGACCCGTCCAGCCCCGCCTTTTCGCTTGATCGTAACCGAGGGCGCGCAGCCTAGGCATGCTTCTGCCGCCTCCGTGCGGGCGCTCTCACCTCCCTAACTTATATCACCGGTGTTGCAAGCCTTAATACACCCCTAACTGTATTCCCATTACTCCCTAGGTAAAAGTCCCACTGCCCGCTTATCCCGTGCAGATCGATAGACAAATGTGACACGCAATATTTTTATTAGTACTGTGATCCTGCTAGGACTACAGACGGTTGCCTGGGGGCAAAGCGTAGCCGTGTCTCTTGGATCCGGGTCCGGAACGCCAGGGGGAACGGTCTCACTTCCAATCAACCTAACATCTAGCGGCGGAGCCCAAACCGCTGGACTCCAGTGGACCTTCAGTTATTCCTCCGATATCACGGGTGTCACCGTGGTGGCGGGAGCATCCACAACAAACGCGCAGAAATCTCTCTCCTGCTCTGGCAACAACTGTCTCATCGCGGGCATCAATAGCACAGTGATTGCTGACGGCACGGTTGCCGTAGCCACGTTCCAAATAGCCGCGAATCCCTCAAGTAACCCAATTGCCATTCAGCTTAAAAACGCAGTAGCCACAAGTGCGACTGGTTCCTCCATTCCTGCGAGCGGCGGTTCTGGGGCAATTTCTCTTCCCGTGACGACGGTGGCTTTAGGCGGCTTCAGCTGCACCAGTTCAACGATCAATACGCCGGGAAACACCTCCTGTTCTGTGTCCTTAACCGGGGCGGCTCCCGCGGGCGGATTTGCAATATCGCTTTCGAGCAATAACACCAATCTCACGGTACCCTCAAGCGTCACCGTCGCGGCCGGCCAAACCTCCAACACCTTCACGGCAACCGGCGCTCAGGTCAGCTCCAATCAGACGGCAGTGGTGACGGCGAGCGCGGGGGCGGTGAACCTGACGAGCACGCTGAATCTGGTGGCTCCGGCTCAGCTCTCCGCGCTGGCTTGCGCACCTTCGACGCTGGGCAGCAACGCGTCGAGCACCTGCACGGTGACATTAAACAAGGCGACCACCAGTGCGGCGACCGTCGCGCTCACGAGCAACAACGGATTGCTTACGGTGCCCGCCAGCCTCACGATCGCGTCGGGCCAAAGCAGCGCCACCTTCACAGCGGCCTCGGGAACCGTGAGCAGCAGCCAGAACGCTATCGTCACCGCGACGTTGAGTGGCCAGAGCCAGCAGGCCACCATCAGCCTGGCAGCCGCCGCACAACTCAGCAGCTTAAGCTGCTCGCCCGCAACCGTGAACGCTCCCGGTACTTCGACCTGCACCGTCACCTTGACGGCGGCGGCTTCCGGCGTCGCCACCGTGACGTTGCTGAGCAACAACAGCAATGTGACCGTTCCGGGCGGTGTAAACGTCGGCGCGGGACTCAGCAGCGCCATGTTTAACGCGGCGGTTGCCGCCGTCACTTCCAATCAGAGCGCGCTGTTGACGGCCACCCTCAATGGCGTCTCCCAGACGTTCACGCTCAGCGCCATCGCACCAGCGCAGCTCACTTCGCTGGCCTGCGCGCCTTCAACACTGGGCAGCAACGCGTCGAGCACCTGCACCCTGACACTGAACCAGGCCGCCACTAGCGCTGCAACCGTCTCGCTCGCGAGCAACAACGCATCGCTCACGGTGCCCGCCAGCGTCACGGTAGCGTCGGGCCAGAGCAGCGCAACCTTTGCTGCGACTTCGGGAACCGTGAGCAGCAGCCAGAACGCCATCGTCACCGCGACTCTGAGTGGTCAGAGCAAGCAGGCCACCATCGGCTTGGCGGCAGCTGCCCAGTTGAGCAGCTTAACCTGCTCGCCGGCTACCGTGAACGCTCCCGGTACTTCGACTTGCACCGTCACCCTGACCACGGCCGCGTCCAGCACTTCAAGCGTCACGCTGCTCAGCAACAACACTAATGTGTCCGTTCCCGGCAATGTTAATATCGGTGCGGGGCTCAGCAGCGCCACGTTCACCGCCACGGTCGCCGCCGTCACTTCCAATCAGAGCGCGCTGTTGACGGCCACCCTCAGTGGCGTTTCCCAGAGTTTCACTCTAAGCGCGACGGCTCCCGCTCCGGCGCAGGTCTCCTCGCTGGCTTGTGCCCCTTCGACTCTAAGCAGCAACGCATCGAGCACCTGCACGGTGACATTGAACCAGGCCACCAACAGTGCCGCTACAGTCTCTCTCGCGAGCAGCAACGGATTGCTTGCGGTGCCTGCCAACGTTACTGTGGCGTCGGGCCAAGCCAGCGCCACTTTCACGGCGACTTCGGGAACCTTGAGCAGCAGCCAGAGTGCCGTCGTCACGGCGACTCTAAATGGCCAAAGCCAGCAGGCCACCATTACCCTGGCGGCAGCCGCGGCCGCTCAGCTCAGCAGCTTGACCTGCTCGCCGGCTACTGTCACGGGTCCAGGGACTTCGACTTGCACCGCCACCCTGACCGCGGCCGCCAGCAGCGCCGCGAGCGTCGCGCTGCTGAGCAACAACGCTAATGTGACCATTCCCGGCAACGTCGATATCGGCGCGGGCCTCAGCAGTGCGGCGTTTACCGCCACCGTCGCCGCCGTGACTTCCACTCAGAGCGCTCTGCTGACTGCCACCCTTAACAGCCTTTCCCAGAGTTTCACGCTCAGCGCCAAGAGCGCCACGAAGGGGCAGCCCAAGTCGCTACACTGCTCGCCCACTGCGATCGCGAGCCATACGTCGGGCAAGTGCGCGGTGACCTTGGATGCCGCCGCAATGACTGACTCGGTGGTATCGATCGCGAGCAGCACCTCGTTGCTTTCCGTGCCTCCTAGCATCACCGTCCCGGCAGGCCAGACTAGCGCTACGTTCGACGCAATTTCGGGAAGCGTAAGCGCCAGCCAGAACGCCACGGTTACGGCTAATCTGAATGGCCAAAGCCAGCAAGCCACCATCACCTTGGCGGCGGCCGTGGATTGTCAGGAATTCCAGACCTCACCGGGCGGTCTCTGCATGATTCAGGACGTTTTTCCCTGGATTACTTTTGGCGGCGGCTGGGAAAGCCGACTGAATGCGGGAAATCTTTCCAACGTCGCGGGCGGTGGAACGATTCAGTTCAGCTTCACCCTTCTTCCCGCCGTACCAGTTACCGGCGGTGTCCAGAATCATATGCCGGCCTTTTTCAGAGACAGCATCAGCGGGCAAACCCAGGTTGCCGAGAATGCAACTTACACCCTGAGCGCTGGCGGATCAGTCGCCGTCGATTTTCTGTCTACGGCCGCGGGCTGCGACCTTCACGGCCAAAATTGCGGGAACTCGCCGGACCCCAATACCAGCGTCTATGGCTCGCTACTCGTGCAATATGTCGCTGACAACCCAGCTTCTTTGAGAGGCATTGCTAAAGCTCAACTAGCCTTATTGGCCAACATCGCGAACCCGGACTACGGCTGGCAAACCACCGAACACGAAATGCCGGCCGCCAACCTGTGGACAGCGCCCGTCGCGGTGAGCGCAAACCCGGCCGCGAATCCGCAGACCAATCAACAAGCATCGGCCGCTCTCGCAAATCCTGGTACTTCGGCGATTACAGTGCGCGGTACACTCTACGACAAAAATGGCCTCAGTATCACTTTCAGGGATTTTCAAGTCCCCGCTCACGGCGCAATCGCCCTGGTCTTTTCTCAGGATCCAGGTCAACCCTTCGGCGGTTTCGGACAGGCCATGTTTCCGCTCGGCCAGGATTTCAACGGCCTGGTGGCGTTTCAAGTCATCTCTCCAAGCGGCGGATCCGTGGCGGCGATGGTTCTCCAGAACGTGGGCAACGCGGTGTCGAGTGTTGAAGTGAACTCGCAAGGTCTATCCGCCGCAAGCTCCAGCTCGACGCCCGTGACTCGCTGCGCGGAATTCACAATGGCCGTGGATGGGTCCTGTAGCGTTCAATACACGCTTCCCTGGGTGGTTTTCGGCGGCGGCTGGGAAAGCCGCTTGAAGGCGGGCAACCCCCCGAGTCCCACATCCGGCGCCGTGCAGCTTCGCTTTACGCTGGTGCCCGCAGTGTCGTCGCTCAACGGTTCGCAAAACCATCTGCCGGCCTATTTCACCGACAATCGCACAGGCCAATTGCAGGTCGGTGAAAGCGCAAATTATACGCTGAGCGCCGGTCAATCGGTGGATGTCCACTTCCTGTATCCGCCGGCTGGCTGCGATAACAACGGTCAACACTGCGCCGGCCAGCCGGATCCGGGCACCCTTTCGTTTGGTTCAGTGGTGGTGCAGTATTCCTCATTCGATCCCGGTACCCTGAGAAGACAGGTCAACCCGCAGTTGGCGTTCTTAGCGCGGGCCAGCGGCGAAGCATACTCTTCACAGATCACGGAGCGGGCGACGGTTGCGGCCAAGGCCTGGACGGCGCCGGTGGCGCTGAGCGCCGACTCGAATGCCAATCCTCAAACCTACCAACAAGCGTCGGCGGCAATTAACAATCCAGGATCGACTCCGGTGACGGTTCGAGGCACCCTGCGAGATAAGAACGGAAATGTGGTGACCTATCACGATTTCCAGATCCCCGCCTTCGGCGCGACCGGCATCGTGTTCTCATGGGATCCGAGTCAACCGTTTGGGGGATTCGGAAATGCCGCGTTCCCGCAGGGACAGGACTTTAAGGGCTGGGTGACCTTCGATGTCACGTCTCAGGGCAGCAGGGGGGTCAGTGTGCTGATCCTGCAGTATGTGGGCAATACGATTTCCAGTGTCAACGTTCAATCGTTGCCATGAGACGAGGCGCGGGACCGCTCATGACCGGGTCTTGGGGGCCTTCAAAATGGTCTCCGCCGCTTCGGAGAAAGTAATCGCCGTATAGCGCGGGTGATCCGGACCAACATACAGCCCGCTGCATCCGGCCGCGGAAGCCGCCTCCATATCCTCTATGGAATCTCCGATGACGAAGGCGTTTTCCGGTGCTGCATTCAGATCGCGTAGCGCTTTGAGGATCAGTCCGGGCGCGGGCTTGCGGCAGTCGCAGGGCTCGCCCAGGGAATGGGGGCAAAAATAAATCTTGCGGATCGCGATCCCTTCTTTGCCGAGCAGACGCAGCAACTTTCGATTCCCATCGATGAAATCGCGGTAGCCAAAATAACCCAGGCCGATGCCTTGCTGGTTGCTCACAATGCATAGCAGGTAGCCGGCGTCCTGCAGACGTTTCAGCGACTCGGCAACGCCGCGAAGCAGTTCCACCTGCCCGGGATCGAAGCTGGCATCCTTCACCAGGGTCCCGTCCCGGTCGATGAGCACTAACCCCGTCGCGTGGCTGGGATGGGCCACAAGTGGAGCTTCGTGCAAAGCCAGAGCCTGAATTCGCTCGAACAAAGCGGTCGTGCTGGCGGCTGGGAAAGCAGAGGCAATGACGATGGATTCGCCGCCGTACGCCGCGACGGCGGAACTCGAGCGCAGGGCGGAAGGAGCATAATCCCCGCCTTTGATATACACATCCGGCTTCCAGCGCTGGATCAGCGCGAGCGGGCGATCCTCCTCGAGAACGGTGACGCAATCGGTGGCTTCGAGCGCCGCTACTACAAACGCACGCTCATTCCAGGGATTGAGAGGGCGCAGTGGATTCTTGTAACGCCGGATGGATTCATCGCTATTGACGGCGACCAGCAGGCGGTCGCAGCGCGCCTTCGCCAGGGCCAGGTAGTCCGCATGGCCGGCATGCATGACGTCGAACGCGCCGCACGTGAATCCAATCTTGCGTCCCGCTCCGCGCTCGGTTTGGATCCAGGAATCGACCTGCGCTGCAGAGCGTATCTTATCCGTGACGGTCATCGGTGCATGAGCCGGTCAAGATCTTAGCGACCCCGGGGTGTGGCTTCAAACAGAGCCGCTTCTTGCGCCCCGGCCGCGGCATTCGGGAACGGTAGTTGAATATCCGGAGCGAGCGCCTCCACCACCTGAGCGACGGAATGAGAATCGCAAATCATGACTGCATCCACAAAAGCCAGACAAGCCAGCATGAATGCCCGCCCCTGTATCTCGCGGTCCGGCTGCGTCAGAGCTACCACCACGCGATCGCAGCGGGAGCGCCCCTGTTCGAGCCATTCCAGATGCCGCGTAGTGATTGGATTAAAACTGTCCTGGGCGAAGCCGACTGTAAGCCCCGTGCGCTTCCATGAGCGGACGCGTTCGACAGCTTCAGGAAGCCCAAGAATTTTTCCGCCCACGGCCGCGGGCGATTCTGCTTCGATTTCGCCGGCAATTTCCGCGCGCGATGCCACCGCGGTACCCACTTTCCCAACCACGATGCCGGCCGCGATGTTCGCCAGTTCGACCGCCTCCGTGATCCCGGCCCCGGAGCCCAATGAGGCCGCCAGAACCGCGGCAACGGTATCGCCTGCGCCGGAAACGTCATAGACTTCCTGAGCCAGTGCCGGAAACTCCGCGCGCGGCCCAACTTTCGGAACCAGCAGCATACCCGCCGGGCCTCGCGTCACCAGAAGGAATTCGGCGCCAGCCCGCTCTAACAGCACCCGCGCGGCGCTTTCCTGCGCGTCCACGCTGCCCGTGGACATTCCGGTTGCCTCCGTCAGTTCCTTCAGGTTGGGCTTGATAACGGTGGCGTCCTGATAACGCGCAAAGTCGTGGCCTTTGGGATCGACGACCACGGGCTTTCCGGCCACTCGCGCCGCGCGGATCAGTTCGCGCGCGTGAGAGCCTTTGAGCACGCCCTTGGCGTAGTCGGACAAGAACACTACGGAGCACTCCGTCACGTGTTCCTGAAAATTTTTTACAAGCTGAGCAAACACTTCCGGCCCCGCTCCGTCGGTGGTTTCGTGGTCCGCACGCAATAACTGCTGGCTGTGAGCGATGTAGCGGATCTTCACTGGCGTTTTCCGGGACCCTTCGCTCAATAGCCAGGATTGGCAGTCCGGGATGTCCTTCAGCAGATCTCTGATTTCCACCCCGGCCGCGTCTTCGCCGGTGATGGAAAACAGCCGGATCGCGGAGCCCAGCGCGCCCAGATTGCGAACCACATTTCCGAGGCCTCCCAACATGGATTGCTGCGTTTGAATGCTTAACACCGGAATCGGAGCTTCCGGCGAAATGCGCTGCGCTTCGCCGTAGACAAAACGGTCCAACATCAGGTCGCCGACGCAGCCCACCACGGCTGTGTTTAGACGTTCCAGCGCGGGAATCAGGTGTTGCCGATTGCTCACGAGAGTGCTCCCATCATATCGTAAGGCATACTAGAATCCTGGCAGTTTGCATCTGACACGAATGACTTTCACACAGCAGTTTTTTGAAGAAGCCGGCCAGATCGCAAAGACAATCGACACACAGGCGGTAGATCGCCTGGTGGCGCTGTTGTCGGCGACGCGCGGCGCGGGCGGTCGACTGTTCATTCTGGGCGTGGGAGGCAGCGCGGGCAACGCCTCGCACGCGGTGAATGATTTTCGCAAAATCACGGGCATAGAGGCGTATGCTCCCACGGATAATGTGTCGGAGCTGACGGCCCGCACCAACGACGAAGGCTGGTCGACGGTGTTCGAGCGCTGGCTGCGCGTCAGCCGGCTCCGCGCCGACGACATGGTGCTGATCTTCTCAGTGGGCGGAGGGAGCCTTGAAAAGCAGGTGAGCCCCAACCTGGTGGAGGCGCTCAAATACGCGCGATCGGTGGGCGCGAAAATCGGCGGAATCGTGGGACGTGATGGCGGCTACACCGCGCAGGTGGCCGACGCGTGCGTGATGATCCCGGTGGTGAATCCGGCCCACATTACACCGCATTCGGAGGCTTTTCAGGCCGTCGTGTGGCACCTGCTGGTGTCGCATCCCGACTTGAAGCAGGAGCAGACCAAGTGGGAATCGGTGGTTTGAGGACGTGCCGGGCAAGCGCGCAGTTTTTCTGGACCGCGATGGCGTGATCAATCAGGCAATTCTGCGCGACGGTAAGCCCTATCCACCGTCCACGATCGAAGAGTTGAAAATCGTGGAGGGGGCCGCCGAAGCGCTGGGCGATTTGAAACAGGCCGGGTTTCTTTTGATCGTGGTCACCAATCAGCCCGATATTGCGCGCGGCACGCGTAGCCGCGCTACAGTGGACGCGATCCATCAAGCACTCCGTGAAACCCTTCCGGTGGATGATTTCTTCGTGTGCCCGCACGATGATGCCGATCGCTGCGATTGCCGGAAGCCTCAGCCAGGTTTGCTGTTGCGCGCAGCGGAAAAATACGATATCAACATGCCGCGCAGCTTCATGATCGGAGACCGCTGGCGTGACGTCGACGCCGGGACCAGCGCGGGTTGCGCGACGGTTTGGATCGACTACAGCTATCGCGAAAAGCGCCCTGCGGCGGAGCCTTCTGTCACAGTCGACTCGATCCGCGCGGCGGCCGATTGGATCTTGAGCCAATCCTGAAGCCGCTCATCAGTTGCGCGTGTGGTAATGCTCGGAGTGCGCATTGCGAACGTTGGTGATCACGCGGCTGCCTTCAAACTCCGGGGCATACTGCAGGCGCTCCATCCCCTGGCTCTGCATGAATTCCATGAGGCGCCGGCCGTTCTTGGGGCAGTACAACATTAGAAAACCGCCGCCGCCCGCCCCCGCGATTTTGCCGCCCAGCACTCCGTACTCCATGCGGAGGTGGTCGTAAAGGCGCTCCACTTCGGGGATCGTGATCTTATCGGAGAGCTGGCGTTTGGCCATCCAATGAGCGTGCATTAACTCCCCGAAGCGATCGAAGTTCCCAGCCTTCATCGCCTCGGCGATCTCATAGCCGATGTCGCGAATGCGCAGCAGATTGCTTTCCACTGCGCCGCCAATTTCCTCGCGAACCTCGCGGCTCTGCGTTTCCAGAATGTCGGTGGCATTTCTTTGCGTCTTGGTGTAGTACAGATGCGTTTTGGCGACGAAATCTGATATCGAGTAGGCGGGCAGCGAAAGTGGCGTCACCTTCACGACTCCCGATTTTTCGATTTCGAGCTGCGTCAAGCCGCCGAACGCCGCCATGTATTGATCCTGTTTGCCGATGGGCTGCTTCAGCACGTCCAGCTCAATGTGGCAGGCCTCTTCGGCCAGCGTCTGCAATGGCACGGGGCGCAGTAGATACGCTCGAATGGCGCTCAGCAATCCGACCAGATAGCAACTCGAGGAGCCCAGTCCCGTGCCGGCCGGCAGGTCCGCGACCGAGGCGATCTCGATGGCGTCGTGAATCCCGTGCGCCCGCAGCGCCTCGCGCGCGAGTTCGTGCTGGAGCTGATCGACGTGGGCTACGGTCTCGCTCCGCGTGTAGTGCAGGCGGATGAGGCGGTCGGCATTGGGCACGTTCAAGATGACATACATGTACTTATCGATGGCCATGGCCAGAACGAAGCCGCCGTGCTTTTCGTAGAAGCTCGGCAGATCGGTACCGCCGCCACCAAGCGTGACGCGGAACGGAGTGCGGGAAACAATCATAGGGAAGGAGAACAAGCGCCGCGCGCAGCGACGCTCGTTCGGCCCAGTATACATCGAGTGGGCGGACCCGGCGTCTCCGGCCGCGCGCGGGGCCGCGGGTTATGATTGGCTGATGCGGCTCGGGGATTTAAAAGTGAAATTGTTCGCGGACGGCGCCGATCGCGCCGGAATCCTGCGGATGTATGCAAATCCGCTGATTCGCGGATTCACCACCAATCCCACGCTGATGCGCCAGGCCGGCGTTACGGATTATGAAGCCTTCGCGAAAGATATTCTGACCGCCGTGGCGGATCGTCCGATTTCGTTTGAAGTATTCGCCGACGAATTCGCCGAGATGGAGCGGCAGGCGCTGAAGATTTCCGGCTGGGGCGAGAATGTTTACACCAAGATTCCGGTCACTAACACGCGAAGCGAGAGTTCGCTCGACTTGGTCTGCCGGCTGGCGCGGCGCGGCGTAAAGCTGAACGTGACCGCGCTGATGACGCTCCAACAGGTCAAGCACGTCGCGGCAGCGCTCGCGGGCGGACCGCCGGCTTATGTGTCCATGTTCGCCGGCCGCATCGCCGACACCGGACGTGACCCGGTGCCCATGATGGCCGAGGCGGTGGACGTCCTGCGGCCGTACCCGAACATTGAACTGATTTGGGCGAGCCCGCGAGAACTATTGAATATCTTCCAGGCGGATTCGGTGGGTTGCCACATCATCACGGCGACCCACGACCTGCTGCACAAATTGGCGCTGGTCGGCAAGGATTTGGACGACTACTCGCTCGACACCGTGAAAATGTTTCATCGCGACGCCGGACAGGCAGGCTTCGAGCTGTGAATCGCGCTCACGCTCGCCCGTAAAACTCGCGGATCAGACCCGCCACCGTGGCGACTTCTTCCCCGGTCAGTTCGGCGAATATGGGCAACGCCAGCACTTCCTTGGACAATTGTTCACTCACCGGGAAATCGCCGGCTTTGTACCCGAAGGCGGCCAGCGCGGGTTGCAAGTGCAGAGCGAGAGGATAGTACACCTCCGTGCCCACGCCAGATTCCGCCAGGAACCTGCGCAATTCATCGCGCCGCGCGCAACGGATCACGAACTGGTTGTAGACGTGGCAGGTCTGATACGGTTGCTGAACAGGTATCGTCACTACTCCCGCGAGCGCCTCCCGGTATAAATCGGCATTGTGCCGGCGCGCGCGATTCCAGGCATCCAGATGATCCAGCTTGACGTCGAGCACGGCAGCCTGCAATGCGTCCAGCCGCGAGTTCATGCCGGACCACTGATGCACGTATTTTTCGAAAGATCCGTGAACGCGCAGCGCCTTGAGCTTTCGCGCGAGGTCTTCGTCGTTGGTGGTGAGCATACCTCCGTCGCCGAAGCCGCCCAGATTCTTCGTCGGGAAGAAGCTGAAACAGCCGATGGTCCCGATGCTGCCGGCGCGCTGGCCTCGCCATTCGGCTCCCACGGCTTGCGCGGCGTCTTCAATCACCGGAATGCCGTGGGCCGCGGCGCGGTCCAGGATCGGACCCATATCCGCGCAGCCGCCGTATAGATGCACCGGCAGAATGGCTTTGATGGCGGGATGCGTCGCGAGCGCGTGCTCCAGTTGCCGGACATCCAGGTTGAAAGAGTCCGGCTCGACGTCGACGAACACCGGCCGAGCGCCGGCGCTCAGGATGGCTCCCGCGGTGGCAAAGAACGTGAAGGGAACGGTGAGCACTTCGTCGGCGGGTACGATATTGGCAGCCATCAGCGCCAGTTCCAGGGCATCGGTGCCGGAAGCGCAACCGATCGCATACTGCGCGCCGCAATACTCGGCGAAGCGCTTCTCGAAGCGCTCGACTTCGCTGCCCAGGATGAAGCGCTGCGATTCGATTACGCGCGCGAGAGCAGCCTGTATTGGTTCGCGCAAAGGCTGATATTGGCGCGTCAAATCGAGCAAGGGGATGGCCCGAGCATTCGCTTTGACTGCGGCTTTGATTGCCATCCCTTCAGTTTAATCGGTACCGTGGGTGGGATCGGTACGGTGGCTCTGATCCGCGTAGTGGCCCTGCAACCAATTCCAGCGGATGCGCAGCAAGTCGAGAAACGAGGCGAGCCCTTGCAGCAGGCTGACCTTGGTTCCCTCCACGTTATTCCAGCGCACCGGGACCTCGATGGTCGGAATCTTCAGAGTGTGCGCGATAAACAAATCCTCCACGTCGAAGCTGAAGCCATCCAGACGTTGCCGCTTGAAAACACGGCAGGCAGCATCGCGGCGGAAGACCTTGAAGCCGCATTGAGTGTCGGCGAAAGGCAAGCCAGTAGTCAGGCGCATGACGCCGTTGAAGACGATGCCGGACATTTCGCGCCACTGGCTTTGGTGCACCCCGATGAGCGTGCGGTCCAGCGCGCGGGAGCCGATGGCGATGGCCGCTCCCTGCGCCTCGGCGGCTGCCAGCAATTTGGGAAGTTCTTCGATGGGAGCGGAAAGGTCGGCATCGGTGGACAGAATCCAATCGCCTTTCGCTTCCAGCATTCCATGGCGGACAGCGTAGCCTTTTCCGCGATTGCCGGGATTGCGGAGCAGGCGCAAGCGCGGCTCGCCGGCAGCCCGATTTTCTACGACCGCGGCGGTGCCGTCAGTGGAGCCGTCATCCACGATCAGCAACTCGGCATCCTGGTGGGAAGCGGCGTCCAGCCAGGCCAAAATGACATCCAGTGTGGAGGGAAGGCGGCGCTCTTCGTTGTAGGCGGGAATGACGATGGAGAGCGTCAACGGTCCATTATAGCCGCCGGTTCTTGTTTCACGCTCACGTGTCCTGCGCTCACGCTATAGTGGCAGCATGGCGAAGAAGCCGGAGTACGGGTTCGGCGAGGCCGCCGGCTAGAAGCCGTCTTAAAGATGGATCGGTTGCCTTTTCGCGCCACTCCGCTGGCTTCGCCCTACGAAGCGTTCAAGACGCTTCCGGTGGCGATTCTGTTGGATAACGTCCGCAGCATGTACAACGTGGGATCATTCTTTCGGACAGCCGACGCCGCCGCGGCGGAAAAACTTCTGCTGACGGGGATTACGGCTTGTCCGCCGAAATCGGCGATTCGCAAGACCGCGCTGGGCGCCGAGGAGACAGTGCGTTGGGAACACGCGCGCGATCCGATGCCGCTGCTTGATGGACTGCGCGAGCAGGGCTATGAAATTGGCGCAATTGAGACGACTCCGCATGCCGTCGACTTGTTTGAATGGGTACCGAGCTTCCCGCTGTGCATTGTTTTCGGACACGAAGTGGATGGCATTCGCCCTGAGGTGGCGGCGCGCTGCGACACGCACATCCGGATTCCCATGCTGGGCAGCAAACACTCGCTGAACGTCGCTACCGCGGGTGGAGTGGTGCTGTTCGAGCTGCTGCGCAAGTATAGAGCGCTGGCGAAGGGGCGCGGGCATAGATAGTGGATCGCTACACCCAAGGTACGGTGGTCACGGCAAATGGGCGCTTGAGCCGGCAGATGCACCGCGATTACGACGGCGAGCGGCGCCGGCAGGGCCTGGATGTGTGGGAATCGCCGGACATACTGCCGCGCGGCGCGTGGCTGGAACGCGTGTGGCAGGAATGTGCGTATCGCGACCCGTTTGACACTCCGGTCATGCTTAGCGCCATGCAGGAAGAAGCTTTGTGGGAACAGTCGATCGCCGGGTCGGTCGCCGGGTCAGGCGCGGCAGAAGCGCTGCTGGATCTTCCGGCGACGGTGTCGGCGGCCGCGCAGGCGTGGAGTTTAGTGCATGCCTGGGAAGCGCGGTGCGAGACGCCGGAGTTTCGCGGGCTCCACGATCCGGAAGCATTCCTTGGTTGGATGCAGGCGGTCGAGCGCAAGCTGCGGGAGCAAGGTTGGATCACGGCGAGCCAGCTTCCCCGAGCGCTGCTGGATCGGATCACGGCCGGCACGGTAATTCCCGGAGCGATTTTTTACGCCGGATTCGACGAACTCTCGCCCGCGGATCGGCGTTTGTTTGAGGCGTGTCACGCACAGGCGAGGAAGGCCGAGTCACCAATAGCTCAGCCGCGGCAATTCCGCGTGGGGCTACGCGATTTCTCCGAAGAATTGATGCAGGCGGCAGCCTGGGCTCGCCGAAAGCTCCAAGCTCATCCCGCAGCGCGCATCGGCATCGTCGTGCGGGGGCTGGCCGGGCTGTCCGCCGCTGCCGAGCGCATCTTCGACGACGTTTTTTATGGCCGATTGGATTTTGCGCAGGGAGCCGAATCCGCCGCATTCCATATCTCTTCGGGTGCGCCCTCGTCAGAAGTCCCTCTGATTGCGGAAGCTTTGCTCGTCTTGGGATTGGTATCCGGACTGCGGCGTGCCGAAGCGGGAATGCTGTTACGATCGCCGTTCCTGCGCATCGACAAATCGCAGGCTTCGCGGCTGTACGCGGATCTCCGCCGCCAGGGCATCGAAAAGATCTCGTTCGAGGTGGAGGCGGTGCGCCGCGCGTTTCCGGCCCTGGCAAAGGCTGCGGATGAATTGCGCGAACGCCAGCATCCGAGTGAGTGGAGCGCGACATTCTCGAAGCTATTACAACGGTCGGGTTGGCCGGGCGATCGCCCGCTCACTCCGGCCGAACACCAGACGGTGGAACATTGGAAGAACCTCTTGTCCGAACTAGCGGCATTGGATGTGGTGCTGCCGCGCATGACGTACGGCGACGCGCTCCGTCGGCTGCGGCGCATCGCCCACGAGCGGCGCTTCGGTCCGCGCGATGAAGGCGCGCCGGTTCAGATCATGGACATGCTCGAAGCCGCGGGATCGCAATTCGACGCCTTGTGGATCGCAGGATTGCATGGCGGCGTATGGCCGGAGGCACCGCGCCCCAGTCCATTCCTGCCGTTGTCACTGCAACGATCCGCGGGGATGCCGCACAGCTCAGCGGAACGCGAGTTGGCCTACGCGCGGCGCGTGACCGAGCGGCTCCTGGCTTCGGCGACGGAGGTGGTGTGCAGCTATCCGTTATTCTCGGGCGAAGAAAAGCTGCGGGTCAGTCCGCTGATTGAGGCTCTGCCGGAAGCTCTTCCCAAAGGAACGGAAGCTGAGGTCTTATTCGAATCTCCACTGCGCAGAATTTTCGCGGCGGTGGTTCCGCTGGAGGTTCAGCCGCTAGGGCAGGCGCCGGCGTTGGTTCCGGGCACGCTTCAGACCGGAGGCATGGGCGTGCTGGCGGATCAGGCGGCGTGTCCCTTCCGTGCTTTTGCGAGGCATCGCCTGCGCACGCGAGAGTATGATCCGCCCGACATAGGCATATCGCCATCGGAGCGCGGCAATGTGGCCCACAAGGCGCTGGAATATTTCTGGCGCGATGTCGGATCGCAGCGCGAATTGCTGGCGCGCCCTCCGCAGGAGATTGATGCGGCTATCGAAAGCTCCGTCAACGTGGCTCTGGACAGCGGTCTCAGCCGGCGGCACAGGAACACGTCGCTCGAACGATCGCGCGCGCTGGAGCATGACCGTTTGAAGTTATTACTCGCCGAGTGGCTTCAGGTGGAAAGAACGCGGACCGATTTCGAGGTCGTCGAGCGAGAGGCGCCGCACAGCGTCGACGCTGGCGGCGTACAGCTGGACTTGAAGGTCGACCGCATTGACCGCATGCCGAGCGGTAAGTATGTTGTCTTGGACTACAAGACCTCCGACAAATTGAAGGTCGACGACTGGGAGGGCGAACGGCCGGACGCGCCGCAACTGCCGCTCTATGCGGTGAAGAGCGGCCGCGAGGTAGAGGGCGTATTTTACGCCAAGCTGGTTCCCGGCGAGACCAAGCTGCTGGGCTATGCGGGCGAGGAGCTTGCCTGGCGAGCGCCGGAGTGGCGCAGAGTTGTGGACCAGCTAGGGACAGGTTTCCTGCGCGGTGATGCCGCTGTCGATCCGAAGTACGCGGGGAAGACATGTGAGCTGTGCGATCTTCACTCGCTGTGCCGGATTGCCGAGGTGCGCTCCATCAACGGAGCGGAGGACGAAGCCGGTGAGTAGTCCTGTCATTTTGCACGAGCTTGACGAGCCGCAGCGCAGGGCGGCTCTGGACCCCACACAATCGTTCACGGTACGCGCGCCGGCCGGCTCCGGCAAAACCGAACTGCTGATCCAACGATTTCTGCGGTTGTTGGGGATAGTCAAGAAGCCGGAGGCCATCGTCGCCATCACCTTCACGCGGAAAGCCGCGGGCGAAATGCTGGAGCGCATTCTCGTGGCGCTGCGCGATGCCAAGGCTGGAAAGCCGGTTGACAAACCGCACCTGGATATCACGCGCGAGTTGGCGCGGCAAGTACTGCAGCGCGATCGAGAGCTGGGCTGGGACCTGCTGGAGCATCCCGGACGCCTCCGCGTGCAAACCATCGACTCTCTGTGCATGACTATCACCGGTGACATGCCGTGGCTGGCCCGCCTGGGCGGGATGCCGCGTATCGAAGAAGATGCGCGCCGGCTGTATGAAGAGGCGGCGCACCAGACCCTGCTGGAAAGCGATCCCGAATATCAGCAGGCGCTCACGACGCTGCTGCGGCATTTGGATAACAACTCGACTCATGCGCGCGATTTGATCGCGACCATGCTGGCCAATCGCGATCAGTGGCTGAGGCTGCTGAAACTCGACGATGAAGACGCGCGCGGCGCTCTAGAAAAGGCCCTTGCCGACGGCGTCGTTAGGGGCCTGGAAGCTGTCGATCAATGTGTCCCGCCGGAGCTTCGCGGCGTGTGGGTGAAGGTGGCGCGAGAAGCTGCCTCCCATATGTCCGGGCACTCCGCATATGCGGCGATTCAAGATCTGACGGTGTGGCCGGACCCGGTTGCCGCCGATCTGGAAATCTGGCGCGGCCTGGCCGGGGTACTTCTCACAGGCGACGAAGGGTGGCGTAAGCCCAGAGGGCTTACCGTGAGATGTGGCTTTCCGCCGGGGAATGGCGCCCACAAGAACCGGGGCGTGGATTTGATCGCGGCGCTCCAGGAGTGCGATGGCCTGCTGGAAGCGCTCGGTCACGTGCGGGAGCTTCCGCCGCCAAGTTACGGGGATGCCCAATGGGAGGTTCTGCGGGCGCTGCTGGGGGCGCTGCGGCTGGCAGTGGCGCAGCTCCGCATGGTCTTCCGCGCCGAGCGCGTGATCGATTTCATGGAGCTGGGCATCGCAGCGCGGGAGGCGCTGGGGCGGATCGACAATCCCACCGAAGTCGCGTATCGCATGGATTCGCGCCTCGAGCATCTGCTGGTCGACGAGTTCCAGGACACGTCGCGAGCGCAGTTTGAGCTGCTCGAGCAACTGACCGGCGGATGGCAGGCCGGTGACGGACGCACACTGTTCCTGGTCGGCGATCCAATGCAATCGATCTACCGCTTTCGCCAGGCCGAGGTCGGCTTATTTGGAGAGGCGGAAAAAAGAGGCATCGGCGGATTGCCAATGTCGAGTCTGGAGCTGCGCCTGAACCGGCGCTCGCGCCCCGCCATTGTCGAGCGCGTGAACGCACTGTTCTCGAACAGCTTCCCGGCAATGAGCGATGACGACGCCGGTGCGGTGAAGTACACAGCGTCGCTAGCTGCACGGGATGAGCCGGACGGCATCGTCACCATCGACGGGTTCGTCGAAGGCGAAGACCAGCTCGAAGCCGCTCGCGTGATCCAGCGCATTCGCGCGGCCCAACGCGAGGACCCCGCAGGGTCGGTCGCGATTCTGGTTCGTGCCCGCCCGCACTTATTCGCGATCACGCAGGCGCTGAAGACCGCCAAACTTCCGTTCAGCGCCGTGGATATCGACCCGCTGGCCGACCGCTCCATCGTGCGTGATTTGTTGGCGCTGAGCCGCGCCATGCTCGATCCGGCGGATCGCATTGCCTGGCTCTCCATCCTGCGCGCGCCGTGGTGCGGGTTGACGCTCGCGGACCTGGAAGCGCTGGTGCGCGATCGCCCGACCGCCGGCATTAGGGAGTGCCTGCAAGATCTCGGTTCGCTCACCGACGATGGTCAGCAGCGGGCGGCGCGTCTGCGCGATGTTCTGGCCGAGGCGTTCGCCGAGCAAGGGCGCTGGCCGCTGCGCCGCTGGGTGGAGCGGGTATGGATGAAACTGGGAGGCCCGGCGTGCCTGGAGGGGAGCGAAGGCGCTTTGCAAGATGCCGCGGCATACTTCGATCTGCTGGAGGCCGAGCAAGCGGGCGCAGACGTTCGCGATTTCGACCGCTTCCGCAAGCGCGTCGCGGATCTTTTCGCGCAGCCGGAGAATCCGATAGAAGCTGGAGTGCATGTTTTGACCATTCACAAAGCCAAGGGACTGGAGTTCGACACGGTGATCGTGCCGGGGCTCGGCCGTCGTTCGAAATCCGATGACAAGCCGCTGGTGTTGTTCCATGAGTGGCGGGGGGCGGAGGGCTTCGAATGCCTTATGGCGCCTATCGACGAGACTCGCGCCGAGCCGGAGGCTCTCTATCGGTTTTTGCGGAATATCGAAAAGCGAAAGGGCGACTGGGAGCGCACGCGGCAACTCTACGTGGCCGCCACACGCGCCAAAAAGCGCTTGCACCTGATGGGGCATGTCGGGAATAACGGGGAACCGGCCAAGGGTTCCATGCTCTCCGACTTGTGGCCGGCGCTCTCCGCTGACGAACGAGCGCTCTTCCAGCGCAATAATGCGGGAGCAGCGCCGCCTGCCGCGCCGCGGCCCGCGGACGTGCTGCGCCGTTTGCCGGGTTCCTGGCATTTGCCGGACCTGCCGGCGCCGGTGGCGTGGCAAAGTACCACCGCCCCTTATGCGGAGCCACACCAGCCGACGTTCGAATGGGTCAGCGAAAGTCTGCGCCATACCGGGACCGTGGTTCACGCATTCGTACAGCGGATGAAAGGCGTGGACGACCCCGGGCCGGACGGGCCCGCGATCCGCCGAGCGCTGATGCACGCAGGCGTTTCACCGCTGGACCTGGAAGCGGCGGCGCAGCGGGTACGGCAGGCGCTTGCGCGCATCCGTGTCAGCCGTCGCGGCCGCTGGATCCTGCAGGCGCACGAAGATTCGCACTCCGAGTACGCAGTGACCGGCGTAGTCAACGGCGAAGTGGTGCGCGGCCTGGTGGATCGCACGTTCATCGACGCGGGCGTCCGCTGGATTATCGATTTCAAAACCAGCGAGCACCAAGGCGGAAAGCTGGGAGAGTTCCTGGACGAGCAGCAGCGGCGTTATCGCGATCAGATGGAGCGCTACGCCCGCATTTTGGCTCCGCTAGGGAATCCGGTGCGGCTGGGCTTGTATTTTCCGCTATTAGATGAATGGCGCGAATGGGCCCCGGAGCAGGCGGCGATTCCGCCACGCCAAGCTAGGCTTTTTTCTTCTTAGATTTCGCTGGCGCCGCAGCCGCTTCAGGTGCAACGGTCGCTTCAGGAACGGGGGGAGGATCATCGCCGGCCGCGGCCGCAGCCACCTCCGCCGGAGCCACGCCCGCGAGCACGGCGTTGAACAATTCTTTCTGGCGCGCCAGTTCCTTCTTAGATGGAGGCGCCTGTTCGTTGCGGAAATCGTGATCGCTGTAGCAAGTTCGGCAGCGCACCTTGGCCGCTTTCGTCTCCAGCATTGAGACAATCGAATGGTTGGTAAGGCGGCGGCATTTGACGCAATAGTCGTCGATTTCGTCGCCGAGCCGTAGCTCCCACATGCCCGTGAGTATACCGCAGGCGCAGACAGCGGGAGACTGCAAAAAAGGCCAGTAGAGGTCCGGTCCGCTCTGCCAATCAGGCGATGCGCCAGTAGGTTTCGATGCTGGGCGGCTCCGCCAGCAAATCTCCCGCGGCTGCCACTGCGACCGTGAGATGCGGGGAGGTGAGGTGGCGGTCGAGGTGTTCGCGCGAAATCCAGTTCTCGTAGAACACGAAGCGGCCGGGATCGGTGGCATGAACGTGCAGGTCGTATTGGACGCAGCCGTCTTCCGCGCGGGTCGGTTCGATGAGCGTGAGCAGCATCCCGCGCAGGTCGTCTTCTTTACCGGGCCGCGCTTTCAATTGGGCGACGACAGAGAGTAGTTGAGCCATATTCTGACGATGATCGCAGAATCGGAACGATCGCGGACGGTCTGTGATCGGTCGCGGCGCGGCCGGGCGCGTCAGGTCGCGAGCTGATATTCCTTCAGCTTGCGGTAGAGCGTGGTGCGGCCGATTCCCAGCAGGTGGGCGGCGATGGCGCGATCGCCTTTGGTGTATTCGAGTGCGTTGAGGATCGCGCGGCGTTCCAGGACATGCAGCGGCACGATGGAAGGGGCCGGGGACGGCTCCGGCACCGGGGCAGAGAGCAGCCCGGATGGCTGGAACGCGTCAAGAGCGGGAACGCCTGGAAGATTTGCCGCGAGCAGTGGAGCCGGCCCCAGAGCACTTTCGCGGCCGACAGCAGCCATTAGATACTGCGCCTTCTTCTGAATCAGATGATTCTGCAGGTTCGACGGCAGGTCGGCGGTGTGCAGCAGCGGACCCGAGTTGACGGCCACCATGTGCTGCACGCAATTTTCCAGCTCGCGCACGTTGCCGGGCCAGTCGTAGGAAAGCATCACTTCCAGGGCTTCCGCCGTGACGCCGTAATTGCCGCCCACGCGGGTAAGAAAGTGGTTGATCAGCGCGGGGATGTCCTCGCGCCGCTCGCGCAGCGGCGAGAGACGGATGTTGACCACATTCAGGCGGAAATACAGGTCGCGCCGGAAGGTGCCCTTCTCCACCTCGGCGGCCAGGTCGCGATTGGTGGCGGCGATGATGCGGAAATCCGAGTGGCGCGTGGCGACGGAGCCCACCGGCCTGAATTCTTTCTCTTGCAGAACCCGAAGCAGCTTGGCTTGCAAATCCAAGGCCAGCTCGCCGATCTCGTCGAAAAAGGCCGTGCCGCCGTTGGCCGCTTCCAGCAGTCCGAACTTGTTGTTGGCTGCTCCGGTGAACGCGCCTTTGACGTGCCCGAAGAGCTCGCTTTCCATGAGCGGGCCGACCATGGAAGAGCAATCTACGGTGACAAACGGGCCGGAAGCCTTAACATTATGTACTGAGCGGGCGACCACTTCCTTGCCGGTTCCCGTCTCGCCGAGCAACAGCGCGGGCCAGCGGCACCTGCCAAGTTTCTCAATCAAACGGATAACCTGGCGCGTGCGGGGAGATTGCCCCACCAGAATGTGACGGCTTTCACTGGCTTGTGCTGACATGTTCGTTGCAGGCCGTTCGAGCGTTGGCCTAATATATGGTGCGTTTCCCAAAGATAAACTCTACGGTTGATTCGGACTTTCCTCAAGCCCCCCATACCGAGAAATGGGATAAGTCATTTGCGGGTGGGGGCTACCCCCACCGTTGCGGGTAATACGAGTGACCCGGGTCGTGCGAGTCACGTGGGTGGTAACGAGTTACGATGTGCCGCGCGCTGTTCGAACGCAGGGTGGGCTAGTGTTTGGGCGCCGGATCCGGCGAGGTGTTCGGCGTTATGTTCGGCGAGGACTCGGGTTCGGGCACCACAATAGCAGTGCCGGCTTCACGGCGGACGCGGATGGCGAGTTCAGCAGCCTGCTCGCGGGTCATTTCGCGGCCCACGATCACGCGCCACAGTGGAGGCGTGCGTCCACTTGAGGGCGCGACGCGGGCTTCGCCGAAGAGGTCTGCGAGAACGGCGCGCAGGGATTCGGCACGCCCGGAATCGGAGAAGGCTCCGGCTTGTACGGCGTAGCTGGCGGCTGGCGGCATGGGCGAGGAAGACGTCACGGCGGGCGGCACTCTGGCGGGGGTCGTCGTGACTGAAGGCACGGGGACGCGAGGCTCGGCGCCGGCGATGGGCGCTTCGGTGGCCGGTGCGGTCGGCGCTGCGGCAGGCACAGCCGTAATCTCGACCGGTTCGCGTGGCGGTTCTCGCAGCGGCGTGCTCGGCGGCGGGATCACCTTCAAGCGCACCCGAGCGGTGCCAGCGCGGAGCATATCGATATCGCGCGCGGCTGCCTGCGAAAGATCGAGAATGCGTCCCTTCACGAATGGACCGCGATCGTTTATGCGGACGTCCACCTGTTTTCCGTTGGAGAGATTCGTAACCTCGACCCAGGTCTGAAACGGAAGGCGGCGGTGCGCCGCGGTGAGTTGCCGCATGTCGTAGATCTCGCCGGAGGCCGCGCGGCGTCCGTCATAGGGGAATCCATACCAGCTGGCCACTCCGGTCTCGGTGCTGCCGATACGCGCGGGAGCAAGCGGCGCGTTGACGCGCGCGGCGCGATGGCCGCAGCCCGCGATAAAAGTCGCGGCGAGTGCGACCCACACGAAACCCGCATGAATCGGCCTTCGAAACACGCTCATGAATTTCGCGGCACCTAAAACAATTCTACGCATTTACGTTTTTGCGCGCCAGGCGCTCCTCCATGTCGCGCCGGCCGCGAGCGGCGGCGGCGGCGATGTGCATTTTTTTCTTGACATTCAAATCAATCCACCTTATAAAGGGGACACAAGCGCGTGCTCTTATGAGTGGCGCGTACTTTGATGTAAAGGGAGAATCACACGATGAAATTCGCAACCAAGAAGAAAGCGGCCCCGAAGAAGAAAGCTGCTGCTAAGAAAAAGAAGTAGCTAAAACGGGCTCGCAATAGCGAGTTTGACCAACCGGCCCCGAGCAATCGGGGCCGTTATTATTTTGTGCCCGCCTTGTTTGTGCCCACATCGTTTGCTCCCTGCGTCTTCGCGATGACTTTCGCCACCGCCCCCCGCAACTCCGCATACGTCATTGTTCCGGGATGATACAGCCGGACAGTTCCCGCGCGATCGATCAGCACCAGCGTCGGAGTGGTACTGGCGCCATAGCGAACAAAGTTGGCTTCACTCACCGGCGCAAGGCCGTCGATCACGGGAGCGTAATAAATGCGGCGCACCTGTTCGATGTAAGCCGCTTCGGTCGCCGGTCCGGCATCCACGCCGCCGGCCACATAGCCGTACTTCTGGGTGGGTGCCAGGAACGCCAGACCTTGCGGGACGAACTCCGCCTTGATGCGGGCGAGGATGGGGATTTCGGATTTACAGTCCGGACACCAATGCGCCCAGAAAAATAGCAGCGCCGGCCTGCCCCGGGGAATGACAATGTTCTCAAGCGGAGGCGCAGGCTTGCCTTCGAGCGTGAGCAGCAGCAGGTTCTTGCGGATTCGGGCGAGTACGGACGTGGCCCCGAAGGCACTTGCCTGGTCCTGAAGAAAAGTGACGGCTTCGCTGCGGCGGCCCTGCGCGGCGAGAGTCCCGGCGTGGATCTCAATGGCGGCGCCAAGAGCGAGCGGCAGGTGGGGCTCGCGATCGAGCGGGCGTTTCTTCAACTGGTCGGCCGCGAGCAAGTAGATCTCCTGAGCGAAGCTCTCCGCGGGCGCATAGTTATGGCTGTCGAACTCCGCCCGCGCGAGCCAGCTAAAGGCTTCCAGGTATTCCGGCGTCACGCCCAGCGAAGCGCGATAGGTACGCAGCGCCTGAAGCGCGCTGGCGTCGGAACCGGTTGCAAAAGAGGCCAGCACATCCTGCACGATGCCGGCCGACAGCGGGATCGTCACAGCCAGCAGTAGCGGAACGGCACGGAGGAGGCGCATGCGAGCTACAGCTTCAGGGATTTCAAATATGCCAGGAAGTCCGCGCCTAGGTCGTGGCGTTTGAGCGCCAGTTCCACGGTGGCCTGCAGGAAGCCCTGCTTGTCGCCCGCGTCATAACGCTTGCCTTCGAACTTATAACCATAGATGGGCCGGCTGCGCAGCATGTGCTTCAGTCCGTCGGTCAACTGGATCTCGCCGCCGCTGCCGGGCTCGATGGTTTCAAGAGAGTGGAAGATCTCCGGAGTCAGAACATAGCGTCCGATGATGGCCAGGTTGGAGGGCGCGTCTTCGGCCTTGGGTTTCTCCACCAGGTTTCGGATGCGATACAGTCGATCGCGGCCGCCGTTGTGCGCCACCGGTTCGGCATCCACCACGCCGTAGGCGGAAATGCTTTCGCGGGGGACTTCCATCAGCGCCAGCACCGGCGCGGAATAAAACTCATAGACGTCCAGCAGCTGTCGCAGGCAGGGCGTCTCGGCGTCGATGATATCGTCCGACAAGATGACGGCGAAAGGTTCGTCGGCCACCAGATCGTGGGCCCGCAGGACGGCGTGTCCCAATCCCAGTGCCTCTTTTTGCCGGACATAGGCGATGTCGATCATATCGGAAACCGCCCGCACCGTAGCCAGCAGATCCTTCTTATGGCGGGTTTCGAGCAGGTGCTCCAGCTCGAAGCTGACGTCGAAGTGATCTTCGATCGCACTCTTGCCGCGGCCGGTGACGATGATGATGTTCTGCACGCCGGAGAGCTTGGCTTCCTCCACGCCGTATTGAATCAGGGGCTTGTCGACTAACGGCAGCATCTCCTTGGGCATTGCTTTGGTCGCCGGGAGAAAACGGGTCCCGAGCCCGGCCGCGGGGAAAACCGCCTTGCGAACTTTTCTGGTCATTCCTGTTCCATTCTATCGGCACGAAGCGCGTGTTCGGTTACGTGCGGCGTATCGATTCGCCTCACATTGGCGGCAGAGGGTTGGTTGCAGGAGCCTAGTTGCAGGAGCCTAGTTGCAG
>DATJEI010000186.1:0-26334 GCA_035496735.1 Bryobacteraceae bacterium | reverse complement strand
TGCGGGTCCCACGACGGAGAGGCCCAATTGGTGGCGCCCGACTGATCGGGGCACACGTTCACGCCTTGCGGAGTCGGGTCCATGCCAGGGATCAGCACGGGACGGCCACGATCGTCGAGCCCCTTGGCCCAGGTTTGCTTGGCGAAGGGCTTGCCCATCAGAAACTCCCCTGTATCGCGGTCGAGCACATAGAAGAACGCGTTGCGGTCGGCGTGCAGAATCAGGTGCCGCATCTTGCCTTGGAAGGTAGCGTTGACCAGAACATTCGTCTCGGTGGCGTCCCAGTCGTGCGTGTCGTGCGGCGTGAATTGGAAATACCATTTCAGTTTGCCGGTGGCGGGATTGAGCGCCAGGATGCTGCAGGTGTAGAGATTGTCTCCCGCGCGCACCGAACCGTCGTAGTCGGGCGACGGATTTCCAGTGGCCCAGAACAGTGTGTCGGTATCGGCATCGTAAGTGCCCGTCATCCAGGTAGGACCGCCGCCGAAGTTCGCCGAGTCGCCGGCCCAGGTGGAGCGGGCGGGATCGCCCTTGTCGGGGATGACATTGATGCGCCAAAGTCTCTGGCCAGTGGCGGCGTCATAGGCGTCGATGAAACCGGTGAGCGCGCACTCTCCAGCGGTGATGCCGACGATGATTTTGCCGTCGATGGCGAGCGGCGCATGCGTGATGGATGTGCCGGTTTTGTAATCGTCGACCGCCACGTCCCAGAGGGGATTTCCGGTCTTGGCGTCGAGCGCCACCAGGTGCGAGTCCAAAGTCGCCATATACAAACTGTTGCCTAGGATTGCAAAGCCGCGATTGGTCATCACGGTGCAATTAGCATGGATGTCGGACGGCAGGCGGCGCGTGTATTGCCAGATCGCGCGTCCGGTGCGGGCGTCGAGCGCGGCGGCAGTGTTGCGAGGTCCGGTGACATACATGACGCCATCGACAACCAGAGGCGTGGTCTCCGCGCGCGTGGCGCCGAACTGGAACGCCCAAGTACTGCGCAACGAACCGACGTTCGCCGGCGTAATGGAGGACAGGCCGCTATAGTGCGTGCCGTTCAAATCACCCCAATAGGTGAGCCAGTTCTGCGGCTCCTTGGCGGCCGCCTTTAAGCGCGCGAAAGTAACACCGTCACTACTGGGAGCAATGGACGCGGCATTTACGGACGGAGCGGTTTTCAGAAAGGCGATCACGTCGTCCAATTGCGCGCCCGTGACGGCGCCTTCCGGCATCAAAGACTTTCCGGTGAGCCGTACACTGGCCGCGTCTTTTTTTGCGAGCATATGCAATTTCTCAGCTTGGTCCATGACCTGTACTGAAAAGGTATCTTGGTTCTTGAGGATCCCGCGGACTTGGCTGCCGTCTCGCAGACGAACCTCCACGGCCTCAAAGCCGCGCACCTGTTCGCGATGTGGCTGGGCAATCGCCGCTTGCAACTCCCGCGCCGTTCTTGCCTCTCCAATACGACTCAAGTCCGGACCCAGCCGGCCGCCGTGTCCTTGATACATATGGCAGCGGCTGCAATTCCCCGCCCCGAAGAACACTTGCTGCCCGCTAGTCGCGTTGCCGGTAATCGGCAGATCGGGACCGCCAGCGCTGAGGGACCGCAGATAAGCCACAATTGCACGAGCATTCTCCGCCGACATCGGAAACGCCGGCATCTGCGTGCCCGGAATTCCAGCGGTGATATTGTCGGCCATTTCGGATTCGAGCGAACCGTGGCGCAGCCGGCCGGTGAGGTTCGGCCCGCGGCCACCCTTGGCGTTCTGCCCGTGACACGCCGTGCAGTTGGTTTCGAACAGCCGTTGTCCCGCGGCTACGCCTGCGGCATCGGGCGTTTGGGCCAGCGTCGCCGGCGTGCCACTGAAGAGTTGCGCAAAAAATATCAAGCCGATGGCACTGGTACGAGCGAACATTCAATTACCTCCGGGGTCTGCCTGCAAGCCGAGTTATTGTAACATTCCGGTTTACAGCTTCAGCCGGCAGACCACGCCGACGTCGTCGCAATACCACATCCAGCCATCGCGGATGCTCATACCGTGCGGCAACGGATCCGAATCCGCGAGCTGAATCTTCTCGATCATCTCGCCAGTATCGGGGTCGTGCTTGAAGAAGGCATTCAGATTAGAGTCGGCTACCCACAGATACTTGCCCTCCCAGCCGATGCCATGCGGACGATTGCCGGCCGTCGGGAAACTCTTCTCGACGATCCATTCCTTGGGATCAACGCGATACACCATGCGGGCAGGCGGCACCGCCATCCACAACTTGCCGTCCCGCCATTCCTGTCCATGCGCGCCGGTACCCAGCGCCCGGCTGCCCAGCAGTTGTCCCGCCTGAAAGCCACCCACCTTGCTCGGATCGGCCGTTTGCGCGGAGTCTGGCGCCTTCTGCGGCGGGCGCTGTCGCGGCTTCGCCAGCGGGCTGCTGCGGGCCGGCGGATCGCCAACCATTTTGTAGATCACGCCCGCTCCCGGCGTGAAATTGCGACTGATGGTCTTGCCGGTGGTGGCATCGCAGTGAACAATTTCGCGGCTATAGGTGGAGCCGATCCACAGAGTGCCATTCTCAAACGTGAGGCCGCTCGAGCGATCGGTCTCGGTCTCAAAGGACCGCAACACGCGGCCACCCTCGTAGGCGACCAGGTAGGCTTTGTTGCCGGCCGCTTGATCCATGATCCACAGACCTTCGGCGGTAGCCTGTAATCCGTTCGGCTGCGACCCGTTGGGCGATTTGAATACAATCTCCACCTTCCCCACCTGGCGAGCTTTAATTGAGCCGAGCGATGCGGCCGCCAGCGCCGAGAAGCTACCGCGACTGGCGATTAGCGATGGAGCCACGGCAGCGACTCCAAGAAATCTTCTGCGTGCGATCATGCGCACCTCCTCAAGTAGTCGGAATCCATTGTACGCCCGGCGCGGGAAACGCGTGTACGCCCGGCGCGGGAAACGCGTGAGGGTTGTATCATAGTGCTTGCCACGCGGCTCATCCCGCCTGTCGCCCCGCGATCACCTATCGCCCTCGGTCGCCGCAAAACACAAAATTCCCGATATTAACCAGTCCCGCCCTGAGGCAGCGGACGCGTAGCATCAAACCTCGCCGCGAGATACAATAGGCGCCAAGCGAAATGCGCAAAGGAGGCCCTTCGGATGAGGAGGATTATCAGCGTTTCTATCGCCGGCTGTCTAGCGGCAGCGGCGGCGATGGCTGCCACCAACAGCGTCACCTTCAATAAAGATGTCTTGCCCGTCCTGCAAAAAAATTGCCAGGAGTGCCACCGCCCGGGTGAAGTCGCGCCGATGTCGCTGCTGACTTATTCCGAGGCACGACCGTGGGCCAAGGCCCTCAAAGCCGCGGTGGTCACGCAGATGATGCCGCCGTGGTTCGCCGATCCGAAGTATGGGCACTTTGCGAACGACCGCCGCTTGAGCCCGCAGGAGATCGCCATCATCTCCGCCTGGGCCGATAACGGCGCGCCCGAAGGCGACCCGAAAGACAAGCCGCCGGCGAAGATTTTCCCCCAAGGGTGGCGAATCAAACCCGACTTGGTGATCGAAATGCCGTCGGCGTTCCCGATCCCGGCCAAGGGCACCATCAACTATCAATTCATCCGCGTCAAAGGCAACATCGCGCAGGATACCTGGGTAGAGGCGGCGGAAATGCGGCCCAGCAATCCCAGGGTTCTGCATCACGGCAAGGTTTGGGTGCTGCCTCCGGGGTCTCACTGGATGGAAGGCGCGGTCGTGGGCAAGCCTTATGAAGAGCAAGAAACCGGTGGAAACAGCCCGTTAGAAGGTAACGACATCCTCGGCAAGTACAACCCTGGACTGGGGGCGCAGGATTTCGATATCGGCGGCTCGGCGAAGATGATTCCGAAAGGTTCCGATTTCGTGTTCGAGCTGCACTACACCGCGTCGGGCGAACCCACCTCGGATATTTCGAAGCTTGGGCTGGTGCTGGCGAAGTCCCGGCCCGCGGTGCGTTATTATCTTTCCCCCGGCACGCCGTCGGCGTGGAACCTGGTGATTCCGGCGGGCGACGGGAACGCGGAAGTGGTGGCTGAAAGCACCGTCGGCATGGAGGCCAGGCTCACCTACATCCAGCCGCACATGCACCTGCGGGCCAAAGATTACGAACTCAGGCTGATCTATCCTAGCGGCGAATCGCAAACGGTTTTCAAGGGAAAGTGGGATTTCAACTGGCAGCTGGGTTACACCTTGAAGGAGCCCATTGTGCTTCCCAAGGGCACGCGCATCGTAACCATCGTCCACTACGACAATTCGCCCAACAACAAATTCAATCCGGACGCGCAGAAAACCGTATTCTGGGGGCTGCAGAACTGGGATGAAATGCAGTCGAGTTTCCTGGGCTTTTTGATTCCCTCCGATAGCAATGTCAGCCGGATGCTGCGGCCTTCCGGAGCAAGTCTGCAACCGCGTCCCGCTGCTGGCGCCGGACCTACACTGAGCATGGTGGACCTGCCGAAATAATGGGCAGCTTACGGGCCGCTCGACAATAAGACCTTCCGCGCGCTCTTCAGAGCGGCGCGAAGGTCCTGTCTCGCGTTATGCCAATAGCGCGAGAACACCAGGCTGCGCGTATGATCCACGGAGTAGCCGAGCACAGCGGCGACCGTGAATCCCGCGAGCAGTGTTCCAAGCAGTTTGGGATCGGTGAATAAACGCTGCGCCGCCGAGAGCAGTGGGGCCCACTGCATGGTGACAGCATCGAAAATCAGCGTGCCGGCGTTCTGCAAGACGATCCAGAGATTGCGGCGGGACCCGGCGTCCGGGGGAACGGACGCGGCCAGGATCACCGCCAGACAGCACAGCACATAGACGTAGTAGCCGATGCGTCCGATGAACACCGTACCCCGGACTTTATCTAAGTCAGACCCGGATTTGCGAAAAATCTGGTCCAGCGCGGATTTCACCGTCTGGGCGCGAACCACCAGCGCGGCGTTCTCGTCCGCCGCTTTGGCCGGATCGGGATCGTTGCTCGGCGTAAATGCAACTGCGACACTGGGCGCAAGCGTCCCCGGCGCGTAGCCGTCAGTGCCGTGGGCGATACGTTCGAGCACGCTCAAGTGGACGGCGGGAGGCATTTCTGCCTTCTGGTCGATGCACAGCCTCTGCATGTTGCGCGGCTTCCAGCGGTAGAACACGCCCAAGCCGGCACGGGAATCGTACATTTTGTCATCCACACTGCCGTGTTCCCAATAGATTTTCCGGTCGTCGGCCAGAATGCGCAAGCCGTTCTGCTGGGCCTTTTGCATCATCCAGTCGAGCGTAACCAGCGACATTCCCTGCTTAGGGTAACCGCCACCCACGTTGGAGTGCACGCCCGCAAACCACACCTGCTCGACATTGGGTTTGGCCTCCCACAGCACCGGCGCGAAGGCCGCGCGCGCCTCATCGATACTGAGGGCGTGAACCGCCTGGTCAACTTTGTCGCTCAGGATCCGGTCGGGAAACTTGAAGCGATGGAATAGCGCGTTGACCACATCGCTAGTGTGAAAAGGGCCGCCGACGGCATCGACTGTGTCCCAAACGCCAATGAAGCGGATCCGAACTTCACCGGGCAGACTGTGGGCTTGCTTGAAATCCGCCACCGCATCGGCATCCGGGCGGCGCAGTCGCGATCTAACCAGAATCAGGTGGAGAACGGTCCCGAGCCAAGTTCTGTATGACCGGCGATAGGTGCTGTAAGCTTTCCGAACCGCCGCGCGCAGCGCATCCGTAGTGGGCAGCTTATCGCGGTCCAGGACTCCGCACTTGGCGATCAGTCCCGCCAAAGTACGCACGGTGAAGGCGCCCCGGCTGAAGCCGAACAGGTATATGCGATCGGCGGGCGTCGCGGCATCGCCCGGATCGTAGATGCGTACCAGATCCATATACAGGTTGCGAACGTTCTTAGCCAGGCCGAAGCCGAAGGCGCCGCCCAGGAGCTTCAAAGGCAGGAAGGTTTCGGTGCCTACGCCGTCGTCGTAAAACGCGACTTGGGGATCGAGGCTGGGGTCGACGCGATGGCCGTTAAGGTCGATCGCCTCAAACATTTTGAAGACGTTGGTGCCGCGGTCCTTGATCGCGGTGTTGCCGGTTCCATCTGAACAGATGATGATGTTCTTGGGCATAAGCGAACGTTTTATCACACCCGGAGGCATGGATAGGACGTCTAGTACGTGAGTTGCTGATTTGTTGGCGCAAAATCCCAGGCCGCGCGGACGATGGCAAAGGGGACGTTGGTTTCTTGCGGTTGGTCGGCGAAGGATTGCTTCCAGACGCACCGTTAACCAGGAGCTCTATTTCTTGTTGATCAGCCAGACTTCGCTCGCGGTGCATGCTGCTCTCGCACAAATCGATCAGGGCCCCGCGGGATCCTCCAGCAGTGACCTTAATTTAGATGGCGCGGCGCATTTCGGCCTGGCTCACGAAGTGACTTGCGGCTAAAGCGTATAACGATTTCCGCCGATCAAGCTAGGAGGGCAGAGTCTTTTTTGACAGGCGTCTTTCACGAAAGAAGTCTTTTGAAAGACTCAGCTGTACGGCGATATTAGATGACCACTGACTTAGTGACGCCTTCAACGGGTGCCGCCGGGGCTGCGCCCAAGGCGGCTCTCCTTGCGCCCGCGGCGGGATTTTTCGAACGCCGTATGCCGGCCTGGATCATCCTAGCGTCTTTTCTGTTCGTCACGCTTCCTGTCGTCGCCGCCCTGATCTATACCAATAGCCACAAACTGCTCTTCTTCTACATTTGGATCTTCAGTGCGACGCACTTCGTAGTAACATTCACCCTCTACCTGCAAAGCGAAAATCTGCGCCACTTTACGGCAACCCGTCGCAACCTGGTGCTGTTCGTGCTGATCCCCTTAGGCATCTTCGCCGTCTTTTACCTTACGCGCGTGCTGCGGGTAGCCCCGCAGTTTCCGACGTTAGCCATCTTTTTCGCCGCCGCGGTGCGGATTCTCGACTTCAACCATTTCAACCGTCAGTCCTTCGGCGTATATCAGTTGTTCAAGGCGCGCACTGGGCGGCGCGTGGCGCCGCTCGCGAAAAAGCTAGAAAACCTGTACTTCATCAGCCTGTCGGCGATGCTGTTCATCACTTATCTTTCCGGCGGTCTGTCTCCCTGGATCGCGCGCGGACGTTTCCACTCCATCGGCGGAATGTCCTTTGCCCAGCCTCTGGCTCCGCTCCCGTATCTGAGCGCCGCCGCGGCCGTCTGCGCCGCAATCGCCGCGATTTTATTGGCCACGAGCCTGCTGCTGGTTATTCGGGCAGGACGCTCCTCGCTGCCAACCGACGGCCTTCGTCCCGGACTGTGGGAAGGCGTCGTTTATCTGTTTTTCCAAACGCTCAGTGCGGGTCTGGCGATCGCGTTTCTGCCGCTCTATACCACGGCTCTTGCGATTCACTACGCCGAATATCACGTGCTGATGTATCCCCGCTGCTTCCGGAGCCGGCTCGATCTCACGCAGGCCGTCGACCGATGGTATCAGGCGCTGCGCGGCAGCCGCGCGCTGTTCTACGCAGTGCTCATTATGATTTCCGGAGTAGTCACACTGACTACCACGATGAGCGGAGCCTGGGGCCGAGTCGATGGCGTGCATAATATCCCCTACATCGCCATCATCGCCATCTTCGACGGCATTTTTGTCTGCCACTATTTTGTCGAAATGCTGATCTGGCGATTCAGCGATCCTTTCTTCCGGAAATCTGCTGTAAGTTTGTACTTCGCTCCTCGCGCTCGTGCCTGAGAGCATACAGACTAGGCCTGCGGATCTGTTCACAATCTTATTGACGCAACCCGGGGAATCGAGCCCAAAGCCCAGTCGTTTTCTTCGCCGCGCCTTGCCCATGGTTGGCAACTCGTGCAAAACAGCTGGCCCGAAATTTCGCTTTTCATAACTTGGTCCGGGAACTCTCGTGAATTCCGGCCTATTGCGCCAAGCCCAGATTGTCGCCTGGTTGCGGTTCGCGCTTGGGATAAGGCGTGACGATATCGATTTCCTTGTCGCCCGGCTTGGGCAGCGCAAAGGCCACCAGGGTCTGATGGAACACGAAATTATCGGTGGCCGAACTGCGGCGGGCATTGCCCGGACCGCCGGCGGCGATCACGACATATTGACGGCCATCCTTGCCGATATAGGTCATCGGTCCGGCATTGGACGAAGCCGACATTTTGGTCTGCCACAGCAATTTGCCAGTCGCGGTGTCATAGGCGTGGAAGCGGTCATCGCTGGCTGCGCCGATAAACACCACGCCGCCCCGCGTAACCAGTGAGGGGCCGATATTGGTGGCGCCGATTTCCTTGGCTTTTTCGCCATATTCGACATCCAGCGCACCCAGCGGCACACGCCAGACGATCTTGCCGGTTGCCAGATTCACCGCCACCAGCTCGCCATGACGGCCGCCGGCGCAAGTGCGGCCATCGCTGTCGGAGAAACGCTTGTAACCGGAGGAGAAGCGATAGGAATCATTGCCCTTCACGGCATTGGCGCCCTCGGTCACCTGGACCATGGTGGGCATGTTGACGACGTTGGTGATGGCATAGCCGCGATCCAGATCGATCGACGCTCCGCCCCAGTCGATGCCGCCGATCGCGCCGGTGTTCATGACGGTCCAAGCGCCATTCTTGGCAGGCGGCAGAAAGGGCCCGCCAGCCTTGAGGCCATTCTGGTCCCAGACTGCCTTGCAGTCGGCATTGGAGTGCGGCGACAGGTTGCTGAGATTGTCGCGGGAGATGGTCATCTGCGCCAGCGGCGGCGGAAATAGCGTGAAGGGCTGAGTAGGAGAGGTTTTCTCGCCCGGCACTTCGCTCTGCGGCACCGGCCTTTCCTCGTAGGGATAAAGCGGCTTGCCGGTCTTGTCGTCGATGATCCACAGCATGCCCTGCTTGGTGGTCTGGACGATGACCTTGAGCTTCTTGCCATCCTTGGTGATCTCGACCGGAACGGGTGGCGCCATGGTGTCCTGGTCGAAGAGGTCGTGGTGATGATTCTGGAAACCCCATATGATCTTGCCGGTCATGGCATCGAGCGCGAACGTGGAGTCGGCGCCGACATTGTCGCCGGGACGCCAGATGCCCACCAGATCGGGACTAGGCGAGTCGGTCGGCGTATAGACAATCCCGTTCTTCTCATCCAGCGCCATGATGCCCCAGGTGCCGCTGCCCACCACTTTCTGCGTGTCCGGACCCCAGCTATCCGCGCCCGGCTGACCGGGACCGGGGATGAGACGGGTAGTCCACACCAGCTTGCCCGTGCGCAGATCGATGGCATGCGGGTCGGCGGGCTGGGCCGGTTCCGGCAGGAAACCAGTGGCGCCTGAAACGATGATGAGATTCTTGTAAATGATCGGGGGCGAGGCGGGAAACACGCCGCCGCCGCCGGCTTCCGGAGCGGCAGGGTTCGGCAGGCCGATGCCATAGCCGGTAGTTGGCCAGTCGGTCGAGAACTCACCGGTCTTGGGATCCACGCCGTACATTTTGTTGCCCCACAGCGCCACGATGCGCGGCTTCATGTTGCCGTCGCCGGCCCAGTAGGCAAAACCGCGCCGGTCCAAACGGCCTACTCCACCGGGCGCCTTGTGACGCCAGATCTCCCTGCCGGATTCAGGCTCCAGCGCGACGACATCAGTGGTGCCGGATTCCGACACGATCAGCAATCCGTCAATCAGCAGCGGTGTAATTTCCCAGGTGCGGCCGAACGTGCCCGGGTCCCACACCCATGCCGGCTTCAGTTGCGAGACATTCGCCGCCGTGATCTGTTGAAGTGGCGAGAAATGAGTGCGGGCTGCGTCGCCACCCCAGTCCTGCCAGTCGGTTGCTTTTCCGGTTTGCGCGTCGGCGCTGCTATTCGAAACCGCCAGGGCAACCGCACAGGCTGCCGCCAGCAGGGCGCTGAAGCATGCTTTTCCGATCAGCCTTTTCACGATTTGGATTACCTTTCCGAACTATTGTAGTGCCGTGGATTGTGGCCGAGTGGTCGGCAGGCGGAAGTTGAGTACGGAGAATTCAGACCACTCCCCGCTAAACCGTCGGGTGGAAATTGTCAAGATTTTGTTCCACCATGCTGCTCCGACAGAATGCTCGACCATCGCTGACCGCGCTGGTCCTCCGTAGTCTCTTCAATCCGTGTGGCGATTGTCCACATATGCCCAGACGGGTCTTGAACCCATCCGATCCGATCGCCCCAGAAGTGCGTTTCTACGGGCACCACGAGCTTGCTGCCACGCTTTAGGGCGCGCTCTACAGTCGCATCGACATCCTCCACGTAAAGATAAATTACGACTGGAGAACTACCGTCAGGATTTGGAGGACGGGTCGGCACCTCCGGATTCTCAGCTTCGATCATGAGCATCGCCGATCCGAATTGCAACATCGCATGCTGCGCTTGTCCATTTGGACCCGGACGCCGGACGCTCTCGACCGCTCCGAGAACCTCGCAACAGAATTCAATCTGGGCGTCAACGTCGCGACAGTAAAGTCTTGGAATGATCGCCGAAGCTCCCTCGGGAACACCTTTGTATTGACTCACCATATATATCCGCTCCTTCAGTCAGCTTAATCGGCGAACGCTCCATCGTCTTGTAAGAATGGGAACTATTCAGTGATCCCCCGGCGTCACCTAAGTTGCACGTGATTCGGGAAGGGCCGTTCGGCGGCAAGAAATGACTCTGGCGGCAGGCCGGAGAACGCACGGAACTCGTGAACCAAATGAGACTGATCGTAGAACCCTCCCGCCATTGCCAAGTCAGCCCAATCAACCGGACGCTGTGAAGCGATCTGCCTGACGACATGTTGGAAGCGCACAAGCCGGCAATAGCGTTTCGGTGTCATTCCCACTTGTTCCGCAAAAGCGTGACTTAACCACCGGCGGCTGAACCCAATCTCGCCACTCACATCAACTACGGTGCGTATGTGTGGAGCATCGCTGAATGCCTGGAGAGCGTAGCGCACGCCAGGGTGCATCGATAGCTCCTGCCTCCCGAACTTCTGCATTCGGTCAATTAGAGCCGACTCCACAATGCGCAGCCGTGCAACTGCCGTCCCCGCCGCTCGCAATTGATCAAGAAGGCGCCTTGCCGACGAGAAACCCCACACAAGATCCAGCCCAACTGCGCGATCACGGAAATCGACAGCTGACGCGGCCAAGAACGCTCGTGCCGCTCCCGGCCGGAATACTACGCCCATGACAAAAAACGCCGTAGCTGTATCGATCACGACATGGCGGGACCGAAGCCCGGCGAGAGTGGCTACACCGGCTTCCAGATTGAGCATGAGGTGAAATCGCCCATCGGGCAAGACGCACTCCCTGCTATGCAAAGGCGCCTCGCCCTCATAGTGCCAGATGCACTCCACATATGGCGTAAGTGGTAACCTCGGGCTGCAGCTCAGGATCATGGCCTATTCAAGAATAATCTCCCCGCCTTCTGGACGCCACCAGTGGACGAAGATGACGCCCAGGATGACCAACGATCAATGCCCTCAAGGGTGCGGTGATCTTGGGAGCGCCACATCCCGGATAAGCCGGCCGACTCCTCACGGTTCGGATTTCCTCCAAGATTATTGAGTACAGCGGATTGTGCCCGATTGGTCGGCAACCCGGAAGCTTTTTAGGGTGGTAGAGGGTAGTTTTGAACCTCATCCCCTATCCAGGCAGGCAGCTGTTACCGGCCGCCCGCTAGACTGGTTTTTGTGCGCGTGTTGATCTCAGCGGGAGAAGCTTCGGGGGACCTGTACGCTTCGCGCCTGGTGGCGGCATTGAAGGCGCGCCATCCCGGAGCCGAGTTCTTCGGATGCGCCGGCCCTCGGATGCAGGCGGCAGGCGTAGAGGCCGTGGTGGATGCGCGCTCGCTGGCGGTGGTCGGGATCGTCGAAGTGCTGGACCACATACCGCGCATCTACGGCGAATTTCGCAAGCTGGTACGGGAGGCCAAGACGCGGCGGCCGGACCTGGCAATCCTGACAGACTCGCCGGATTTCCACTTGCGCCTGGCTAAAAAGCTATACGCGCTGGGAGTGCCGGTGGTTTACCTGATCGCTCCCCAGGTTTGGGCCTGGAGGCAGGGCCGGGTGAAAGTGATGCAGCGAACACTGACCCGGCTGCTGTGCATTTTCCCGTTCGAGGAGCAATTTTTTCACAAGTACGGGGTGCCCACAACTTTCATCGGACACCCGCTGGCGCGGATCGTGAAGCCGTCGCTGACGCGCGCCGAGTTCTTCGAAAAATGCGGGCTTGCCGTCGACGACCGGGTGGTGGTCCTGCTGCCGGGCAGCCGTCACGGCGAGGTCGCGCGCCATATGCCGTACCTACTGGACGCGGTCAAACGGATGCAGGCGGCCACCCGGATGCAGGCCGGAGGAAAAATGCGATTTATTTTGGCGCTCCCCGCCGGTTTTGGCGCCGAACACGCAACTTTTTGGGAACCGACGCACGCGGCGTCCATCCAATTGATAGAAGGGCTGACCTGGGATTGCCTTGCCCACGCAGAGATCGCTTTAGCGGCGAGCGGTACGGTGACCATCGAGGCAGCGATGCTCGGCACGCCCATGGTGACCTTTTATCGAGTAAACGCGTTAAGTTGGAGATTGGGGCGCTGGATGGTAAAAGCGCCGTTTCTATCTATGGTGAATCTGGTGGCCGGACGGAGGGTGGCGGCGGAGTTGATCCAGCACGAGATGACCGGCGAGCGGATCGCGGCCGAGGCGTTGGGCTTACTGAATAGCGAGCACGCGCGGCGCAAGATGAAAGCGGATCTGGAAGAAGTGAAACGGAAACTTTCGAGCGAGCCCGACCCCATGGAAGTGGCGGCGGAATGCATCGACGGGATTTTAGTGGAGAATGAAATCAGGCGATTGGAATTACGGCAATGAAGTTACGTAAGGTTACGGCGGTGGTGCTGGTTGCGGTCACTTCGGCGGTTATGGCTCAGGCCCAGGACCGCCAGCAGGCGCGCGCGCGAATCGATGTGCAAAAGGTGGCGCTGGACGCACAGATCAATCCCACCGCGCAGACTCTCAACGCTACCGCGAAGATCACTTTCATTCCACTGGACAACACTTCCACCGTTACTTTCGAATTAAATAACGCGCTGAATCTGACGCGCGTCACCGATCTGGAAGGCAGGCAGGTTGCGGCCTCCCGCTTCGGCGAAGACATGAGCGTGCGGCTTAGCCTGCCGCAGCCGTTGCCGAAGGGGCAAGCCGCGACTTTGACGTTTGTCTACGAAGGCAAGCTGACAGGACAGGAAGAATCTCCGGTATTCGGCATTAAATTCGCGGCGATCACTCCGGATATTGCGTACCTGATGTATCCGGCGCGGTGGTTCCCGGTGAACGACTATACGGCGGATCGCTTCGCGTCGGATTTCCGCGTGACGGTGCCCGACGGATACAGGGTCGTCGCGAGCGGCAACGGTCAATCGGATGCGAATGCGCCCGCGGGCATGCACACGGAGCGCTATCAATTCGAACAGGCGTCGTTCCCGGGCAGCATCGCCATCGTGCGGGGCGAGCCAGATATGGTCTCCGCGGAAGGCGTATCGACCAAATTTTACCTGCGGAAAGCCGCAAGCATGGCGCAGGCTTACGGCGGCGAAATCGGCAGGGCGATGACGTTCTTCACCGGAACTTTCGGACTGCCGGCGCGGAAAGACCTGACTGTGGTTGAAACCGAGGACGGCGCGCCCAACGGGTACGATGCTCCGGGATTGATTTTCTTCGCGCCCAAGGCCATGGGCCAGAAGGTCAACATGAAGCTGGTGGCCAACGAAGTATCGCGGCAATGGTGGGGCGCAATGGTTTCGCCGGCGACGCGCAACCACATGTGGATCGAAAATGGCTTGGCGCGTTACTCGGAGATTCTCTACCTGGAGCACGTAAACGGCCCGAGCGCGCTTGACGCCGAGATTCACGATACCTATGTGGAGGCGCTAACCGTGGATCAGCCGCCGCTGATTCAATCGGCTCGTCTAGAGGATTATTCGCCGGAATTCTGGGCAGCCACGGCCAGCAAAGGCGCGGCGGTTCTGAACATGCTGCGGCTGATTGCGGGCGAAGACAATTTCATAAAGATCCTGAGGGCTCTGCCGGAGCGTTACGCCTGGAAGAGCGTGAACACCGACGAGTTCCGCAAACTCGCCGAGGAGTTCGCCCGGCAAAGCCTGCAGGGTTTCTTCGTGCAGTGGATCGAATCCAGCGGCGCGCCTGAATTCAAGCTGGAATACACGGTGTTCCGCACGCAGAAGGGCTTTCGCGTGATGGGCAAGGTCTCGCAGGATCTGGATACTTTCCGCATGCCGGTGACGTTGCACGTCGAAACCGAAGGCAATCCGGAAGAAAAGACCATCGAAGTGGTAGGCACGTCTTCGGAGTTCGCGATGGAAACGTTCGGCAAGCCCAAGACAGTGACGCTCGATCCCAAGCAACAGGTGCTGCGTTTCGACGACACCATGCGCGTGGCGGTAGCGATCCGGCGCGGAGAGCAGTTCGCCGAAGTGAGTGAATTCCAGGAAGCCTTGAAGGAATATCAGAAGGCCATCGACGTGAAGCGCAACAGCTCGCTGGCACACTATCGCGTGGCCGAGCTGTTCTTTCTGCAGAACAATTATCAATCCGCCGCCAACGGTTTCCGCGAAGTGCTGAACGGCGATCTGGAGCCCAAGTGGACCGAAGTGTGGGCGCATATCAACCTGGGAAAGATTTTCGACGTCACCGATCAGCGCGAGCGCGCGGTGAACGAATATCGCCTGGCACTGCGCACCAAGGACGACACGCAAGGCGCGCTCGAGCTGGCCGGCAAGTACATCAACGAAAAGTACGTGCGGCCGCCGGTCACGAACTAAGCCGAAGAGCCTGGCTCGCAGATGGGAACCGATGAACGCAGATAGAACTTGCGGCCGGCTCGCCCCCGAGACCCCTGGGCCGAATGCTTACAACGCTTAACGCAGTGCGCTTCCAGTTGCGAGCCGTAACAAAAGTTAAAGCTGCATGGTCTTGACGGGCTGCTTGACGATTAAGTTCGCTGCGGTGGCCTTCTGGACCTCTTCGACGGTGGTATCGGGAGCGATCTCTTCGAGTACGAGGCCTTCGGGCGTGACCTGAATCACGGCTAGCTCCGTGACGATCGTGTCCACCACTTTGAGGCCGGTGATGGGCAGCGTGCACTTGGGCAGAATCTTGGGCGCGCCTGTCTTGGTCGTGTGCTCCATGGCGATGATGACGCGGCGGGCGCTGGCGACAAGATCCATCGCGCCTCCCATGCCTTTGACCATTTTGCCGGGGATCATCCAGTTGGCGAGATCACCTTTCTCGTCGACTTGCATCGCGCCCAGCACGCTGAGGTCGATGTGCCGGCCGCGGATCATGGCAAAGGATTCGGCGCTCGAGAAGTAGGAAGTGCCGGGCAGCTCGGTAACGGTCTCTTTGCCAGCGTTGATGATGTCGGCGTCCTCGCACCCTTCCTCGGGATAAGGCCCCACGCCCAGCATGCCGTTCTCCGATTGCAGGATGACGTCGAAGTGCGGCGGCACGTAGTTCGAAACCATGGTCGGTATGCCAATGCCCAGGTTGACGTAGAAGCCGTCGCGCAGTTCATGCGCGACGCGGCGGGCGATACGTTCACGCTTCTGGTGATCGGTGAGAGGAGCGGCAGCGGGGCTCATGTGGCCTGCTCCCGCAGAATCCGGCGCTCGATATGTTTTTCGAAGCGCTCGCCCACCACCACGCGGTGAACGTAGATGCCGGGGGTGACGATATGGTCTGGATCGAGCTCGCCGGGTTCGACCAGGTGTTCGATTTCGGCGATGGTGATGGCGCCGGCGGTGGCCATGATCGGGTTGAAGTTACGGGCGGCCTTGCGATAGACCAGGTTGCCGAGGCGGTCGCCCTTCCAGGCTTTGATGATGGCGAAGTCGGCGGTGAGGGCGCGCTCCAGGAGATACTGGCGGCCATCGAATTCGCGCACTTCCTTGCCTTCGGCGACCAGCGTACCGGCGCCGGCGGGAGTGAAGAAAGCCGGGATGCCCGCGCCACCCGAGCGGATGGCCTCCGCCAGAGTTCCTTGGGGCAGCAGCTTCAGATTCAGAGTGCCGGCGAGCACCATTTTTTCGAGTAGCTTGTTTTCGCCGACGTAGCTGCCGGTGTGCGACGCGATCTGGCCGGCTTCGAGCAGGCGGCCGGTTCCGTAACCGTCGATGCCGACGTTGTTGGCGATGGTGTGCAGGTGCTTGACGCCTCTCCGGACCAGCGCAAGCGTCAGATTTTCGGGGATGCCGCAGAGTCCGAAGCCGCCGAACATGATGGTGGCGCCATCATGGATATCGGCGACAGCTTCGTCCGCGGTGGCGACGACTTTATTCACAAGTCTTTAGTATAGCGGCGGGAAGAATTTGCGCCGCGCGATGTGAAACTTGACTGTGGCGGTTTGGCTGGGCAGCCGAGTAGCCGGCAAGTAAGTCGATGTCATTAGAACCCAAACTGATACACTACCTACACGTTCTGCAAATAGAACTGCCGGGATGGGAACAGAAATGAAAGCTAGCCTGCTCTTGAGTTTGACGCTTGCGACGGCGGTGGCCACATTTGCGCAGACCGGCACGATTAGAGGGAAAATCGTGACGGTTTCGGGCGGCAATCCAGTGCCGAAAGCGGCCATTCTCGTCAAGAACAGCGCGACGGACGCGTCGTTTTCGACCGAGAGCGCGGCGGACGGCAGCTACTCGATTGCTTCGCTGCCCCCCGGCGTATACGAACTGTCGGCTGAGTTTCCACCCTTATTCCTCCCGTTCCGGCAGAAAGATATCCAGGTACAAGCGGGGCAAGCGGTCCACTTCGACATTCATCTGAGTGACACCCAACTCAACACTCTCGGCGACGGAGGCGATGACTTCGTGAAATTGATCGCCAGTCAGCCCGCCCCAACCGGCCGCACCCCTCGCACGCGCGAGGGAAAACCAGATCTGAGCGGGGTCTGGCTGGCCGGCATTCACCGTCCGGAAGGTCAGCCTCCCGACCCGCTTCCGTGGGCGGAGGCAATTGCAAAGAAACGAAGGGAGAATCGGAATATTGACTCCCCCGGGGCGCATTGCCTGCCAACCGGCTTAGGGGCTTCGGGCACTTTGCGACCTTATCGATTTGTTCAGAGCCGCGACGTGCTGGTGATTGTCGAAGAGAACAACGATCCGACGCGCCAGATCTACCTGGATGGACGCCACCATCCCGACGATCCCAATCCTTCCTATATGGGCCATTCGGTGGGTCACTGGGAGGGCGACACCTTGGTAGTGGATACGGTCGGCCTCACGGACCGGGGTTGGATCGCTTTTGGCAGCTATCCGCAGACCGAGAAATTACACGTGATCGAACGGTTTCGCCGTCCGGACCTGGGGCATCTGGAGCGCGAGATCACATTCGACGATCCCAGTGCGTTCAAGAAACCCTGGACGTTGAAGAGAGTCAGCTCGCTAGCCCCGAAGGGCGTCGACGTGCTGGAGTATGTCTGCGCAGAGAACAACCGCGACGTCGAACACCTGGTTGGGAAGTGAAACCTTCCGCTGCGAACCTCCGATGAAGCCAGTGTGCTGCGCGCAGGAAATTTGGCGGTTAATCCACTAAAGCAACTACTTCGGCACGTCCGCTAAAGCCAACTTCACATACCGGATCTTCTTTCGCCGCCATGTATAGACGATGTGGAGATCCCCGTCAGCACCCTGAATCACGTTCGGATACGAGAATTCCTCCCCCGGGGCATCCTCCAGCGTGCGGAACATCGTGAATTTTTCCGCATCCCGGCTCACCGCCAGATTCAACGGCGACCGTCCTTTGGCAGTGTTGTTATAAACCAGCACCACCCGGCCATCCCGCAGAGCCACCGCGTCAATCCCCGAATTCGGGTTCGGGATATCCAAGGGGCGAGCCTGTGACCACGTCACGCCTGCATCCGCCGAATCCGCCACGCACACGCGTCCGATGTTCTGCGTTGATCGGGCATACATGCGCAGCTTCTTGCCGCCCAACGAAATCACTGAAGGCTGAATCAAACCGCGCGTCGACTTGCCATCATCGGAACCACCACTCATATCCGGCACTGTAATCGGCCCAATGCGCGAGAATGTCTTTCCGCCGTCCGTGCTCCTCTCGATCCAGGCGGCCCAACTCCGGTAGCTCTCGACGGAAGTGCCGCTGACAATGGTGCCATCCTCCATCACCAGAGGTTTCGCCCGAATCGGTCCATAAATTCCCGCCGGCAGATGCTCTACCGCCGACCACGACTTCCCGTGGTCATCACTGTACTTCCGCCCCGCCGTCCATTGAGATGGCGAGGTTCCAAACTTGTAATACAGCCACAGGCGGCGGTCCTTCGTGTAGAAGAGCACGGGGTTCCAGCAGGGAGTCTGCCATTCCCGAACCATCTCGGCGGGTTCTGCCCATTTCCCGGCCGTACGCTGGGAAGCCCAGATGGCGACATCCGGCTTGCCCTCGCCGGCGCCGCCAAACCACGCGGACATCAAATCGCCATTCGCCAACTCCACCACCGTCGATGCATGACACGAAGGGAACGGTGCGGAGTCAAAAATGAACTCGCTCACGGCTTCATTCGCTCCACGCAACATTCCCGCGCACGCCAAAGGAGCGCCCAGCATTACCGTCCGTCGGGAAACCATCCTGATCCGCTTCTGCATATCAGCGATACCGGATAGTTTACCCCCATCACGTGTCTCCGACTAAACGGCCATCCGGTTCGACCTCACTTACCGGGCTGGCGGCCACTCGGGCTCATCGTCCGGGCAGTCCACTCGTATAGCAACGGCAACAAAAAAAGAGTAAGGATTGTAGAACTAACCAGGCCGCCAATAACCACGCTCGCCAGGGGCCGTTGCACTTCGGCGCCAGTCGACGTGGAAATCGCCATGGGAATGAAGCCGAAGCTGGCGACGAAGGCGGTCATGAGCACGGGGCGCAGCCTGCGGCGCGAACCGGCAAGTACGGCGTCCCGGGAACCATAGCCGGCTTCCAGCAGTTGCTTAATCGAACTCACCAGAACTACGCCATTCAGCATCGCCACGCCGAAGAGCGCAATGAAACCTATGGAGGCGGATAGGTTGAGATTCATCCCGCGAAACCATAGCGCCGCTATCCCACCCACGAAGGCGAACGGTATGTTGCCCACCACCAGCAGAGCCAGCTTGACGGATGCAAGCGCAAGATATAGGAGAACAAAGATAAGCGTAATTGCAACCGGCACGATCAGCATGAGGCGCCGCGTGGCGCGCTCCTGATTCTCAAATTGCCCGCCATATTCGACGAAGTATCCGGGCGGCAGCGCGATATCGCGGTCGATTTTAGAGCGCACTTCTGCCACAAAGCTGCCCAGATCGCGATTGCGCACGTTGGACATCACAACCATCCGCCGCTGCCCTTGCTCTCTATTGACAAGCACCGGACCACGTCTCACTTCCACGCGTGACACCTGCTCCAGGGGGACCTGCTCTCCTCCGGGCGCACGCAGCATGATCTTGCGCATGGCGTCAGAGTCCGTTCGATAACGTTCAGCAAGCCGCAGGGCGACAGTGTAGCGCTTTTGACCATCGATCACTTCGGAAATCACGTCACCCGACCCCCCGCTGGCCACCGCTTCTTCGACATCGGTAACGTTCAGGCCGTAACGGGCAAGCGCAGCGCGGTCCACGCTCACCGACAGTTCCGCGACACCCGAAGTGATCTCCATTTGTTGATCGGCAGCACCGCGAACCGTGGTAACCGCGCGCAATACCTGCTGTCCAATCGCGTCCAAGACGCGAAAATCGTCGCCGAATACCTTGATCGCCAAATCCGCCTTGACTCCCGAAATGGTTTCGTCGATGCGCATCGCCATGGGCTGTGTGAAGCTGTAGGCAACGCCTGGAATGGTGTCCAATTCTTTGGCGACAGCCTCGATGAGTGCTTCCTTGGTATGAAACCGCTTCCAAGTTTCCATCGGATGCAGCAGAAGGTAGGTGTCGCCTTCGTTGATTCCCATGGCTTCAGTTGCAAAGTCCGGCCGCCCGATCTTAATCACCACATCAGCGATCTCCGGGAACTGACGCAACCGCTCCTCGATTCTCTTGCTGATGGCGATGGACTCTGTCAGTGAGACGCCTGGCAGCTTCCGCGTCTCCACGAGTATTGAGCCTTCGTCGAGCTTGGGCATGAACTCGGTGCCGATAAAGAAGAGTGACCCTATCGCTACAGCCAACACGAGAACCGCGGCGGAGGTGGACAGAATGCGATGATCCATGGCAGAGGTCAAAACCCGGACGTACAGGCGGCTGAGCCTGTCCATCCAGCCGTCTTCCTGCTTTGCGGGCCGCGCGCGCCCGACTCCCCACAGACTAAAGGAGGCGAATATGGGAACCAACGTCATCGCCAGAAGCAGCGAGCCCGCGAGTGCTGAACAGACGGTGATGGCCATGGGCCGAAACATGCGTCCTTCGAGGCCTTGCAGAAACAGAATCGGCAAATACACCGCGATGATGATCACCACCGCGAAGATCATCGGCCTCGCGACTTCGTGGGCAGCATCCCGCACGGCCTCCAGGGGCGAGTCCTCGTGCCGTTCGTGAAGACGGTGGACCGAGTTTTCCATCATGACCACCGCGCCATCCACAATCATGCCGAAGTCTATGGCTCCGAGACTCATCAGATTCGCACTAATGCCAAACAATCGCATACCGAGAAAACCTATCAGCATGGAGAAAGGAATGACGGCGGCAGTGATCAGTGCGGCCCGCACGTTGCCCAGAAACAGGAGCAGCACGAACGTCACCAGAATGAAGCCTTCGAACAGATTCTTCTCGACGGTATGAATAGTCCCATCGATCACGAACGATTGATCGTAGAACGGAATGATCTTGACGCCGGAGGGCAATCGCAGAGCCGCAATCTTCTCCTTCACTCGTTCGATGAGCTGCTTGCCGTTTTCGCCCTTCAGCATGATGACCATGCCGGACACCGTTTCGCCATTGCGCAGCGTGGCTCCCTCTGGAGGCGCGGCCCCCACACGCACTTCAGCCACGTCACGCAGCAGCACAGAGGCGCCGTTCTTTGAAACCAGAACAATGTTGCCAAGCTCGCCCGTGCTGACAGCGCGCCCGGTACCGAGCAGCGTATATTGCTCGCCGGCATGCTCGATGTAGCCGCCGCCGAAATTCGTATTGTTGTCCTGCACCCGCGTGGCTACGTCGTGAAGAGTGAGACCATATTGCTCGAGCGAAGCGGGGTCCACCACAATCTGAAACTGCTTGGTCTGCCCGCCCCACGCGTTGATTTCGCTGACTCCCGGCAGCGTGCGCAGCTGCGGCTTGATCACCCACTCATGGAGATCCTTCAATTCCATCGCGCTCATCGGACCCGAGATCGTGTATTGATACAGCTCTCCGAAGGCAGTGGCCGGCAGCCCCAGTGTGGGCTGAATCCCGCGGGGCAGGATGGAAGAAATCTGTTGCAGCCTCTCACTGACCAATTGCCGCGCGAAGTACATCGACACCGAATCATCGAAGACTACCGTCACCATCGACAGGCCGAGCTTTGACAGCGACCGGACCTCCAGCTTGTCTGGCAGACCAAGCATCACCCGCTCGATGGGATAGGTCACGAGTTGCTCTACTTCAGTGGGTGGCAAGGAGGGCGCATTCGTCACCACCACCACTTGATTATTCGTAAGGTCTGGAAAGGCTTCGACTGGAATGCTATAAAGCGCGTAGCCGCCTGCACCCAACAACGCAAATATGCCGATGAGTACCAGCCATCGATAGGTCAACGTGAGATCGATCATTCGATTGAGCATGCCTTGGCCTATTCGCTTTCCAGCGTTGACTTCAGAAGTTGCGACTTCAGAATGAAAGTGCCGCGAATTGCAACCTGATCTCCCGCTACGATCCCATCCAGAATCGGTGTCTTGCCGCCGGACGTTTCGCCGACCTTTACAGGGCGCACCGCGAACCGGTCGGCTGCAGTCCGTATGAAGACTACATCCTGACCATTCACCTGCTGAACGGCATCGGATGGCACCATCAGCGTGGGCGCGCGCCCGCCGATGGGAATCTCCGCGTTCGCCAGCATCTCGGGCCGCAGCCGGTTGGCGGCATTGTTCAGTTCGATACGGACTTGCATCATTCGCGTTTCGGAGTCGAATTGTTGTCCCAGATTGGCGATCCTGCCTGCAATTCGCGTCTCCTCCGCACCAGGCAGAGTCACGAAGGCCGATTGCCCTGCGCGAAGTTTAACGAGGTCCTCCTGGCGCACGGAGGCCAACATCCAAACCCTCGAGAGATCACCAATGACAAACGTAACGGAAGAAAGCTCTACCGTCTTGCCGGGCGTTACGTTCTTTTCGATGATGTAGCCATCCGCCGGAGCTAAGATTGGTACTTCATCTTCGGTCTCGTCTGCTCTATTAGCCGGTGGATCGGCGGGCACGCGCAGGTCGTCTTCCAGAAGGTCGCGGCCGCGATCAACTTCTATCTGGGCCTTCTTGATCGCGGACTGGGCGGTCATTAGATCTAGCTGCGCCTGCTCCACCTGCTGCACGGAGCCAGCCTTCAATTCCAGCAGCCTCTGTGCTCGATCACGATTGCGCTGAGCTTGCAACGCGGCGGATTTTGCACGATCCAGCTCAGAAACCGCGGCGCGGTACTGGGCTCGGGAGTCCCGCACTTCATCGGCGTGGTAGCGCGCGAGCACCTGCCCCTTATGGATGTAATCGCCCAGGCCTGCGTAGACTGCCACGACCGACCCCACCGTGCGGACCCCGACCCTCCATGTGCGGTCGTCTGCCAGCACGATGCGCCCCTTCACTCGCAGCATATCGGGCTCCCGAGAAAGCGCGGCGGCTTGAGTCTCGATCATCGCCGCCGATTGCTGATCTGGTGAAAGAACTACTTCCTCCGGACTTGACTTGGCTTCCTTCGCGGCAGCGATCTCCGTCGAAGCCTTCGGACCGGTGCATGCAGCTAACCACAGGAATGCAGCAATCAGGAAAAGTACGTCGCATCTATTCACTGGTTCACGTCTCATTGGTTCACGTCTCATTGGTTCACGTCTCATTGCGCCATGTCTCATTGACCCACCCCTTCGGCGGCTTCTAATCTGACGATGCTTTGCCGGTAATCCACCAATCCGCGTGTCCACGCCAGTTCCGCGTCCAAACGGGCGCGTTCGGCATCCAGCAAACGAAGCAGGTCCGTGCCGCCCTCCGCATACGCCGCCGCTGCGATCTCCGACAGATTCCCTGCGTGTTCGCGAAACGGCTGCAGAGTATTGAGGAATTCAGCCCGCCTCGATTCGTATTCCTGGAGCGCGCCGTAATAGTCTGCCCGCACTTCTGCCTCCGCTGCTGCCAGCAGTTGCTGCTCGCGGCGGATGTCCGCCTCTGCCGCGATGCGGTTTCCCTGATTTTTGTCGCTGGCGGGAAGCGTCACGCGCAGCGACACAATTGCAGTGTTCACGCCAGCCGTCGTATCAGGTAATTGCGTTCTCTTATAGCCGTAAGTGACATTCAAATCGGGTCGGGCTAATACGTCCTGAAGCTTTGCATTGGCTCTCGACTGTTCCAGCGCTGCGCGGGCTACTTTGATTTCGATGCGCTGGGCCAGCGCCTGTTCGACGCCAATTGGCACCACCTGGGAAGCCAATACCAGCGGCTCCGTGAGCGTCACGTCGGCGAAATTTGTCTGGCCCATCTCCTTGAGAAGCTCGATCCGCGTGCGATTGGCTTCGATGGCCGCCAGGTTAGCGGCAATCTTTAATCGTTCGCCTTCCAGACGGACCCGGAGAAGATCCTGCTCGGCGATCGCACCCACACTGAGTTGGGCGGCGTGGTAATCGATGATCTTCTGGAAATTATCAACGGTCGTCTTGAGTACGTCCCTTACTTCCTGCGAGCCACGCGCAGCCCAATACGCGAGCTTCACGCGTTGGACGACCTGCCAGCGGACCAACTGGTACTCCGCTTGGGTCCGGTTCACGCCCTCGCTAGCGAATGCGATTCGCTGCTTTCGTTTTCCCAAGACGTCGAGCGGCTGATTGATCATTGCCAGCGTATCTACGTCGCGACCATAGCTTTGGCCCGGCCGGAGATTCTCGTTCTGAAACTGGAACTCCGGATTCGGCCGAATCCCGGCTTGTTTCTTCATCCCTTCAGCGCTAAACACCCGCTCGGCCTCGGCTTTGAGTGAAGCACGCGATTGCAGCGCCTTATTGACGGCTTCTTCCTGGCTGAGCGGCGCCTGCGCCTGACAGAGATCGGTGTTCAAACCGACAAGAAAGACTGGCGCCAGAAAACAAAATTTTCTTCTCACGTGACTCCTTCGCAACCTTCACAAAAATATGGCCGGGCGCTCGGGGAAATGACACGCCAAGCCCGGACACACGAATGCTAGTTTTTAGGAAAGGTTAGGAAGGAGGGGATCTTGGAATAGAACGGTCGATGCAGGGCGGGTCGTGGCCACATTCCTCGACGACCTCTACAGGCTGGAGAGTCAAGGAGGGAACAAACCGAAGAACAATTCCACGAGAGGGGACGAACGGCGCGAGACTAGCTGTTAGCTCCAGGGTGAACGTATCGAGCGACCAAGCTGCGGCGTGATCGTCGTCGGAATCCCGAAGTTCTCGGCCGTGGTGATGGTCCCCGCTTGACGCTGGAAAACCATGAAAATGAGCATGAATAAGTTCCGAATGGTGGTGATCGCCAGCCCCGCTCCCGGTATGAACGTGCTGGAACGGTGCTAACAGAAAGGCCAGCAGCAGTGTGCAACAAGTCTGTAGCCCCGTGAAGGAACGCATCCGACATAAGTCTACACAAGTTGCCTCGGCAACGTCACGCGGTATGCACACAAAAGGGCGCCCGGAATCCACTTCGCCCGGGTAACGCGCGTCCGAAGGTCTACACGATTACTTCAGCGCGAACGTGAAAAGCGAACTTCCTGCGGCGAAGGCCACGTACTGCTTGCCGTTCACCTCATACGTCATCGGGCCCATGGCGATTTCACCGCCCGCCGCGACCTTCCACAGCAGTTTGCCGGTGCGTGCGTCGAGCGCGTGGAAGAAACCCTGGCGTCCGCCGGTAAAGAGCACATCGGTGGCGGTGGTCAGGATACCGCTGGCGGTGACGTCCGGCATGGGAAATTCCCACTTAAGCTCGCCCGTTTTGGGGTCGAGGGCGCGGACCACTCCGAAGCCGTCCTCCGGGCTCACCTTGGTTACCTGCGGACCGCGGGTTCCGCCTCGAGTGGGCTGAACGCCGCCTCCGGAGAAGCGCTTCCCTTCTTCATAAGGGGCGTCGACTTTCTGGAATTTCCCGTGCACGTGCTCCCAGGCGGACACGTAGAACAACCCGGTGCGCGGGCTGAAGGACGGCGAATACCAGTTGGTGCCGCCGGTCTGGCTGGGGTAAATGTCAGTGCCGGCCTCGGTGGGTTCCACGGAGTTGATGCGCATCGGGCGGCCGCTTTCGTCGAGTCCGGTGGACCACGTCACTTTCACGAACGGCTTGCCCAGAAGGAACTTGCCGGTGGTGCGGTCGAGCGCGTAGAAGTAGCCGTTGCGGTTGGCCCACAGCATGACTTTCCGCGGTCCGGCGGGGGCTGCGGCGCCGGGCCACTGGATGTCGGCGAGCACCGGCACTTGCACGGCGTCGTAATCGAAATTGTCATGTGGCGTGAACTGGAAGTACCACTTGAGCTTGCCGGTATCGGCGTCGAGGGCGACCACGCAATCGCTATAGAGGTTATCGCCGGCGCGGTGGTCGCCATTCCAATCGGGACCGGGGTTGCCGATGCCCCAGTAAGTCAGATTGAGATCGGGATCGTAGGAGCCGGTGACCCAGACGGAGGAGCCTCCGGTTTTCCAGGAATCGCCGGCCCAGGTTTCGTTGCCGGGCTCGCCCTTGCCGGGGATAGTGTAGAAGCGCCAGGCTTCCTTTCCAGTGGAGGCGTTGAAGTCGGCAATGAAACCGCGGATGCCGAACTCGCCGCCGGCGACTCCCATGATGACCTTGTCTTTGACGATCAGCGGGGCGTGCGTCAGCGCGTAACCGGAAGTGGCTTTGGCGACTTCCGTGTCCCACAGGACTTTGCCATCGTGAGCGTCGAGTGCGATGAGGTGGGCGTCGATGGTGCCCATGTAAAGCGTGTTGCCGAGAATGGCGAGGCCGCGGTTGATGCGTCCGCAGCAGGGGCGAGCGTCGCGCGAAACCGAGTAGGAGTAGAGCCACTTGATCTCGCCGGTGGCGGCGTCGAGCGCCACCACGTCGTTGGGAGCCTGGGTCACATACATCATCCCATCGACGACCAGCGGGGTAGCTTC
>DATJEI010000185.1:0-18127 GCA_035496735.1 Bryobacteraceae bacterium | reverse complement strand
AAAAGTCCGTTGGGGTCAGCCGTGTTTCGTGCTACCTTGTTTATGCCATGCGGGCGTGGCGGAATCGGCAGACGCATCGGACTTAAGCGAAAACTTGAGTGCCCGCCGGGAAACCGGCGGAACAGAACTGCTCAAAGTCGGGGAACCCTGTAACCTGGCGATCCCGAGCCAAGCCCGGCCGAAACGGCCGGGAAGGTGTAGAGACTAGACGGGCAGCACCTAACATCCCGGAACCGTCCGGGACATGGTGAAGGGATAGTCCAGACCCCAAACCTTGCTGTCGTGCAGCGGGGGCGGCGAAAGCCGTAGAGGGCAAGAAAATCCGTTGGACCGCAAGGTCCGTGAGGGTTCAAGTCCCTCCGCCCGCACCAACTTTCTTTTGCGCTATATCTCGACTGGCCAAAAAGACTGCGCCGTCTGGCAGCTTGTGCCCACAGTTCATGGCTTCTCAGTCTGCCCTCTTCGGCGAGGCCACAAAATTGCTACGATAAAAGTTAGTCGCCGCCACATGCCGACCTTTTTGACGACTCCCGCATTCTTGCTGGCCAGCAGTATTTTCTCGGGCGCCGGCAAGCTGGTCGACGCCCTGTTTGACAACACCTTCACGGACATCTACCGGCTCCAGCCCTTCGACTACGCCATCCTGGTACCGTATTTCGCCGTACTGGTCGTGCTTTCGTTTTACGGCCTGCACCGGTATCACATGATTCGCGGGTACATGAAGTACCGCAAGCAGATGCCGACAGAGGCCCCGCAAAAGTTTGAACAGTTGCCGCGGGTGACGATTCAGTTGCCGCTTTACAACGAGCAATACGTGGTGGAGCGGCTGCTCGAAGAAACCAGCAAGATCGACTATCCGCGCGAGCTCCTGCAAATTCAGGTTTTGGACGACTCAACCGACTCGACCGATCCTTTCACGCGCGCTCTGGTGGCTGAGTATCAGGCCGCCGGGCTGCCGATCGAGTACATCCATCGAACCCATCGCCATGGCTACAAAGCCGGTGCGCTGCAAAATGGCCTACAGACCGCCACCGGCGAGATCGTGGCTATATTCGACGCCGATTTCATCCCGCCGGTCGATTTCCTGCGGCGCACAGTGGATTATTTCGCCGATCCCAAGGTCGGCATGGTGCAGACGCGCTGGGGCTATCTGAACCGGCACTACAACCTGCTTACCGAAGTGCAAGCCATGTTGCTGGACGGCCATTTTGTGCTGGAGCACGTGGCCCGATCGGGCGGCGGACGTTTCTTCAACTTCAACGGGACTGCGGGGATTCTGCGGCGCTCCATGATCGATGATGCCGGCGGGTGGCAGCATGACACGCTCACCGAGGATTCCGATCTCAGCTATCGGGCGCAGTTGAAGGGCTGGAAGTTCGTGTACGTACCTTCGATCGAGTGCTTGTCGGAACTGCCGGTTGAGACTTACGGCTTCCAGGTGCAGCAATCGCGCTGGGCCAAGGGTCTGACGCAGGTGGCGATCAAACTATTGCCGACTATCCTGAAGTCGGACGCGCCCCGGAAAGTGAAGATTGAGGCGTTTTTCCATTTGACGCCGAACATCTCCTATCCGCTGATGATCATCGTGAGTGCGCTCATGCTCCCGGTGATGATCGTGCGCTTTTACATGGGCTGGTTCCAGATGCTGACCATCGACCTGCCGCTGATCATTGCCTCGTTCTGGTCAATTTCTGCATTCTATGTGGTGGCGCACCGGGAAATTTTTCCCAAGAACTGGAAGCGGGCGTTTCTGTTTCTGCCGGCGCTGATGGCCGCTGGCGTGGCTCTCACCATCATTAACACGCGCTCCGTGCTGGAGGCGATCTTCGGCTACCAGACTAGTTTCGCGCGCACTCCAAAGTATGCGATTGGCGGCACGCAGAAGGTAAAGCTTGAGAACATTCAATATCGCCGCCGCAGCGGCTGGCTGCCCTATGCGGAGCTCGCCGTAGGCACATACTTTCTGGGGATGACGGCCTTTGCGATTGAATCTTACAACTACCTGGCGGTGCCCTTCCAGTTGCTATTCGTAGGCGGCTACTATTGGGCGGGGTTCAGCACTTTGTGGGAAGAATACCAGGGCAAGCTGGCGTGGCAAAGGCAACAGGCGCTGGTGGCCGCGTCCTCGCCCGCGAAAGCCGCTTAGCCCATTTCGCTAAACCAATTCGCGCTGGGTCTTTTTCGGCAACTTCGCGAAGACCAGTTCATAGGCTCGTTTTAACCGCGGCTCCAGTTCCTTGCGTGGCATGGCATCGAAAGTTTCGAGCGCGACCCACTTTGCGCGCGCGATGTAGGGCGCTGGGATAACCCCCGGCCGCTCGATCAATTCCTCAAAATCCTCGGGCGAACACTTGAATGCGAGACAAATAGCGTGCGGCTCCAGCACCAGTAGGGCGAACATTTTGCCGCCGATTTTAAACACCAGATCGATTTTCCACTGCACTTGCTCGGTAACGTGGGGCAGCGACAGGCAGTACTTGCGAACCCATTCGCGATTCACGTTTTTAACTCCACGATCGTCGCGCCGGAACCGCCTTCCTCCGGCGAGGCGACGTAAAACTTTTCCACATGCGGATGGCGTGCCAGCAGATCGGCAATGGCACGCTTTAAAATCCCCATACCGTGGCCGTGGACGATACGAATGCGGTCCACCTCGGCTAGCACGGCGCTATCCAGCAACTTATCCACCTGCTGACAAGCTTCTTCGGCACGCTGCCCGATGAGATTGATCTCACGGAAGGAACCGTCAAAGCTCGGCCCCTGACGGAAGGAAACCGGTGGTCGAGCGGCGGGCGCGCCCACAGGAGGCAGCACTTCCTCGACCTCCGTCGGCGCCACTTGCATCCGCAGAAAACCGGCGTCGACTTCCAAAAACCCGTTCGCGAGAATGCGGCGCACCGTGGCGGGCTGGCGAATATTCTTGAGGCGGACGCGAGCGCCTTCTGTCAGCTTCAGCCTCGGCGGGGCAGCAGACGCGAGCGCCGCTGGCGGTCCTGCGCTTTCAATCGCGGTTTCGACGGCCTCCTGGAACTCGCGGCGCGTTTTGGCGATCTTCACGCGGGCCTTTTGGCTGAGGTCGCCGATGGTCTCCTGGGCCTGCTTTTCGAATTGCGCGGAGAGCTCGGAAGCGCGCTGTTCCAAATCGCGAATTCTAGCGGCGTATTTCTTCTCCCAGTTTTGCTCAAGGGACTGCTCGCGAAGGGCGAGCGTGCGCTCCCTCTCGGCAACCGCAGAGCGGTCTCTCTCGAGCGCATCCAGGCGCTGGTGCATCTCGCTCAAAAAGTGTGCGATATCGCGCTCGGTAGTGGTCATACGGGCGCGGGCGTCCTGGATCAGGGCGGGATCCAGGCCCAGGCGGCTGGCGATGTCGAGTCCCGCGGATTTTCCGGGCGCACCGAGGCGCAAAACATAAGTGGGCTCGAGTGTGGCATCGTCGAAGCCCATGGAGCCGTTGCGGACTCCCGCCGTTGAAGCGCCGTAAAGCTTGAGCGCCAGCAGGTGCGTGGAGGCCACCGTGAACGCGCCGCGTCCGCAGAACGCGTCAAGCACCGCGACGCCCAATGCGCCACCCTCCTCCGGGTCTGTGGCCCGGCCAAGCTCGTCGATGAGAACCAGCGAATCCGGCGTGGCGTGCTCCAGCATCGAGCGGATTGAGACGATGTGTGCTGAGAACGTGCTGAGGCTCTCCTGAATCGATTGGTGATCGCCGATGTCCGCCAGCACTTCGTCGAATAACGGGAACTCGGCGTCGGCAGCGGGGACAGGCAGGCCCGCGTGTGCCATCAGAGCCAGTAGCCCGGCGGTCTTGAGCGTTACCGTCTTGCCTCCGGTATTCGGACCGCTGATCAGCAGCGTACGCTGTTCATGATCTAGATCGAAAGTGATCGGCACCACCGCTTTTTGTTGCTTGCGCAAAATGTCTTCGAGCAGTGGATGACGGGCCTCGCGCAAGATGAGCCGGCGGCGATCGTCCGGACTGATGCGCGGGACGACGCAGTTAAAAGTTTGCGCAAATTCGGCCTTGGCGAAAATCAGCTCCAGGCGCGCCAGAGCCTTGGTGGTGGAGGCGATTGCGGGCGCGCGCGTTCGCAGGCGGGCGGTGAATTCGCGCAGGATGCGGTGGACTTCACGCGCCTCCTCTTCGGTGAGTCGCACCAGCTCGTTGTTGAGCTCAATGGTTTCGAGCGGCTCCACGAAAAGCGTATGGCCGCTGCCGCTGGCTCCGTGAATCACGCCATCGACACGCCGCTCGCGGCCGGTGACTACGGGAACCACGAAGCGGTCATTGCGGATGGTGACAAAATCCTCCTGGAGCGTGCCGTCCGCATGATGCGCGCGCAAAAAGCGTTCGAGCGAATGCTGGATACCCTGGCGTTGCTTTTCGATGTCACGCCGCAGCCGTCCCAGCGCGACACTCGCGTGATCCGCCAGTATGCCGCCGGGGAGAATCTTGCCGCTCAACTCCTGCGCCAGCTCGCGCAAATCGGCGATCGCGCCACCGTGCGCCGCCAAGCGGGGGAATCGCTGGCCGGCGGCGACCAATACTCCGCGCGCCTCGGCGGCCAGATCCAGCAGTCGCGTCAGCTCATAGATCTCCGCGGCTTCGAGCGTCGCCCCTTCGATGCGGAGGCGGGCAACAGCGCTGGCGGGATCGGCTATATCCGTAAAGCTGATGCGAATGGCCGCGCCCCGCGAAGCCGCTTGCGGCTGCCCAGCCGCGCGCAGGTATGCCATGCCTTCGGCGGTCTCGGCGAGCGCGGTTTCAATCGCATCGCGATCGTTCGATGGGGCGACGCACTCCAGTTCCCCGCGTCCCAGCGCGCTGCGCACGTACCGGCCGGCCAGGGCGCGCAGCGCTTCGAATTCAAGAACGGGCTCTGAGTTCATGGGCGTATGCTCGCTCCACTGCCTCTATCGTTCCGCTGGTAACTCTGTAATCGCGCAAGCGAGCACAGGGCACCCACTCGACGCGGCTGACGTCGTCGCCGGGGACAAGTTCGCCGCCGGTCACTTTGCAGACAAAATCCACCAGCACGTAGTGATACTCGGCGCGCCCCTCGGCATCGCGCATGATGCGCTCGAAGATATCGAAGCGATACACGATTTCCACGCGCAGGCCGGTCTCTTCGAGAGTCTCGCGGCGCACTGCATCCTCGAGTTTTTCACCGGTTTCGAGAAGGCCCCCGGGGATGGACCACCAGCCTTTCAGCGGCTCGCCCGCCCGCTCCACCAGCAGCACAGTGGCTCCATCGAAAATGATGGCGCCGACGCCGAGCAGCGGGTATTGCGGATATTGGCGGCTAATAAGGTAACGCTCCTTTCACGCCCAACCGCACACGATACACCGAAGTCCGCGCCGTGATGTAAAGCGTTTCCATGTCGGCGTCGCCGAACGCCAAATTCGATGGAGTCTCCGCGAGAGGGATTTCGCCCAACAGTTTCGCGGGGTCATTCGATAGCCCGTACACGTAGACTTTGTTCGCAGCCACGTACAGGTTCCCGTTCTCGTCGGTGCGCAGCCCGTCCGGCACGCCGTCGATCTTATCCACCACGATACGTTCCTTCGACGCTGCACCCTTCCCGTCCAGGTCGTAAGCACGCACGTTGCGCTCGTCCGAGTCCGAAACGTAAAGCGTGCGCCCATTCGGAGAAAGCGCAATTCCGTTGGGGCGTGTTCTCCATTTGGCCACCAATTCGAGCTCGCCCTTGGGCGTGAGATGGTAGACTCCGTAGAAATCCAGCTCGCGGGTATCCTGCTGCGCGCCAAACGCCGGGTCCGTGAAATAAACCTGACCATCGCGGCGCACCACGATATCGTTAGGAGCGTTGAATCGTTTTCCTTCGAAACGCGCCGCCAGCACTTCGACTTTGCCATTCTTCAGTGTGCGGGTTACCCTGCGTTGGCGAAATTCGCAGCTATACAACCGCCCCTCGGCGTCATACGCATTGCCTATGGCGCCGCCTGCGCGCTCGGCGAATACCTGGTCCGCGCCACCGGGAATTACCTTGAAGAGCTTATCCACTACGGTGTCGCTAAACACCAGGAACCCGTCGTAGGACCACACCGGTCCTTCCGCAAAGTGGAGATTGGCGACGACGCGCTGGACCTCCAGGTGGCCGAATTCCTGGGCGAACACGCGGGTTGCGAATAACAGGGCGAAGAGGGCTCTCACCTAGGTGGCACCTATCTAGAAACTATAGCGGACGGCGAGCGACGCATAGGAATTGCGGTGATACTGGCCCAGAAAATCCGCCATGTCGCCGCGAATCCAGGCAACTCCTGGCGTAACCCGCCAGTGTTCACCGAAGGCCTGTGAATATTCGAAACGCGCAAAGGAGCCTGCGGAGCGCACAGCGGTTTCGACCGTCAGGCTGCGGTTCACATCAATGGTTAGCGTCCCATGGCCGACGAACGACTTGGCGAAGCCACGGTCCGGGGTGAAACTGAGAGGATTGGCTGCGCCTCCCGTTATTGCCTCACCCGCATAACCTCCGACCAGCGACCATTCCTTCACCTGCCGCTCCACTTGAATCACGTAAAGAATGTAATGCTGTTCACCGGGCGTGGTGCTGGTGAAGTATCCGGCCTCGCCCTTCACCGTCAGCCACGGCAAGGGAATCGCCGCGTCGATGCCGTACATGCGCATGCTGGGATAGAAGCGCTGCGTGCGTGCCGTGGCGGTTGCAGGATCGAAACTTGCGGCGAACAATGGGAGATTGTTGAAGCCATCGAAGTACGACAATGAATACTCGTAGCGCGGCGCAATGTGATTCCAGCGCAGGCCATACTGTCCGCGGCCGGGATAGCGCGCGCCGGCGTCGACAATCATGACGCCGTTCAACTCGGGCGGCAGCGCGGTCCAGCGCTGATCGAGCAAGGGCGTGCGGCTGGGCGTGAACCAGGGTTGCCAAATCGCATCCAACGAGTCATTCGCTCCGGCGATCGTAATCCGCGCTGCCGGCACGGCCAGAAAATCGCTGTCGACCACGCTGCTCAAGTAGTCCCTGGGCGCGAAACGATCGGTTGGCGTGAGAATATCGGTCTTGCCCCAGCGAATGATTTGCCGCCCGAACTCAGCAGTCACCTTGCCTTTGTGAAGCGTCGCGTTGAGTTCGCGCAGGGAGAGAGCGGGGCGCTGCCTGGTGCGGTCATCCAGGCTCAGTTGCGCGATGCGATCCACTTGGCGGTGAGTATCGGCGCGCGCGTCCAGCGCCCCATTCAATTTCAACCAGGCCGCAACTTTGTAGGACGCCTCCCAGCGGATCGCCGCCTGATCGACGGCTTGCGCGCTGTCGTTGGGTGCAGTTTGTGGATAGAACAACGCTTGATTTTCGATGAAGCCGCGCTGTTCGAAATTCTGGGCAATGTTCTGCGTGAGCAGCGCCAGCAGCAACAACCCCGTCATGGTCCACGCCGCAATGCGTCGAGGGTGAAATCGCCGTCCTTCATCGGCAGATTGTATTCCAGTTTGTCGTACTTAAGCGTAGTCCGGCTGTTGCGAGTCACATCCGCGACTTCAATAGTGCGCGCCGTCCAGATGCCCTTCGCGAGCTCGAAATCCCGGTAGTCGATCACGCGCACCAGTCCTTTTTTGTTGTAGAATTCAACCTTGACGATGGTGTAATTGTCCTTCTTCACCCACAGATATCCGTAAGTGTATTGCGAAGATTTGCGCGGCGTGGATTGCAGTTTCCAAGTGTCTTTCTCATCGCCGATGAGCTTGTAATCGAATTGCGCGACGTCGCGCTCTTCCAGGTCCTCGAAGCTAAAGTCGGTGCCGAAGAAGCGGGTTGAACGGTCCTGCAAGGCGATGCGCTGTTCGCGACCGATATTCGGACGCCACAACCATTGATCGCTGGCGCGGTCGGTGTGATTCACGATCAGCAGCCCCACGCCCTTCACTTCCGCGGGCACCGTGAACCGTAACATGCCCTTGCTATTGCCGAAGGCGCCGATACGGTCGAAAACCCAACGCTTGGTGGCGATGCGGCCGCCGTTGCCTATCACCTCCAGTGTTCCTTCGTAGTGCTGTGACTCCGAGCGTTGCCGGCGCTGAACTTCTTCCATGATCTGCCGCGGTTCCTGGGCGCCGGCGAAGGTGGCTGCGAGCAGGAGGACGGCGAGGAGTCTATTCATATTCCAAAGCCTCCACCAGCGACCCACGAACAGCACTTTCCGCGGGTCCGAGGGCGGCCAGGAACGCCGCCCCGAGAATCACTGGAGCCAATGCCAGAGCGGTCGCAACGGGGTACGAGTAGCCGATGTCGATGCCCACCAGATCGCGCCGCGAAATCTCAATTGCGTAGTAGAGTTCCACCGCCCCCAGCAGCAGCCCCAGCGCAAGCCCTATGAATCCAATCGCGGCGGCCTCCATCCATACGGTGTGGCGGATCTGCTGGCGCAATCCACCCACGGCCTGTAGCACGCCGAGTTCGCGTCTGCGGTCGGTGATCGAAACCGTAAGCGCATTGACGATGCCGAGTACGGCTACCAGCACCGCCACCGCGATCTGTACATAGGTGAGTCCGAACCATTGATCGGTGAGGCGCGTCACGTAATCGCGGACATCTTTATTGGTGAGTACGAACAGGCGCTGCTGTTGTCCGAAAGCGTCCAGTATGCGCTGGCGAACTTCCGGGGAGTTCGCGCCGGGCGTCAGATATAGGCGAAACACGTTGACCGAATCGTCGTGCCAAGCGCGGATATAAGCATCGCGAGAGATCAGGAGGCTACCTTGCTGGTCGGAGAAATCTCGCACGATGCCGGCAATGGGCAGACGCAGCGTGCCGCCTGGGGCGGGGATCTCCAGGGTTTCGCCGAGTTTGCCGCCATGCAAGCGCACGAAGTTCTCTGACGCCAGCACAGCTTCGCCGCGTTCGGTACGCCGGTACATGTCGGCCTGGTCACCTTCGACCGGCGGCAATTTCGCGCGGCGCTCCACGGAAGCCACGTCCAGCGCCACCAGCATCACGGGGCCGCCTTTCACCGTTACGCGAATGCTGCGGACTGATTGAACTTCGGCCACACCGGGAATCGCGCGCAAGCCGCCGCCCAGCGCCGCCGGGAATACGAAGTTTCGCGACGTAAGATTTTGCGCCGTGGTTACGAACAAGTCGGGGTTGAGCGCGATGCGCATCCAGTCGGACAACGAATTGTAGCTCGACCGCGCGAGTCCACCCAGTGCGATTACCAACGCCAGCGACAGCATGAGCGCGGCGACCGTGCCGGATGTGCGCCGCGGTCCTTGAATCAGGCTATCGGCGGCCAGCGTTCCCTCCACCGGGCGCACCCACGCCAGCGCCGGCCGCAGCACGCGCGATAGCCACAAAGTCAGGCTGGGCGCCAGCAGCACCGCCGTGATTCCGCTGAGCACGAAGCCCGCATAGAAGATGACGGTGTTACGGCTGAAGATCAGTGCGATCGCCGATGACGCCGCGCACGCCAGCGCCGCCCAGCGCCGTACCCGGCTCTCGCCTTCCCCTAGCGCTTGATTTCGGCCCTTCTGCAACGCTTTGACGGGGTCGACGGAAGCAGCCGCACGAGCAGGTATAATCGCGGCAAACAAGCTGGTGACGATCCCCATCGCTAATGCGCCGCCTAGCAGCACAGGGTTGAGTTCCAGGCCGTCGGCGCGCTGCGCGACACCATAAACATCCGTAAGGATGCCGCCGATATAACCCGCCATTGCTTGCGCCATACCGATGCCGAACAACACCCCGAGCGCCGACCCACACGTCCCCGCGATCAAACTCTCCACCAGGAAGAGGGTACGGATCTGCGAGCGCGTGGCCCCCAATGCGCGCAGGATTCCGATCTCCGAGCGGCGCTGCGTGACAGCAATCGCGAAGGTGTTGTAGATGATGAACATGCCTATAAACAGGGCAAATACACTGGTGATGCTGGAAGCCAGCGAATAGATGCGCGAAGTCTGCTCGAACTGTTCACCGCGCGAACTGGGCGGATCCACTTCATATCCCGGCCCCAGCAGCGCGCGTAGTTTGGCGGCGCCCTGGGCGAGCGTCACATCGTCACGCAACGCCAGATCGATTCGGTCAAACTTGCGCCCGCGCCCCATGAATTTTTGGGCGGCGTAGATATCCATGATGGCCAAGTCGCCGCCGAAGGCGCTCGCCAAGCCGCCAGGTTTCATAATGCCGCGCACGGTGAACACCAGATCGCCTTGCATCGTGCGCATGGGCATGCGGCTGTTGACCTTCAAGCCATTCTTTTCGGCGAAAGTTTTGGTGACGATCAGCGAGTCGGCCTGTGCCAGAAACACCAGCGGATCGTCGATGGCTTCGTCGGTGCCTTCCAGATCATACGTGCGCAAACTGCGGTCACCCAGCATGTCGACCCCGAGAATCAGAAGATTGCCTTTGCCGGTGGAGACGGTCGCTTCGATCACCGGTGAGGCGGCGCGCACCTCCGGCAGGCTTTGGACCTTCTCCAAGACCTCTTCCTCGAATCCCGGCTCGCCTGCAGTGACCTGGAGCTGCGCACTCCCGGCAATCCTGTCGATGGTTTCGCGGAAGGCTGCTGAGACGCTCTGGTTCGCCGTGTGCATGCCGACGAACACGCCCACGCCCAGGATGATCCCCGCCGTAGTCAACAGCCAGCGCAGCAAATGCTTGCGCGCGTACGGCCAACTGATGAGCCGCAACAGCCTCATGCGCGCGACGCTTCCTGATTGACGTGCCGGCGGACGTCGCCAACAATGTGTCCGTCGCGCAGACTAATCGTCCGCGGGCAGCTTTCGGCCACTGTATGATCGTGGGTGACGATTAGAACGGTGGCGCCCAGGCGATCGTGCAGATCGTGCAACAGCTTCAGGATCTCGGCGCCGGTGTGCGTGTCCAGATTGCCGGTTGGTTCATCGGCCAGCAGAATCGGCGGGAAAATACTTAGCGCGCGGGCGATGGCCACGCGCTGCCGCTCGCCGCCCGAAAGTTCGTCGGGCAAATGCTCCAGGCGCGCGCTCAATTGCACCAATCCCAGCAATTCCCGTGCCCGTTCGTCGATCTTCTTGCGCGGCCATCCGCGCAGGTGCAGCGGCAGCGAAACGTTTTCGAGACTGGTCAGCGTCGGGAGCAGGTTAAAGAATTGGAATATGAAACCGATCTTGTCGCGGCGCACCCGTGTCAGTCCATCGTCGCTGAGCGCGGATAGCGTTTCGCCATCGATCTCGATTTCGCCTTCGCTGGGCCGGTCCAGGCCGCCGATCAGATTCAGCAGAGTGGATTTTCCCGAGCCGGACGGGCCGATGATCGATACCATTTCGCCGCGGCCGATATGCAGGTCTAAGCGCTCCAGCGCCGTCACCTTACGCTTGCCCTCAAACTGCTTGGAAACACCGCGGAGATGGATCACCTAATAATATGATGACGCAGCCGCCGGAAGGACGCGAATTCCGCGCGTGTAGAATAGGAAATCAATGCGCATCGGGGTGGACGCCGGAGGCACTTTCACCGATTTCGTGGTGCTGCACGACGACGGCCGCCTGGAAACGTTTAAGCTGCGCTCCCACCCGCACGAACCCGCGAAAGTGATCCTGGCGGGGCTGGAGCGGGCCTGCGCCCAGGCCCGCCGGAGCATTGTGGACGTAGTGCATGGTACCACCGTCGCGACCAACGCGCTGCTGGAACGCAAGGGCGCGCGCACAGCCTTCGTAACCACCGCCGGTTTCGAAGATCTGCTCGAAATCGGGCGCCAGAACCGCGCTGAGCTCTACAATTTCACGCCTGCACCACGGCACTTGCTGGCGGACCGGGATCTTTGCTTCGGAGTACGCGAGCGGACTCATCATGACGGCGTCATCGCCTTGCGCCCGTCTAAGGCTGAATTGAAAAGGCTCGCGGTGAAGCTCCGGCGCGAGCGCGTGAAATCGGTGGCGGTATGCTTCCTGCACTCGTATCGAAATCCGGCGAATGAGCGAGCGGTGGCCGCAGCACTGCTTCGCGATGACCTGTATGTGTGCACGTCCGACGAAATCAGCCCGGAATTTCGCGAATACGAGCGCAGTTCGACGACTTTCGTCAACGCCTATGTCGGTCCTTTGATGCAGACGTATCTGACCGAACTATCGCGGGCGCGCCGTTACCGCATCGCCATCATGCAATCGAACGGTGGCTTCCTCTCCGCGCAACAAGCCGCGATGCACGCTGTTCAAACGGTACTTTCAGGCCCCGCTGGCGGCGTCGTGGGAGCGCTCGAAACTGCGCGCCACAGCGGTTTCAAGCGGGTGCTGGGCTTCGACATGGGCGGCACTTCCACTGATGTCAGTCTGGCCGACGGCGCACCGCGCGAAAGTACCGAGTCAACGGTGGCGGGTTATCCCATCCGCGTGCCGATGCTCGATATCCACACCGTAGGCGCAGGAGGCGGATCCATCGCGCGCGTGGACGCCGGTGGCTTGCTGCGCGTGGGCCCGGAGAGCGCCGGCGCCGAGCCTGGACCGGCCTGCTACGGAATTGGAACCGATGCGACCGTAACCGACGCGCACGTGGTGCTGGGGCGCATCGGCGTGGCGCAGTTGCTGGGCGGCTCCATGTCCATCGATGTCGAGCGCGCCGGTGCGGCCGTCGATCGCCTGGCCCGCGCGATGAAACTGGATCGCATCGCCGCCGCGGCCGGCATTCTGCGCGTGGCGAACGCCAATATGGAGCGGGCCATTCGCGTGGTCTCGGTGGAGCGTGGCTATGATCCGCGCGACTTTGCTCTAGTAGCCTTCGGCGGCTCCGGCGGTTTGCACGCCTGCGAAATCGCGCGGGAGCTGAGCATGCGCACCGTGATCGTGCCGGAGCAAGCCGGCGCTCTCTCGGCTCTCGGAATGTTGATGGCCGATGCCGTCCGTGACTACGCGGCGGGCGCCTTGGGGCGGGGCGATCTCGAAAAGCAATTCGCGATACTGGAGCGGCGCGCGCGCCGCGAATCGCCGTCAGCCGAGATCGAACGTACTGCTGACTTGCGGTACCGGGGCCAGAGTTATGAGTTGAATGTGCCGTGGCCGGAGGAGTCGGCCGCGGCGCGTGCTTTCCATGGTGAGCACGCGCGAATTTACGGCTACGCCACGCCGGATCGCGGGATCGAAATCGTGACCATTCGAGTGCGCGCCCGCCAGCGCCTGACCAAGCCCAGGCTCATGCGGGGACCGTACGGCAAGGGGCCCGTGGAAAACCGCCGCGTATGGGTTGAAGGAGCGTGGCGAAAGATTCCGGCGCTGCCGCGCACTCAGGTCTCCCCGCGCCGCGCCGCCGGTCCGGCATTGATTCTCGACTACGGTTCCACCACGCTGGTCCCGCCCGGCTGGTGGTATCGTAATGACCGCTCTGGAAATCTTATAATCAGCGCATGATTGAACTCGGAGTTCAGCCAAAACGCAAGTCGGTCGTGGTACCCGAAGACGAACCCGCGCACTATCTGATTCTGGGTGATTTCGGAGGCCGCGCGACGGAGCCGCTGGCTGTTGACCGCGATAACTTCGACGCCGTAATGGCGAAGCTGCAGGTGAATCTGGCCGGCGCTCCCTTCAGCGAACTGGAAGATTTTCATCCCGACCGCCTGTTTCGCAAATTTGGCTTATTTCGCGAATTCGACCGGGCACAGGGCGAGGCCAAAGAGACCAGCCATCAGCCAATCCCGCAAGCCGACGTCGGTGAACTACTGCGATCCTCTAGTCTGTTGGAACAAATTGCGGGGGGAGGCGACCCGTTTGAGCGTTACGTTCGCGACCTGGCTCGCGCCCATGCTGCGCCGGCGGAATTCTCCGATCCGCAAGGCGACGCCGCCCTCGGCGAACGCATGCGCGGTCTCCTGCATCATCCGCGATTCCAAGCCGTCGAAGCCGCTTGGCGCGGGCTCGACTTTGTTATTCGCAGTGATTCTGGCGACGAGTCCGGGACTCGCATCCGTATCGCGCATTTCCCCAAGGCAGAAGCCGCGCGCGATCTGCTGAACGCCAAGAGTCTCGGCGAAACCCACGCGCACACGCTGCTCAGCGCCCGCAAGTGGCGCGCCGTGATCGGGCTTTACGCCTTCGGTCCCGACACCGTCGATATCGAATTCCTGGGCCGCATGGGGCTGTTGGCCGCGCACATCGGCGCGCCCTTCATCGCGGAAGGCTCGGTCGATATGGGCGATCACTGGGAGGAATTGCGCGCCATTCCCGAGGCGTCATATCTGGGTCTCGCTCTGCCCCGCTTCCTGCTGCGCCTGCCTTACGGCGCACGGACCAGCGCCATCGACTCGTTTCCATTCGAAGAAATGCCGGCCGCGCCGGTTCATGCGCACTATCTATGGGGCAATCCCGCGCTGGCGTTTCTCACGCTGCTGACCGCAGGGGGAGCGCTCAACCTTGAAGGCCTACCGCTCCACACCTATCAGAACGAAGGCGAATGGCAGATGACGCCGTGCGCGGAGGTTTGGATGACGGAAACGCAGGTGCTTGCGCTGATCGAGCTCGGGCTGATGCCTCTGGTTTCCTTCCGCGATAGCGACCGGGTGCGCCTCGCGGGGTTCCGGGCGATCAACGGAGAAGAGTTGGCGCTGCGCCCGGCTTAGTTAGGTTTTGCCGGCCGCGCGCGCGCTGGGAGCGGCCTTGAGTTGGGCTTCCTCCAGGCGCTTGGCTTCCTGCCAGGTGAAGATCATACGGTGCACCACCGTCAAGTTCCCTAATACCGCGATCACCCATAACACCGGAGCCATGTGGTCGAACAGAGCGCCGATGATTACTAGCACCACGCGCTCGGGACGTTCCATGAAGCCGACCTTGCACATCGGGATGGTATTTTCCGCCCGCGCCCGCGTGTAGCTGATCATCACCGAGGCGGCCATCGCAATCGCTGTCAGCACCACATAAAACGGCCGGTTGATCGACCCATACCATACCAATAGACCCACCAGCAGCGCGCAATCCGAGTAGCGATCCAGCACTGAATCGAAGAACCCGCCAAAGCGCGTCACGCGATTGGTTTCGCGCGCCACCCGGCCATCCACCATGTCGAAGAGACCCGCGCCTATAATCACGGCCGCGCCCCAGCGGAACTGCCCCACCGCCAGCATGTAGGCGGCGATCATATTGATCACCAGCCCCAGGAAGGTCAGCACGTTGGGATGGATACGCGAAAGGGCCAGCCCGCGCACAATCAGCCGGATAATCTTGTTGCTGCCGTATCCGATGGCGTGAGTGATCGTCATTTATCACCGTCAGTCGTTGGGCCGGCCGCTTGCAGCCCCTCAGCTATCTGATGAATGGTGGTCAGCTCGATGACTTCCATCTCGCGCACGCCTCCGGGAATCGTGATGCGCACGGTATCGCCCACCTGCTTACCCAGCAGTCCGCGGCCGATCGGCGAGACCGTTGAAATCAGACCTTTGGCAACATCCACATCTTCGCTGGTTACCAATTTGTAGCGCACCTTTTCGTCTTTGTCGACGTCCAGCACCACCACGACGGATCCCAGTCCCACGCGGTCATGCGGAATCTTGGACATGTCGATCATTGAAATGTCGCGCAGCCGGGCGTGCAGTTGTCCCAGGCGGGCATTGACGAACGCCTGGCGCTCCTTGGCCGCGTGATACTCAGCGTTTTCACTGAGATCTCCGTGGGCCCGCGCCTTCAGAATCTCCCGTGGGAGCTCGACCCGGAACTCATTTTCGAGCACCGCAATCTCGTCCTGGAGCTTCTTAATCAGATCCAGCATCTAACACTAAATTGTACCGCGCTGAGAGGCTGCGGTGCCCAGTCAAAGAGCCAGACTCATAGCGCCCCGGATCATCATATAGCGCTAAATCCGCGCGGGTCTGATGGTTCTTTACGCCTGCGCTCAGATGCTAGGATGGCGCTAAATGCTCACCGTCTTCCTGCTCGTAATCTCAAACACTTTCATGACCTTCGCCTGGTATGGCCATCTGAAGCACCGGTCCTGGACTCTGCTCCAAGCTATCGTTTTTAGCTGGCTGATCGCGCTGGGCGAATACTGCTTTCAGGTTCCCGCGAATCGCTTCGGCTATGGCCGCTTTACCGGATATCAATTGAAAATCATACAGGAGGCCATTACGCTGGTGGTCTTCGTGGTGTTTGCCTATTTCTATCTGGGCGAAGACTTGCGCTGGAATTATGCGCTCTCCGGGGTGTGCTTGTTCGCGGCGGTGGTGTTCGCCTTCTGGGGCCGCGCATAAACCGGAGGGCCTGACCTACCATCGTGTTATGGAAAAGCCCACATTCGATCCCGGCTTAACGCAGCAGTTCACCGGCGTCCTGCGGCGCAGCATCAATAAGGACGGGAGCTTTAATGTCTACCGGCGCGGCGGGAGCTGGCGCGACTTCCACCCGTACTTGCAGATGCTCAGCATGAGCTGGCCGCGGTTTTTCGCGACGATCCTGGGCGGTTATCTGCTGCTTAACGTGCTATTCGCACTGGCGTACTTCGCGCTGGGGCCGGGCCATTTGCAGGGCGCTGACGGCGTGTCGGAAATGGACCGGTTCCTCAACGATTTCTTTTTCAGCACTCATACGCTCACTACGGTGGGCTACGGAAACATGGTGCCGGCCTCCTTGACGACCAATATTCTGGCTTCGCTCGAGGCCATTGCAGGGTTGATGGCAGTGGCGCTCGGCACGGGGTTATTGTTCGGACGCTTCTCACGGCCCTCGGCGAAAATCGCTTTCAGCGAGCATATCCTGATGGCGCCTTATCAGGACCAGGGCAGCTTGCAACTCCGCATCGTGAATATGCGGCCTAACGTCTTGATGGAACTGGAAGCCAACCTGGTGCTGATGACGGTGGAAGGCCCCCCCGGCAACTTGAAGCGGCGTTTCGAGTCCCTCAAACTGGAACGCGACAAGATCTATTTTCTGGCGCTGACCTGGACCATCGTGCATCCTGTGGATGAAACTAGTCCTCTGTTTGGGAGAACCGCCGAGGACCTGGCGAGACTGCAAGCGGAGTTCGTGATTCTGATAAAGGCGTTCGACGACACCTTCAGTCAGGCGGTTCACGCGCGCTATTCCTATCGCTACGACGAACTTATGTGGCAGGCTAAATTCCAACCCGCCTTCGAGATCGACGGAAACGGAAACATGATCCTGAACGTGGACCGTGTCGGCAGCCACGCGTTGTTGAGCGATGGCCGATCCTGAGCGACGCACCCAGTCGCCGCCCAAAATCCGGGCGCAAAACCCGTAACATGGTACATGCGCAATACCAAGATTGTCGCCACCATAGGGCCCGCTTCGCGCTCCCCGGAAATGCTGCGGGCGCTGCTGACGGCCGGGGTGGACGTGTTCCGCATCAATGCTTCCCACGGCGTTTATGGCGAACACACCGCGGTGATCCATCTCATTCGCGAGATTGCGGCGGATTGCGGCGCCACTGCGGGCATCTTGCTGGATCTGCAAGGACCAAAAATCCGCCTGGGCAAGTTCGAGGGCGGTGCGGCCACGCTTGAAACCGGGGCGCGTTTCAGCATCACGGTGGAGGACGTAATCGGGAACGCGCAGCTCGCGCCCACCAGCTACAAGGCCTTGGCTCGTGACGTCACGGCGGGCGACCGTGTGCTGCTGGCCGACGGCAGCGTCGAATTGCGCGCCCTGGCAACCAACGGCGTATCGGTGGACTTCACGGTTGTCTCCGGCGGGACCATTCGCGACAAGCAAGGCATCAATCTTCCGGGTGTGCGCGTGAGCATCCCTTCCATGACGGCCAAGGACTGCGCGGATTTGGAATTCGGCTTAGCACAGAACGTGGATATGGTGGCGCTCTCGTTTGTCCGCAACGGCGAGGATGTGGCTGGCCTGAAGCGGCGTCTCAAGGACCGCGGGCGCAGGATCCCGGTAATCGCGAAGATCGAAAAGCCGGAGGCGCTCGACAACCTGGAAGCAATCCTCACGGAATCCGATGGAGTGATGGTGGCGCGCGGCGATCTGGGCGTTGAAATGACGCTGGCCCAGGTGCCGGGTGCGCAGAAGACCATCATTGAACGCGCGCGGATGCGCGGCAAGTTTGTGATCACGGCGACGCAGATGCTGGAGTCCATGGTCACGCGAAACACGCCAACCCGCGCTGAAGTCACCGATGTAGCCAATGCGATTTTTGATGGCACCGATGCGGTGATGCTGTCGGCAGAGAC
>DATJEI010000184.1:0-2659 GCA_035496735.1 Bryobacteraceae bacterium | reverse complement strand
ATCGGATTCATGGCTGATATCGACGGCCTCCCGGAAACGTCCCAGAAGCCCGGCGTGGCCTACCATGCGCCGCTCATTCCCGGGGGACCTGGCCACGGCGAAGGCCACAACGCAGGGCAGGCGGTCAACGTCACCGCTGCGATCGCCGTCAAGCGCGTCATGAAGAAGTACGGGATACAGGGAACCATCCGGGTTTATCCGGGAGTAGCCGAAGAGTTGCTCGCCAGCCGCACCTACATGGTGAACGCCGGCCTGTTTCGCGATCTCGACGTAATGCTAAGCACGCATATTGCGAACGATTTCGGAACCACGTACGGGCCCAGCGGGTCGGGCCTGGTTTCCACCCAGTACAGCTTTCACGGCGAGAGCGCACACGCGGCTAGTTCCCCGTGGAAGGGCCGCAGCGCGCTCGACGCGGTGGAGCTCATGGACGTCGGCTGGAACTTTCGCCGCGAGCATCTCCGTCCCGAGCAGCGCTCGCACTACGTGATCGTGCATGGCGGCGATCAGCCCAACGTCGTTCCGCCCGAGGCGACTGTCTGGTACTTCTTCCGGGAGTGGGATTACGAACGCATCCGCGACCTGCATGCCCTGGGAACCAAGATGGCGCAGGCTGCCGCCATGATGACCGACACCACTATGACCGAACGCGTGCTGGCCGCCACCTGGCCGGGCTACTTCAACAAACCCGTGGCCGAGGCGCTGACCGCGAACATCAAAGAGGTCGGGATGCCCGGCTGGTCGGAAGCCGATGAGACGCTGGCCCGCGCGGCGCAGACCGAGATGAAGAGCAAAGTGGAAGGGCTGCACAAGGAGGTCGCGGAGCTGAAGCCAGCGGGCGTGGATTACTCCAATGCCGGGTCCGACGATATCGCGGAGGTTTCCTGGAGCCTTCCCACCGTCGTGCTGCGCTATCCAGGCAACATCCCCGGCATGATCGGCCATCACTGGTCGAGCGGCATCGCGATGGCTACCCCCCTTGCGCACAAAGGAGCCACCGCCGGCGCCGAGGCTCACGCCATGACGGCCATCGACCTTCTGCTCAAACCCGATTTGCTTTCCGCCGCTCGCGACTATTTCCAGGAGCAGACCCGCGAGACCAAGTGGCAATCGCTTGTGCCCGAGGGCACTACCGCTCCTATCGATCTCAATAAAGAGAAGATGGACCGCTTCCGCCCGGAGCTTCGCAAGCTGCGCTACGATCCGGCGAAGTACAAGAACTACATGGAGCAACTGGGAATCCACTACCCCACGGTTCGCTGACACCTGGAGCCCGAAAGCCAGCGTTCAGACAATCTGTTCCATCAGCGAGATCAGGTAGTCCTGGTCGAATGGTCCGGAACGGTACGTGCGCGCATCAAAGAACCGCCACAAACAACGCTTTTTCTCCACGCAGTAGAAGATGAATTGCTCCTCGATAGCCGCCTGGTCCAGCAGTTCCTGATTGAAGCAACGGATGGAACCCTCCAGGATGTGCGGCACCCGAAAGTTCTCAGTGGAGATCATTTCCGGCGTGGAGGCGAACTCGATCTGGAGGATACGGCCTCGTATGTTGATCTGTAGCAGGTTTATGCCGATGTCTTGAAAGGACTCGGGCGGGAATTCGGGCGGATCAACTTGTAATTTGGTGTTCGAAAGGCACTGGTTGAGCTCGGAGACAAACTTCCCGCAAATAGCGTGCAGCTCGGCCGCCGCCTGACGGCGAAGGGAAGCGATCTCCTCCGTTTTCTGTATGAGGGCGGTATCTTTCCCGGCCAGAGCGTCGACCGCTTCCGCCAGCTTATGCAGTCTGTTTTTTGGCAAACCCGGACGGCTCCATCCGCCGGCTGCCCGCGTGGCAAGGCGGCGTTTCTCTAGCGTATTCTGTTCGCGCCCGGAAAGCGAGTGTCAGCCGGCCATGAGCCGCCGTCTTCAAGACTGCGCCGCGCCAGTTCGTCGGTGTTCAGCAGGTCGATCAGAGTGATGTGCAGATGTCGCAGCAGCAAATCTCCCATTTGCGGCGAAAGCCCCCGGACTCCCTTGAGCACATTGTGCAGGTGGGGTTGCGAAATGCCCGTACGGCGCGCCAGCCCGCGTTCTGTCAATTCGCCGCGCTGCAAGCGCCCCTGGACGTGTGTGATCAGCCGGAGTTGAAGCAACTCGAAGTACATGGCTCGTGCTGGAAATGATTTCCCCGTGAAATAGGGGGCAATCAATTTGAATCCTAGCAGAAAATGCGCGCAATTTAAATAAGAATCTGCGGCGTACATAAATAGAGCGTATTTCCTTAAGATACAGGTGATTCAGACCTAAACGCCCCTTCAAACATGGAAACAATTATCAAAAAAATAATTAGAAAAAACTTGACGGACGGGCAATCCGCCTTACAGTGGACACAGCCATTTCGTTGGCGTGCCCGCGAGGTAATTGAGGGGCAGCCAAGGAGGACATTCTTTTGAGCACCCGTTGGAACCGATCAGAGACTATCGCGCTGGCGAAAACCTCTTGTACGCACTGCCATGGAGATGGACTGCGTCCCGGCAGAGGGGGTAAGCCTACCGCCTGCAACTGCGTCTTACGCGCGATCTTTCGCGCGTGCTACGCGCGCTTTCGCTACTGCGTGACCAAAGAAAAATACATGAGCAAGGTGACCCTCACCCTGTGCGCGGGCAAGGACCGC
>DATJEI010000183.1:0-3187 GCA_035496735.1 Bryobacteraceae bacterium | reverse complement strand
GTCGATACTGGTGTCGCCGTGACCAGGAAAATGTTTGGCGGAAACCAGCACGACATTCTTGGGATCGGAGTGCGCGCCGTCGATGTAGGCGGCTACGTGCTGCGCGACTTCGTCGGGATTTTCGCCGTACGACCGAATATTGATGACTGGATTTTGCGGGTTGTTGTTGACGTCTGCGACCGGGGCGAAGATCCATTGGACGCCCAGCGCGCGCGCTTCGCGGGCCGTGGCAAGGCCCTGATGACGCGTAGCCTCGACGTCGCGAGCCGCGGCAAACGCCATGTTGAACGGGAAGCGAACGGTGTCGCTGACACGCATGGAGGAGCCGCGCTCAAAATCGCCGCCGATCAGCAAGGGGGTCTTCGATAGCTTCTGCATTTGGTTAAAGAACAAGGCCATGGCGTGCGGTTCGGCGTTGCGAACCAGTCCATATTGCACGCGATTGTTCATGATGAGTCCGCCGATGTGGAGGTCCCTGACCCAGTGATGGAATTTTATGTATTCCTTGGTGCCAGCACCGGGAACGTCGCCGTAGCAGACGCCGATGACCATCTGGGCGATCCGATCATGCAGATTGAGCGAGCGCAATATGGCTTGCGCAGTGCGTTGCTCGGCGGTGAGCTTCGGCGCGGGCTTGGCGGCGGGCTTTGGCGCGGCTTGGGCCAGCAATCCGAACAGCGCGAAGGTGACGATCAGTCGCATCGCCCTCTAGGATATCTTCATTTCGGCGGCGGATTTCCGCCATCGAGTTATTCGCCGGAGAAACGGAGTGGCAAAGATGCGGCCGCGATCTGGGCTAGGTCGAGGAGTTGTGGCGGCGCGGCGGCTCCCTTACGGGCTGCGAGCGCGTCGCGGAACATCGTATTACAGAACGGACAGGCGGTGCCGACGACGTTCGCGCCCGTATCCACCAGTTCCTGAGCGCGGTTGTGGCTGACGCGTTCGCCGGTTTCTTCACCGAGGAAGGCAAGCCCGCCACCGGCGCCGCAGCAGAAGCTGCGCTCGCGGGATCGCGGTGGATCGATCACCACGCCCGAGCGCGCCAACACCGTGCGCGGCTCATCATAGGCGCCGCGATAGCGTCCGAGATAACAAGGATCGTGATACACGATCTTGTCGTGGGCATCGGCGCGAGGCAGCTGATCCTGATGGCGGGCCATGAACTCGCTGTGATGCTCGATCTCGGGCGCCCGGCCGAATTCTTTCCAGTCTACGGAAATCGTACGCACGCAATGCGGGCAGATGGAGACGATCTTAGCCACTTTGGCCTGATTCAGGGCTTCGAGATTCTGTTCGGCGAGCTGCTGGAACACCAGGTCATTGCCCAGGCGGCGGGCCGGATCGCCAGTGCATTTTTCTTTTTTGAGAACGCCGAAGGAAGTTCCGAGGTGCGCCATTACGCGCGCAAACGACGCGACAATTTCGCGGCCCTGCGGATCATAGGCACCCATGCAGCCCAGCCACAAACAGTATTCCTGAGTACCGTCGAAGACGGGAAATCGCTGCTTCTGAATAAATTTGTCGCGCTCGGAGGCACTGAAGCCGAGCGCGTTGCCATTACGTTCGAGCGCCAGAAATAGCTTGGTGCCGTATTCGTCCTCCCACTTGCCGGTATTCACCGCGCCGCGCCGCAATCCGATGATGATGGGCAGGTGCTCGACGCCAACCGGACACTGGAATTCGCATGCGCCGCAGGTGGTGCATTGAAATACCGCCTCCTGCGAAAGGTGCTTGCCGAGCAGCGGTTCGGCGGAGGCGGCGCCGAAGTCGTTCAAGTAATCGCGAACGCCGAGCGCGATTTTCTTGGGATCGAGAACCTTGCCGGTGTTGGCGGCCGGACAGTGTTGGGTGCAACGGCCGCATTCCACGCACGAGTAGGCTTGCAGCGCGACGATGCGTGTGAGGTCCTTGCCGGTGTCGAGCCCAAAATCTTCGTCGCCCGCGAGCGGCGGAATATGCGCGAAATCGCCGCGCGAAAGAAACACGGTGAGCGGGCTCAGCACCAGGTGGAGGTGTTTGGTGTGCGGGATCAATGGCAGGAATACCAGCAACGCGATCGTATGGGTCCACCAAAGCGGTTTGGAGTCACCATACCAGAAAGCCGCTAGATAGGTGACCATTAGTACGAAGATCAGCAATGCAATGACGCCGGACTCGGTGGAGACTTTATCGCCCAGCCAGCGCGGTCGGACGAAGAAGCGTCGCACGAAGAGCCCGAAGATCGACACCGCAACAGCCGCCGCGAACGCCGCCGCGAAAAAGAAGTAGAACTTGCCGAACCAGCCTTCCCGCGAGAGGAAAGCTAAGCCGACGCCGGCGGCGAAATGATTCAGTGTGATCAGCGCGAAGGCGCAAAATCCCCAGAACACGAAGGCGTGGGCGAGTCCGGGCAGAGGGCGCTCCCGAATGACTTTGCTCTGCAACAGGACTTCCGCGATGAAATCCCAGGCGCGTTTGCCGAGCGATCCAAGCTTGAAATCGGCATCCGGCTTGGCTTGCCGAATCTTATGGACGACTCTGCCGAAGCGTAGCCCGAAAGCCCAGGCCGACGCGGTCAGCAGCACTAGAAATAGTGTGGTTTCGAGCGGTGAGAAGACCGGCACCTTTCCAAAAGTAGCATGCGCATTCCCGCAGACGTTAAGATCTAGAGAATGGAACACTTGGTCTCGGGGGCTGCCGGCTTCATCGGTTCACACTTGTGCGAACGCTTGCTGGCGGATGGCCACAGTGTCCTCGGCCTGGATAATTTGATCACCGGCTCGCAGCGCAATCTGGCGCATCTGGCAAATCACTCGCGGTTCCGCTTTATGCAGCATGACGTGACGCAACCGCTCGAACTTGCCGGGCGATTCGACCATGTCTGGCACCTGGCGTCGCTGGCGAGTCCGAAGGAATATCTGGCGCATCCCATCGAAACCCTGGAGTCCGGGTCGACGGGGACGCGCAACATGCTGGAGATCGCGCGGCGCGACGGGGCGCGGTTTCTGGTTACCTCGACATCGGAATGCTATGGCGATCCGTTGCAGCATCCGCAGGTGGAAACCTATTGGGGCAACGTGAATCCGGTTGGGCCGCGCTCCTGCTATGACGAGAGCAAGCGCTTCGCCGAGGCGCTGGTGATGACGTACGTGCGGGAGCGCGGCGTGGACGGCCGGCTGGTGCGCATCTTCAACACCTATGGCCCGCA
>DATJEI010000182.1:0-13427 GCA_035496735.1 Bryobacteraceae bacterium | reverse complement strand
TTCTCCAAAACAATGAATTTGCAGGTCGCTGGTTTCCATTGGGCGAAACCAAATTTGCCGGGTAGGGGAGGGGGTTCCTGACCCTGCCCGGCACGTGCGCTTTACCCAGCCCCTTCCCCCTGTGGACTGTCGCGCCTGTGAGCAGGACCATAGGCTCGGGGCGTACTGGAAGTCCTGAGGGATCCATTAGGTTCTTCGTAAGCTTCGCTTAGGGAAGGAGTTACTTGACTGAACGAGTTGATTGAAACCGAGGTATAATCCCGTGCGCGGTACGGGGTGGAATCGGTCGTGGATGGCGACTTCCGATTAGGTTCCTGGCTGGTAAGACCTGGCCTGAATAACGTCTCCCGCAACGGAACGAGCGTTCAGCTTGAGCCGAAGGTGATGGGGGTTTTGGTGTGCCTGGCGGCGTACGCCCCGGAGCCGGTTTCCAAAGACAAACTCCTGCAGACGGTTTGGCCCAATACCTTCGTCGGCGAGGGCGTCCTCGTTCGCTCGATTTTTGAGTTACGCCGGGTCTTCGAAGATGAAGCCAAAGAGCCCCGCGTGATCCAGACCATCGCTAAGAAGGGATACCGGCTGGTGGCGCCGGTAGTCGCCGTTAAGGGTAATTCAGGGGCTACTCAAAGCGCACAATCTCTGGAAGCCGGTCCCACACTCGCGGAAGTGCACCGGTACGGACTTTGGGCGGGTGTAATCAGTCTGGGAGTCTTGGCACTGCTGCTCTCGCTGCTAGCCCTGAACCCGGGTGATATAAGGAACCGCCTGTTCGCCAGAAGTAGCACGCCTCAAATTCAGTCGCTTGCAGTCCTGCCGTTGCAAAACCTTTCGGGAGATCCGGGTCAGGAATATTTTGCCGACGGCATGACGGAGGAGCTCATCACTGAGCTTTCCCGCATCAGCGGGGTGAAAGTGATCTCGCGCACCTCGGTGATGCGCTACAAGAACAGCAACAAGTCACTACCTGAGATCGCCCGCGAACTTCAAGTCGATGCAATTGTAGAGGGGTCGGTGATGAGGTCCACTGATCGAGTGCGTATTACAGCCCAGTTGATCTACGCTCGCACCGACGCCAACCTGTGGGCCGAAACCTACGACCGCGACGCGCGGGATGTACTCGCGCTGCAGGCGGCGGTGGCAGTGGCGATCGCTGACAAAATCAAGGCAAAGATGATCCCCGGCGGGACCGGCGTATCGAGGGCAGCGCATCCTGTAAACCTCAAAGCTCACGAGGCTTACCTTCGAGGCTGGTACGAGGATAGTATCGGGGGCACGCTCTCGAACCATCAGGGTATGCAAGCAGCTGCGGAGGAGCATTACCGGCGTGCGAATGAGTATTACAAGGAGACACTTCGTGAGGACCCCGGCTTTGCTCCGGCTTATTTGAGAATCTCATCGAACTTTTCGATCGACGAGGCAGAAGCAGCCGCGAGAAAGGCGATGGAAATCGACGACGGCTTGTCGGATGCGCACATGGTGATCGGTACGATCAAGCTGGTTCGAGACCGGGATTGGGAGGAGGCAGAACGTGAACTACGACGGGCCATCGAACTCAACCCGAACAGCTTAGGCGCGCACCAAAGCTACGCTTATTTTCTGGACGCTGCGGGCCGGCTGGACGAAGGCATGCGGGAATGGGAACGAGCTCAAGAATTGGACCCGGGAAACGATCACCTGGCAGCAGCACTTTATTCGCGTCGCCAGTACGATCGCCTGATCGAGTTGGAGCGTAATGAGGTCGCCAGAAACAGCACGGAGAGTCCCTATATATCGGCGGTTGCGCACAAGACCCTGATGGTTGCATACGCGCGCGTTGGCCGGAAGGAAGAATCGATCGAGGAATTTCGCAAGGCTTTGATTGCGTATGATTACGTTGACCTGGCAGAGGACTTGAAACACGGGTTCTTAAAAGGAGGTTACCAGGGCGCTTTGCGCGGATGGCTCAAAGGGGTACAAAACCAAAAGCCTGAGTTTCCCTTCCACTGGGTTGCCGCCTATGTCCACACCGAACTGGGAGAAGGTGACGCTGCTTTGGCTTGGCTCCCAAACATGGAGCCTGAATGGGGAGTTGCCACAATGGACGCGAATGTGTTTCCCAATCTCGTGACCCTGCGCATCGAGCCGATGTGGGATCCTCTGCACTCCGATCGCAGATTCGACGATCTGGTGAAGAGCGTGAGGTTCCCTCAGTAGGATTCGCGGTCAAAAATCGGCGACTATGAGCGCCCCGGCAAAATTCCGGCGGTCTTTCAGTGTTGGTTGCGTCATCGTCTGCCTGTTTTGCCGCGCGGAGTCCCAAAGCACCGCACGCATCTCCGGCAGCGTGCGTGATTCACAAGGCGCTGCCGTCGTTGGGGCCGAGGTGGGAGCAGAGAATCTTGCTACGGGCGAAAAGCGGACCACTACGACGGATGCGTCGGGTGATTATATTCTAGTATCGATCGCGCCCGGCACTTATCAAATCAGCATCGCGGCTCCCGGATTTCTGCCTGCGCGGTTCCGCGATATCCGAGCCGGGATTAGCGATCCCGTTGCTATCAACGCGGTGCTCCGAGTTGCAGGAGCAAATGCTCAAGTAACTGTCGATGGGTCTCCTCCACTAATCCAATCGAGCAATGCGGAGATCGGAGTTGCTATCGACGCGGAAATACTCTCGGCCATCCCTCTGCCCACTCGGAATTTTCTGCAAGCGGCGGCGCTCTCGCCGGGCGTTAGCATGCCTTTGACCAACAACAACGCTATCGGACGCAACACTCAGAATTTTTCCGTGAACGGCGCTCGCAGCTCACAGAACAATCTCCAGATCAATGGAGTGGATGCTAATGATATATCCGCCCACGACCTGAGTGCGGTGGCTGTGCCCGCTCCCGAAGCCATCGGCGAACTGGTAATACAAACGTCCATGTATGACGCTTCGGTGGCCGGCGCTGGCGGAAGCGTACAGCTGGTGACCAAGAGCGGCGGCAACGTTCTGCACGGTAGTGCGTATGAGTATTTTCGCAATTCTGCCCTTAACGCCAACGATCCCAACCTGAAGGCAGTGGGGTTGGGGAGACCCGTGTTGCGACGTAATGTCTATGGGGCTACCCTCGGCGGGCCCATCCGCAAAGACCGGTCATTCTTTTTTGTCTCCTACCAGGGAACGCGGGAGACCAATGGCGCAACCGACCAGAGCCTGTACAAGAGTGTCCTGATCGCCGACGGCCTGACCGACGACCGCTCGGAAGCGACTCTTATGAGAACCTTCCATGTGCCGTCGATCGATCCTATCGCTCTGACGCTTCTCAACACCAGGCTTCCTGGCGGGCAGTTCCTGATTCCCACTCCGCAGATTGCCGGACGGGTAACCGGCACCGCTGTGTCCACGTACCAGGAAGAGCAATTCAATTCAAATTTCGACTTCCGCTTCAGCCCTGGAGACTCGGTCGCCGCCAAATTCTTCTTTGCCAACGCGCCGCAATTCTATGCCCTGGGTGGAGCGACCTTCAGCACCGGATCAGGCCTGCCCGGCTTCGGCACCGAGCACATCATCAACAATCGAATTCTGTCGCTGCAGGAGGTCCATACTTTCAGTCCGATCACGGTGAATGAGGCCCACTTCGGCTACAATTTCATCCGCAACGACGAGGCACCCCAGGAATCAATCCAGGATTCGGACCTCGGAATTCATCGTCCGACGGCTAACACTTTTCCCGGCTTGCCGCTGATTCTCCTGGCCCGCAACGCAGGCGGGGCCACGATCGGCACTTCGCCGATTACCGTGGAGGGCACATCACCATCCGTATCGGTGGTGGACATTCTTTCACTGCAGCGTGGCCGGCACAGCATCCGCCTCGGCGCAGAGTTTCAGCACTACCAATGGGATGCTCGCGCCAATGGGAATGCCTACGGAGAGATCGATTTTCCTACCTTCAACGATTTTCTGACCGGGACCAGTGATTTCTCGTTAATCGGAACCGGCCTCGACCGGCGCAACTTTCGCGCCAGCGACCTCAGCGTCTTTGTGCAGGATGATTGGAAGCTTTCCCGCAAACTGACCATCAACCTGGGATTGCGCTACGAACTGGACTTGCCACCCTATGACACGGAGGGCCGCATCGGTGGCTTCGACCCAACGCTCTATCGGCCGCGCATGCAAGTGGCAGATGGACGTCCGGTGGGGCCACCGGCAGGCGGCGTTGTCATGGCCGGAAATGCGCTGCCACAGTACCGGTTGTCGGATGTTCCGAGAGTCGGTAGGAGCATTCTGAACAGCATCGACCCGAACAATTTCGGGCCGCGCTTTGGGGTGGCGTGGTCGCCGCTCGGGTCCGAACGCCTGGTTCTGCGTGGTGGCTATGGGATATTTTATGCGCGTCCGTCGTTCATCTATCTCGGCCTCGATTTCTTTGCTCCCCCCTTCTACGCGACCTCACTGTCGTTTGGCCAAACTCTGGCTAACCCTTTCCCCAACGCCATTCCGTCAAACCAATTTCCGGTGCTGCAGACCTCAATTCCATTGAGTGCGAGCATCATGGATCGCAACAACCGGACGCCGTACTTTCAGCAATTCAATGCCAGCGCGGAATACGAACTGGGGTGGGACACCGCTCTCCAGATCGCTTACGTGGGCACTCGGGGAGTGCGTCTGTTCCGACAATTGGCCATCAATCAGGCCCGCATCGCCAGCACCAACCAGCCCATTGTGAATGCGGTTACAGGGGAAATTATCACGGCGAATACGAATGACAATGCCATACTCCGCGCACCGTTCCAGGGCGTGGAGACGAGTCTCTTCAATCTGAATCAGACCAGTGCACAGTCCACTTACCATTCGCTACAGGCATCTTTGAACCACCGGCTATCGCATGGCTTCGAAGTCCGGGGGTCTTACACATTTTCGAAGTCCATCGACGATACATCGAACGCCGGCGGCGGCGCTCTTTCTGACGGTTCGCTGGACACCAGCAGCGCCCTCGACACAGGTGGGGTGTGGGGCAACCAGTTGGCGCACGGCAATAACCGCGGCGTCTCTGACTTCGATCGGACTCATCGTCTCGTTCTTGCCTATGTTTACGATTTGCCGAAACCGTCACAGGTCGGAGGTGCGGCGGCCCGCATTCTGCTCTCCGACTGGCAAGTGTCGGGAACTCTAATCGCCATGTCTGGCCTTCCCGTGGACATTCTTGATCCGGCCGCGGGTTCACTTTACGGCTTGGCTGGGGCGCGGCCCAACTGGGCCCCGGGCGCGAATCACAAGACTGCCACCAGCAACGTCCCGCCGGGGTACTGCTTCAACCCCTTCGCCTTCTCGTTGCCCTTGATCGAACCTGGCCAACCCATTCCGAGCGCCCATGATCCCATGGCCATTGCTCCGAACGGGGGAACTGATATCGGGAATCTGGGGCGCAATATATTGCGTGGCCCCGGTCAGAGCAACCTGGACTTCTCCATCCGCAAATGGTTCCCACTGGGTGAATTGAAGAACATTCAGCTGACAGGGGAGTTCTTCAACCTGCTGAATCACGCCAGCAGAAGCAATCCGATCAGCAATATCAGCGTGGCTGGCGAGGTCGATCCGGCTGGCCGAATCCTTCGCCCTGAAGACTTCGGTCGGTCCCTTAGCTTCGATTCCAGTCCGCGTATCGTTCAGCTATCCGTCCGTCTCACTTTCTGACCGTGGCGAACAAATACAGAGGACAAGATCGCCGATCATAGCTCGCTTGAGCACACTCACGCCAGCCTGCTAATCACCGCTGATTCCGCGTGATGATTGGTACACACAACGGTCACAGTGATCCCTATTGCATTGAGTTGCAGTGAGATGGAATGCGCGATGGACTGGCAGCGGTGATGGCAGCCTCGCATCCCCGCGTTAATGATCGTCGATGTACGGCGATCCTGGTAAAAAGGAGCGGAAATCGCTATTCAGTCGGAGGGGATTCCTAAGCGGTCAAAAACAAAGGCGAGGGGAGCCCCGGCGCGGGACTCAGTGCATGTACACCTGCCTGGCAAATCTTGAATCCGCATCGCTGGTTAGAGGTCAGGTACAATCCTGCGCCATGTCCACACCAGTAGTCTTCTGCCTAACTGTCAAATACAAAAGTCATGCCTGGCGCGATGTGAAGCGCTGTCGCGTCGGGTCGCAGGTAGTCGTTTTAGCTAGCTTGGGAGTCCCTCACGCTGGGAAACGAAGGGGAAGGGATCTTCGGGTCATGGACTGCATCCACTGCACAGAGCCTAGCGTCTGCTCCCGAGATTCATTGTGGACCATGACGCTCGCGCAGGGGTCCCGGCCAGAGAGTCCCTGGGTCGGTGGTGCAATCATCGCGAAGAGCAGACGGAACTGTAACCACAAATTGGGTAACTGGCTGACGGCCCATGAGTCTTCCAGTTCTACATCGGTTCACCCCTGCTCTCCGGAATACGCTGTGTGTGAGGAGTGTGCCTATTTTCTTGCAAATTTCCGGACGGCCGACCACTTCGGACATGAGTTGATCAATGCGACCAATTCAACGAACCATGGCATAATCCATGCGTCATCCCTGGCATTGAGCCGTAGGGTGGCATTCCGGCCGAGCGCGCAAGATGCATTATCTGCCAGAAACACCCGCCAAGATCGGCCGACAGGAAATCCGATGGACCGTTGTAGATGCTGAAGGATAAACGTCTTTTCGCTGTTCGCGCTCAGGCAGGGGAGAGCATGCACAAAGGAAAGAATCAGATATTCCGGCGTCTTGTCTGTGCCGCTTGCCTTTTGAATGCGTATTGGGCCCTCGGACAGGCGACCACGGGCACAATTTCCGGAATAGTCCGAGACGTACACGGCGCCACGGCCGCGGGCGCAACCGTAAGCCTCCGTAAGATCGATACGAATGCTCAACGTTTGCTGGTGACCGAAGCCGACGGCAGATTCCAATTCGCGGGGCTTGCCGTTGGACCGTACGAACTGACGGTCGAGTACATAGGATTTTCCAAATACGTGCGCGGCCCAATCAGGCTCCTGCTCAATCAGGAAGCTGTAGTCAACCCCGTCTTACAAATCCCAGGCGCGACCGAGTCGATTACCGTCAGGGCAGATGCGCCCTTGCTGAACACGACCTCTCCGGAAGTCGGCGTGCGATTTGATGAGCGGAGATTAGCCGACCTTCCGACGTTGCCCTCGCCCAGCAGCGGCGACGGAGGGTTCCGGGACGTTTTTGCTTTTGCCCTGGCGGCTCCTGGAGTCAGCCAGCTCAACAGCGGAAACCAGGTATTTGCGTCGGGCACGAACTTCTCCGTGAATGGCTCCCGTCCTCGCGGCAACAATTTCATGATTGACGGTCAAGACTCGAACGATCCTGTGGTTACTGGGCCAGAGCAGGTGCTGAATAACCCAGAAATCGTTCAGGAATTCCGACTGATCACGAATCAGTTCTCGGCCGAATATGGCCGGGCAGCTGGATCAGTAGTAAGCGTGGTCACCAAGAGCGGAACCAACGAGTTCCACGGTTCGGCATTCTGGTTCCACAATGACAATGTTTTGAACTCGTGCAGCAACCTGGATAAACGTGCTGGACTGGCGGATCCGCGTTATTGCAGTTCGCTGTCCAGCGGCCGCAAGGGGGCACCCGTTAGAATTGAAAACCAGATGGGCGGCACGTTGGGCGGGCCGATCTGGAGAAACCGCACGTTCTTCTTCGGGTCCGTTCAGCGTTGGACCGACCGGCAGTTGGGTTCGGGCACGTCCATCAGCGGCGTACCCACTGACGATGGAAAGGCGATACTTCAGTCCACGGTTGGCTCCCGCCCTCAGGTTGCCGCGCTTTTGCAGTTTGTACCAGGCGCCTCGCCGCAGGGGACGGATTCGAGTGGTAATCCAACCTTTGCCGCTTATTGCAGTGGCGGCGGAACGCTGCCCTCGTGCTCCGGAGGTACGAGGGTTGACATTCCTACGGGGACGATCACCGGTTCCGCGCCGTCTTTCTTCAACAACTGGCAGGCCTCGGGCCGCATAGACCATACCTTCAACTCACGATATTCCACGGGAGGCCGCTACCTGTTCAGCGACAGCGAACAGGGCGGGGGCGGACAGGCGACCCCACCCGGCCTGACAACCCAGAGTGTGTCTCGCACCCAGGCCATATCTGTTTTTGTCACCAGCAGCCTTACTCCGCGTGTATTAAATGAGCTCCGCTTTTCGTGGCAGCGCCTGGCGAACGCGACGTCCGCGTCGGACGCAAGTTCGGAAACCATCCCGTCTATCGAGATTCCGGAGCTAGGGCTGACCGGATTTGCCGCGTCGGAATCGCGGACAGCGATCGGTCTTGCTGTAAACCTGCCGAACGGGGGATTCAACAATACTTTTCAATTCCAGGAGACGATTTCCTGGACACGAGGTGCCCACGCACTGAAATTTGGACTTGATTTCCGGCGTGTCGACCGAAAGAGTGTCCTCTTCCCGTTCATCCGCGGCCGACTGAGGTACCCCACCAACCAGGCTGGGTTGGATCTCCCCGCAGGGACCGTGTCCATCCAAAACTTCATTGACGACCTCGCAGCTGTGGCGAATATCAATAAGCCGCTGGCCGGTGGGCAGCCCTTTAAATACTTCCGGTGGTACGACTACTTCTTCTTTGCGCAGGATACGTGGCGAGTGCACCCAACTTTCGTCCTGTCTCTGGGTCTGCGCTACGAGGCCCCCGGAAACGCTCTGGCCAGCTTGTTCCCTGTGAGTGATGCCATCCAGCGCGCCAATGGTGGAAGCCCGGTGTTTCGCCTTGAGCCACGGCCCGGGCGGGATCTGAACAATTTCCAGCCCCGGTTGGGCTTTAGCTGGAATCCGAGGACCAGCCAGCGTGGCTTGCTGCACTCCCTGGCCGGCGGGGATAGATTCGTCCTACGTGGGGGCTACGCCCGAACAAACGACTACGCCTTCACTACTTTGGCGTTGCTCACCGGCAATTCCTTTCCCTTCGTGGCTTCGGTCAGCAGCCCCGGGTTGACGAATGCCTTCACGACCTTGCCGACGTTGAATCCCGATCTAAGCGACCCGGCTGCGCTCAACCTGTTAGCGCGCACCGTGCTCGATGGAAACTTTCGCTCCCCCACCGCAGAACAGTTCTCGCTCGAAATCCAGCGCGGTTTGGATCCAGACACGGTGTTCCGGGTCGGCTACGTGGGCACGAAGGGCACGGGACTCTTCCAGGTCGTCGACGGCAATCCTCGGAAGTTGTGTTCGGAGGTTCCGATCCGCATAGACGACCCCATTACCGGCTCTTTCACTGTGCTGGGATGTCCTCGGGTCGATCCTGGCGCCGGTGTGATCAGGAATTACGCCAATACCGCGTCCTCTATTTACCATTCGCTGCAACTTAGCCTGGATCGCCGTTTCAAGAACGGCCTCAGTGCTGGTGCGCATTACACCTGGAGTTCGTTCACCGACACGGCGTCGGATCCTTTCAATGCTTCCGTCCGCGGAGAAGTCGCTATCGCGCAGAACTCCTTCGACCGGGGTGCAGACCGTGCACGTTCAACCTACGATCGGCCGCAGCGATTCACGGTCAATGCGGTTTACGAGCTGCCGTATTATCGCGGCCAAACGGGCGCTATTGGGCGTTTCATGGGAGGCTGGCAGGTGGGGGGGATCCTCACCCTGCAGAGCGGCACTCCCTTCGGAGTGCTGAACGGTTCTGATCCAACGGCGGCACTCTCAGGTATCGATGGTTTGGTAGGAGATCCGATTCGACCCAATCTCGGCACTAATCTTCCGATCTCCAGCATGTCCATCCGTGAAGTTCTGCAGGCGGGCGGGAGTTCGCTCTTCAGACCCCTTGCGCCATGCGTCCGCATTGGCACGACTTTGACCTGCGCTCCCGGCGACCGGTTCGGCAATCTGGGACGTAACGTCCTGCGTGGCGACGGTATCGGCAACCTGGACCTGAGTATCTCGAAGTCCTTACGTCTGTTTGCCGAGGGCCACCTTCTTCAGTTCCGGGCGGATTTCTTCAACCTCACAAACACGCGCAACTTCGGCATACCGGAAGCAGTCATCACGAACTCCGGCTTTCTCGATGAGAAATCGACAGACGGCGGCAACCGCAGGATCTTTCTGGGCTTGCGGTACACGTTTTGACCGGGAATCACCTCTTTTGAAAGGGGCCGGGCGGCCTGGGAACTACCCGGCCCGTAGATCACGGCATTTGCTCATTGAGAAAATCGGGTGCCGGTGAATGCCGGGCAACTCATCCCCACCTTGTTTCCGTTGGCATCGAAGACTTCTGCCTGCCCCGATCCGGCGTATCCGGTGGCGTTTTCGTTGATGGCTACATTGGCTTTGACAACCGTCCAGCCGATATTGTTCCCATTGGCGTCGAATCTGAACATCTTGAAGTCCAACTTGTATTTGTTTCTCTCAACGTGCCTCCAGATGCCCATGTGCGCCGATAGCAGAGCGGGATTGGTGGCAGGGACGACTTGGGCGGTTCCGCCCCGTTCGAACTTATGGAGTCCTCGAAAGCTGGCGACGGAAACGGCGGTGCCGCAGATGAAGTTGTTTACCTGGACGTCCCAGAGCCCGACAATTCTGTTGTCATGCGAATCTGGGTCTTCTGCCAATGCCAGGGTCTGCACGCTGCCGACCAGCACAATCAAAAGCAATACGTTTCCTAGTTGCCTGCGAATGTTCATGGTCATTAATCCTCCTTCGAAAATGAGTTCTTCAGGTTTTGGTTTTCAGCCCACGACCAGCCATTCCGCCACCAGGTGGTATTGGCCGCCGGAGAAAAAGAGGAGTCCGCGCACGAATACGGTTCCCCCGGTTATGCACGTGACACAATCTTCCAGGCCGAGATAGAGGAACTTCTGCGTGGAAGGTTGCAGGGTAACGAGGACAGAGGTGTGGCCGGTCAACTGGGCGAAAGCGGAGTCAGCGGCCAGATTAACGGGGAAAGTGTACTGGCCGGACACGGAGCCGGAGGTGACTGTGCCGGCGGTCCCGCTGAATGATTGCTTTTCCAACTTGAGTTGGTCGGCAGTGATGGTCGTGGCGCTTCCGTTGACGGCAGCGGCCCTCACATTCTGCCCCTTAACGATAGTGAGGGCGTCGAAGCGGGGCGCGAAGTTGAGGTGGCTGAGATCGATGTCGTCCGGTTCGAGGCGGAACTGGGTGGAGGCGTTGGCGGCGACAGTGAGCACCTTGCCCACTCCGGGCAGACTGCCTTCGACGGGTCCGTGAACTTCGCGGACGAGCATCTGGAGCTGGGCAGGTGAGGTGGAGAGGGTGAGGCCTTCGACCATCCGCGCGCTGGGGATGTTGTTCTCAAGTTTGACCTTGGTGGCACGGAAGGTGCGACCGGAGTCGAGGACGGCGTCTACTTCTACAGTCGTGCCGGCGGCGAGCTTATTGAGGGCAGGAACGCCCTGGAATTCAGTGCTGGCATCGGTTGCCAAGGTGAAGGTGCCATTGCCGACGTCGATGGTAAAGGAGCTGTTGCCTACTGTGGCGATGCGTCCGACCAGGTCTTTGATGGGCGTTCCCCCCTGCGTGTTGAAATTGAGCTCCGGAGTCATGGCGACGACGCCGCCGTCGAAGCTGACCCTGAAGAAGCCCAGATGAAGGTCGATGGCCCGCGGAGTCGAACCGATAGAGAACTCGGTGAGGTTGGTTGCGCTGGGCGAGGTAAGCGAGGCCGCGACGTCCTCGTGAAGGACGCCGCTGGAGTCGATGAAGCTAATCTCCGGATTGGAGATGCGGATGCCTACCCCGCTGTACTTGCCTTGGGGAACATTGGCCAGCAGGAGCGGCTCAGCTTTTAGCCGGCTGAGTTCGACGCGACGCGGGGTAGAAAGCAGCGAAACATCACCCTGGGAGGAATGCAGCGCTACCGACTCGATGGTGATTTCGAAGGAGACAATCTGGCCCGGCACCGTAGCGAACGCGCCCAGGTTGACCAGCACGTTGTTCGCACTGCCGCCGTTGCCGCCCTTGCTGGTGCCCTCATTGCTGCCGCTGGGCGGGGGCATGGTCCCGGTGCTTCTTCCTCCGCAACCCAAGAGCAAAGTGAGACTGAGCAGAAATGCGAAAAGGCATGATCGGTTGAGAAAGGGAGCCAGCCCGCGATGGCTGGCCTTAAAATCCTGTGAACCAGGATCTTTCACGCTGGATATCAAAACTAAGATCTTCATGGCTTCCCCCACGTCTGGCGCCCTCGCGCCGGAAAGTCTGCATGCGAGGCAAGATGCCGCTTCTGGGGCTCGTCGTCCATGGCAGGGGGGTGCTTTGTGGATGCATTTCCAATGAAAGGCAGGCCGCTTACAATGACTTGCCCTGATGCACGTCAGGTAGAGCATTCGGTAAGTTGTTGGACCATAACCACCTTTGGGCTAAACTAATTCCCGCGAGGCGTGATGTCGGCACCTGCTGCAAATTATGGTACGGTTCGCTTCGATGCCTTTGAGGCCGACCTGCGCACTGGCGAGTTGCGCAAGGATGGCATCAAGGTGAAGCTCGATGGCCAGCCGTTTCAGGTGCTGGCGGCGCTGGTGGAGCGGCCGGGTCAGTTAGTGACCCGCGAGGAATTGCAGAAGGAGCTATGGCCCGACGAAACCTTCGTTGACTTCGAGCAGGGCATCAATGCAGCTGTGAAGCGCCTCCGCCTGGCGTTGGAAGATTCCGCAGACAAGCCACGTTTCATCGAAACCTTGCCGCGCCGCGGGTACCGTTTCATCGGGCGCATCGAGAATGACGCGCACCCGGTGTCAACGGCCGTCGAGGGAAGCCAACTCGGGTCGACATTCGCGGCGGGGGAACCACTCTCCAGAGATACGCTCGCGACCCAACCCGGGCTTACTCCCAAATTAAGTGCTCGTCGGCGGCCAGTGCTGATCGGACTCGCCGCGACAGGCGCGTGCGTTCTCCTTGTCGTTGGATTGAATCTCGGGGGCTGGCGCGACCGCCTCCTTGGGCGGCCCGGGGCTGGAGAGATTACCTCGATCGTGGTGCTGCCGTTGGAAAACCTCACCGGGGATCCGGAGCAACAATACTTTGTGGATGGGATGACCGAGGTGCTGATTACGGAACTGGGAAAGATTAGCGCGCTCAGAGTCATTTCCCGCACTTCTGCGATGGCGTTCAAAGATTCGAAGAAACCGCTGCCGGAGATTGCGCGGCAACTGGGGGTGGATGCAGTGCTGGAAGGGGCGGTCGCTAGAACCGGCGACCGGGTGCGCATCACGGCCCGGCTGATCCATCTATCGCAGGAACGGACCTTATGGGCGGAAAGCTATGAGCGCGACCTGCGCGAAATCTCGGCACTGCAAAGTGAGATTGTCCTCGTCGTCGCCGACGAGATCAAAATCAAGGTGCTGAACCAGGAACAAGCCCGTCTGGCCCGGGTCCGTGCGGTTAATCCGCGCGCCTACGAGGAGTTTCTCAGAGGACGCTATTTGCAGGCAAAGATGAATCCCGA
>DATJEI010000181.1:0-4639 GCA_035496735.1 Bryobacteraceae bacterium | reverse complement strand
CAACGTCCAGGTCGACATGGCAGTGGCGCAAACCACCGCAACCATGCAAATCGCCACCCGCCAGATGCCGCCCGGAATGCAGCCCGGCAATGTTCTTAAGTTTGACGCCGCCAGCGTGCCCATTCTGCAATTGGGCCTTTCCAGCAAGACTCTGGCCGAGCAGGAACTTTTCGATCTGGGCAATAACTTCATCCGCACGCCTCTCGCAACCGTGCAGGGCGCCTCGGTTTCGTATCCTTTCGGCGGCAAAGCGCGGGCCGTCATGGTGGATCTCAACCTGGATGAGCTGTACGCCAAGCAACTAGCGCCAATCGATGTTTCAAATGCCCTGAATTTGCAGAATCTGATCCTCCCGGCCGGCACCGCAAAACTTGCCGGCACCGAGTATCAGGTCAAGGTCAATAGCAGCCCGCTGGCGATTGCGGATTTCAATAACATTCCCATCAAGACCGTGAACGGAGCTACTGTCTTCATGAAGGACGTGGCGCAAGTCCGTGACGGCTTTTCGGTGCAGCAGAATATTGTGCGGACCAACGGCAAGCGCGGCGTTCTGATGACCATTACCCGCAACGGCAAGGCGTCCACCCTCGACATTGTCGCTAACGTAAAGGCGGCGCTCCCGCGGATTCTCGCCACGGTGACGCCGGAACTGAAAGTCCTGACGCTGGGCGATCAATCGATATTCGTGCGTGCGTCGATCACCGGCGTGGTGCGGGAGGCGTTGATTGCCGCGGCCCTCACCGGCATCATGATCCTGTTGTTTTTGGGAAGTTGGCGCAGCACGTTGATCGTCTGTATTTCGATACCGCTTTCCATCCTCGCCTCGCTTTGTGTGTTGAGCCTTTTCGGGCAAACCATCAACGTCATGACGCTGGGAGGGTTGGCTCTCGCCGTCGGCATATTGGTCGACGACGCCACCGTTGCGATCGAGAACACGCATCGCAATATCGGAATGCGCAAGCCCTTGGTGCGAGCCGTGATCGATGGCGCGGCGCAGATTGCAATTCCGACGTTCGTTTCGACCCTCGCGATCTGTATCGTGTTCGTTCCCGTACTGCTGCTTACCGGCACAGCCAGGTACTTATTCACGCCCATGGCGATGGCGGTGGTGTTCGCCATGCTTGCTTCGTACCTGCTCTCGCGCACCCTGGTTCCCACCATGGCGCACTATTTGCTTCGCGCCGAAATGTCAATGTATCAGCTCGGCATTGATGGCGAGGGGGTCGGAGGCAAGGGCCTCTTCTGGAACGTTCACCATTGGTTCAACGGGCTGTTTGAGCGGCTGCGCTTCCGATATATCGGATTGCTGGATTGGTCGCTACGGCATCGGGGGCGTGTTCTCGCTGCATTCGGCGTGGTTTTCGCCGTTTCGATGGGACTAGTTTGGCTGGTGGGCGAGGATTTCTTCCCGTCGGTCGATTCCGGCCAGATGCGTCTGCACGCGCGGGCTCCGGCCGGCACGCGCCTGGAAGAAACGGAAGCGCGCTTTTCGCAAATCGATCGCGAAATTCGCCAGCAGATTTCGCCCAATGAGATCGATACCATCATCGACAATATCGGGATCCCTAACAGCTACACCAGCTTGGCCCAAGGCGATATTCCGACCATATCCGCCGCCGATGGCGAGATCCTGATCTCATTAACCAAGGAAAAGCACGGTTCCACGCGGGATTATGAAGTGCTGCTACGGAAGCGCCTCAATGAAAAGTTCCCCGACACGACCTTCTTCTTCCAGCCAGCCAACATCACCAATCAGATTTTGAACTTCGGACTGCCGGCGCCGATAGATCTGCAGGTGGTGGGCCGGGACGCGGCCGCCGGTTATAAGATTGCCCTGGGGCTTGCCAGCAGGATCGCGCGAATTCCGGGCGCGGTCGACGTGCACGTGCATCAGGTCGTCGATCAGCCCGATATACGGATGAACGTGGACCGGGTGAAAGCCGGACAGTTAGGCTTGACCGAGCGGGACGTCAGCGGAAATATGCTCATCTCGCTCAGCGGCAGCGCCACGGTTGCACCGAATTTCTGGGTGAACTGGGCCAATGGAGTCAATTACTACGTTGCGGTGCAGACGCCCCAATACAAAGTGAATAGCTTGGACGCCCTGCTGCGGACGCCGGTAACGCCGGGAAACATCGCCGTAAATTCCACCACGGCCGGATCGCAGGCCGGCACGGCGCGGGCCGGGAACAGTTCGGTGGGCACGTCTCCCAGAGGCGCGTCGCTGGCGTACGGAAACCCCGGAGCCATCGCGGGCAACACGCAGCTTCTCTCCAACCTGGTTACTTTCACCCGCGGCGTCAGCCCGGTGATCGTCAATCACTATAATGTTTGGCCGGTATTCGACGTGTATGCCAATGTGGACCGTCGCGATTTGGGCGGAGTCGGCGCCGAAGTGCAGAAAATCGTCGACCAAGAACGGGCTCATCTGCCGCGTGGCACCACGCTCGACATGCGTGGCCAGTACGAGACCATGCAATCGTCCTTCTTCCGCCTGGGCCTGGGAATGCTGGTCGCGGTGGTGCTGGTGTATCTGCTGATGTCGGTGAACTTCCAGTCGTGGCTGGATCCTTTCATCATTTTGACGGCCTTGCCGGGCGCAATGGCGGGCATTCTATGGATGCTATTCGTTACCGGAACGACGCTTAATGTTCCCTCGCTGATGGGCGCGATCATGTGTATCGGCGTCGCCACCGCCAACAGTATCCTGATGGTCACGTTCGCCAACGACGAGCGGGCGCTGGTGCCTTCGGCACAGGAAGCCATGCTTTCGGCCGGCTATGCCCGCGTGCGGCCAGTGCTGATGACGGCCACCGCCATGATGCTGGGCATGCTCCCCATGGCGCTGGGCTTGGGAGAAGGCGGAGAGCAGAATGCCCCCCTGGGACGCGCGGTGATCGGCGGACTATTGTTCGCCACCGTAACTACCCTTTTTGTGGTCCCGATCATTTATAGTTATCTGCGCACGAAGCCTCCGGTGGATCATGAGCGCCGGCTAGAAGAAGAGGAGCGGAACGACTCCATCGATTCCGAGTGGAATTCGACGAAACCGTACTTAAGCATCTGATGCGATATACCGAGCCAAATCAGCCCGAAGAAATTACCGCGCCCGGAAGCGCGGAAGAACAACTGCGTCGGGAAGTAGAAGACCTGAAGCGGCAGCTCCGCGAGCAGAAGGGCCCCACTCACAACGCGGCGCATGCGTCCGCGAAGCCCTGGAATCCTTCCGCCGTCACGATCTGGTCGCTGTTCCTGGGAGTGATCGTCCTCATCGTGGTGGCGTTTTTCGCGGGCTACATCCCGCTGCAGAAGCGCAATGCGGTGATCAACTCGCAGGCGCAGGAATACGATCAGGCTCTGCCGCGCGTCGAGGTCATCGAAGTCGGGGCCTCGTCGAAAGTCAGTGAATTGCAACTGCCGGGGAACATCGAGGCCGTGACCGAGGCTCCCATTCTGGCGCGTGCCGACGGCTACATCCGCCGCCGCTTAGTGGACATCGGTGATCGGGTGGCAGCCGGCCAGCCCTTGGCCGAAATCGAAGCGCCCGAGCTCGACCAGCAGGTGCTGCAAGCCAAGGCCAATGTGCAGCAGGCCCAGGCGGCGCTGGATCAGGCCCTCGCCAATGAGCAGCAGGGCAAGTCCAATCTGGAGCTGGCCCGGGTCACCGCGCAACGCTGGGGGAGCCTGGTGGCGGCGGGCGTGGTCTCCAAGCAGGATAACGATCAGTACCAGGCCCAGTATCAATCCCAGATCGCCGGCGTGAATGCGCTGGAGAAAGCCATTCTGGCGCAGCGGGCCAACATCGCGGCCGCCGAAGCCAATCTGGCGCGCCTGAATGAAATGCAGGGCTACCGTATCGTGAAGGCGCCTTTCGCGGGAGTGATCACCTTGCGCAATGTGGATGTCGGCGCGCTGGTCACCACCGGCAGCACCATGCTCTATCGCATCGCGCAGACCGGCACCCTGCGCACCTATGTCAACGTGCCGCAGACCAACGCGAGTTCCGTCCACCCTGGTCAGCCAGCGCGGATCAGCGTTACCAATCTTCCTGGCCGCAGTTTCGCCGGCACCATCGCCCGCACCGCGAATTCACTCGATCCCACCAGCCGTACGTTACTGGTAGAAGTGCAGGTGCCGAATCCAGACGGCGCGCTGATGCCCGGCATGTACGCGCAGGTCGATTTCAGCAACCCTCGCGCGAACGCGCCCCTGTTGATTCCCGCCGAAGCGCTGATGGTTCGCGCCGACGGCACTCAGATAGCGGTGGTCGGCCCGGATTCCATCGTGCACCTGCAGAAGATCGTGATCGGCCGCGACTACGGAGATCGCCTGGAAGTGATGCAGGGCCTTCAGGTCGGGGACCGCATCATCGCCAACCCCGACGACAACGCGCGTGAAGGCGTCAAGGTCGATGCGGTCGAGGCAACGGAAAAAATATCAGGTCCAGCGCCGACCGCACGTGCTGGAAAGTAGCAGCTAAGTAATCGACGCCGGCGAAGGCCTAACTCGCCTTCAGCAAAACCGCGGTGATATTATCCGGGCCGCCGAACTCGCGTGCCAGCGCCACCAGCTTCTGGCATTTGGCTTCGAGCGAATCGTTCCCCGCCAGAATCTCGCTAATACGTTCGTCGGGAGCCAC
>DATJEI010000180.1:0-6839 GCA_035496735.1 Bryobacteraceae bacterium | reverse complement strand
TCCTCGCCGCCGATCATGATCGCATCCAGCGTGGCTTAAGGCGCCTGAGCGACGCGCATGCGGACACCGTCATGCTGGGTCGTACACTGTTGCAGCCGGCGCCTCCGATTACTTTTGGATTGAAAGCCGCCGGCTGGCTCGCAGCGCTGCGCCGCGGATGGTGGCGCGTTGACAGCCGCTTCACGGAATCGCAGTACCTGCAATTTGGAGGCGCGAGCGGAACTTTGGCGGCGCTCGGCGAGCATGGAATAGCGGTCAGTGAAGCTCTGGCGGAAGCGCTGGGACTGAAATGTCCTGATGCGCCCTGGCACGCCTATCCGGACCGGCTCGCGGCCCTGCTGGCCGCGCTCAGCATTTATACCGCAAGCTTGGGGAAAGTGGCTTTGGATATCGCGCTCCTGATGCAGCATGAAGTGGGCGAAGCCGCCGAACCCGACGGAGACGGACGCGGCGGATCGTCAGCCATGCCGCATAAACATAATCCGACCGCATGCATGCTGACCATCGCGGCCGCGAAACGCACGCCGGGCCTGATGGCGAATTTCCTTAACGGTATGCTGCAAGAGCACGAACGCGCGCTCGGAGGCTGGCAATCGGAGTGGGTCACGGTTCAGGGAATGGTACAGGCGGCCGGGGTTGCGCTCGAGTCGATGGCCGAGGTGATCGAAGGTTTGAGGGTTGACCCGCAGCGAATGCGACGCAATATCGAAACCACTCAAGGAACCGTGTTCTCCGAAAAAGCCATGATGCTGCTGGCAGAGACGATGGGACGCGACGAGGCGCGCCGCCTGGTGGAAGACGCGCTGCAGAAAACCGGATCGCCACCGGAACTGCCGGGACTGCTATTGCCCGAAGCATACCTGGGCAGCGCGGAAGCCTTTCGAGTGCGCTTGCTCGAGGAGGAATCATAGGATGCCGTTTGCGATTTCCGAAGGCGCTCGCGTCTTCTACCGCCTGGAGGGCTCGGCCGAGAAGCCTCTGCTAGTGCTCGCGCACTCGCTCGGCGTTGACCATGGCCTGTGGGACCCGCAAATGCCCGCGCTGCTGCGCTACTTTCAAGTGCTGCGCATGGACCTGCGCGGCCACGGCGCGTCAGACTCTCCGGCGGGCGATTACACCATCGAGCAACTGGGCCGAGATGTGATCGCAGCCGTAGATTCGGCGAAGCGTGCGAGCTTCGCTTATTGCGGACTTTCGCTGGGTGGGATGATCGGCCAGTGGCTCGGCGCCAATGCCGCGGAGCGAATTACTCATCTGGTGCTGGCCAACACGTCACCGCGAGTCGGAGCCCCGGAGTTGTTCGAAGCGCGGCGCAAGGCGGTGCTCGAAGGTGGAATGATGGCCGTCGAGAAGGCTGTGATGGACCGCTTCTTCAGCAAGCGTTTGCTGGCTTCGCCGAACCCGCAGGTGGCGACTTCGCGAACCGCGTTGCTTGCGGCGAATCCGGTGGGATATGCGGGTTGCTGCGCCGCGGTCCGCGACATGGATCAGCGACCGCTGCTCCGCCACATTCGCGTGCCGACGCTCGTCATCGGTGGTTCTCTGGATGCCGCCACGCCTTGGGAGGGCCATGGCGATTTGCTCACCGCCTCAATTCCGGCTGCCCGCTCTGTGGTGCTGGACGCCGCTCACCTCTCGAACGTCGAATTGCCGTCGGCTTTCACCAGCGCGCTGTTCGATTTCCTGTTGCCGCCGCAGAACGATGACCCGCTGGCCGCGGGTTTCGCGATGCGCCGCGCTATACTCGGCGGCGCCCACGTAGACCGCGCCGTGGCGAACACTACCGAACTGACGCGCGATTTTCAGGAATTGATCACGCGCTACGCTTGGGGAACAGTGTGGACCCGGCCAGGTCTCGACCCAAAAATTCGCCGCCTCCTGGTACTGGCCATCACAGCGTCGCTAGGGCGCTGGGAAGAATTCCGATTGCACTTGCACGCCGGTTTGGCCGGAGGCCTCGAACTGACAGAACTGGAAGAAGTGCTCTTGCAAGTCGCGATTTACGCGGGCGTGCCCGCGGCCAACACTGGGTTCCATATCGCGTCCGAAAAGTAGTCTTCAAGTTCCCGGCGCCGCCGACAGCCGCGTGACAAGATGTCTTCAACTACGGACTTAGATGTGGGCCCGGAGACCGTCCTGCATTGGCCGTCCGGCTTCGATCGAAGCAAGAATCGTGTCAAGGTTCACCGGCGCCCGCCGGAACACTTCGTCCCCGACCGCATCCGCGATCGCGTTCAGGACCGCGGAGCATCCGCCACCCACCGGCGGCTCGCCGATACCGCGCGCGCCTACCGGGGTCTCCGGATCGGGAATGTTAACGGCATCCCATTTCATATTCACCGGCAGATCCATAATTGTCGGCGGCTTGTTGTAGTGCATTCGCTTGGCGATGGGCAGGCCGTAATGCTGGTCGTATACCCATTTCTGACCGATGGCGTGCGCAATTCCCAGAACCGACCGGCCCATAACCTGGCCGCCCAATGCGCGCGGATGAATCACCGTCCCCACGTCGGCAACCGCCAGGAAATCGGTGAGGTGATACATTCCGGTTTCGAGGTCTACTTGTACTTCGGCGAAACTGGCGACATACGACAAGGTCTGGCCATCATGCGGATACTTGTCGCGGGCAGCGACTACTAATCCCTGGCCCATCAGCCCCGCGACCGACGCCTTCGTGACTCGATTGACTTCCGGATCGCTCACCTCGTGCCCGTCGTAGACTCCACCGAGCTGAATCGCGCGCTGCGCGGCCTGTGCAAGGCTCATCCCAGCCCCACCGCCCTTGCGGAAGACGCGCTCGTTGGCGACCTCATAGTCCTCCGGCCTGCCGCCGAGATCCTTGGCTGCAATCTCCTGCAGGCGCTTCCGGCCCTCGGTCGCAACCGCATGCGCCGCGCGCGTCATGGCGTGAGTGGTCTGGCTACCGCCCGAGACGCAGGTCCACGGCAGATTCTTGGCCGAGCTTCCCCAAGTGACTTCAACTTTTTCCCACGGCACGCCCAACATTTCAGCGGCCACGCGGTGGACGTCGTGCACCGATTCGGTGCCAAGATTGCCGATGCCGGATTGAATATACAGCTTGCCATCGGGCTTGAGAACAAACAGACCATCGAAGCCGATCGAGCCACCCGAATAACAGCTCACCGAAACACCCACACCGCGCGCCATGGTACCGCTTCGCTTGGGCAGCGCGGTCCGTTCCTTCCAGCGAAACAGCTCTGAACCGCGGTCAAGCGCTTCTTTGATAAACGAACTGGTGCAATACGGCAGTTTCCCGCTTGCGCTAGGAGGCCCGAATGGCGCCTTGCCCGAGGGAGCGTTGATGCGCCGCAGCGCCACCTGATCGATCCCCAGTTTGCGCGAGGCTTGAGCGAGCGCCGTCTCCATGATAGTGATGCCCTGCATGCCTCCTGGTGCACTTTGGGCTCCGCGCGGTGGAGTGTTGGTCAACACCGTCAGGCCGCGCCAGCGCATTGCCTGCGGTTGATATAACAGCGATACGATTCGTCCTGACGACGCGGCATCGCCGACTGCGTCATACGCGCCGTTGTCGCAAATGACGAACATGTCGAGCCCCGTGATGCGGCCTTCCTTGGAGAAAGCGATCTTCATCCGTCCCAGCATGGCGGGACGCGCACGGCCAATGTAATATTCTTCCTCCCGGCTGATGCGCATCATGACCGGCGCGTTGGCTTTCCTCGCGAGCAGCGCCGGAATGATCAGCGAAATGGCTGCCGTTCCTTTGCTGCCAAAACCTCCGCCGGTATATTCGCTGATGAGCACCACCTTATCCGGAGTGACCCCCAGCCAGCGAGCAATCGCAGGAACCGTTTGCGCGGTGCTCTGGGTGCCGGTATAGACAAAAACTTTCCCGTTCTGCCAGTAGGCCATCGCCGTGCGTGTTTCCAGGCAAATATGACTGGTGTTAGGCGTCACGAAGGTGTGGTCCATCGTGTAGGCTGCATTCTTGAAGGCGGCATCTAGGTCGCCAAAGGACCACTCGTCGGTGGCCTTGCCCATCGGAAGCTTGCCGTCTTTTGCGTCGGCGAAGTCTGCCTCGGTCCACTTGAGTTCCTGGATCGTAGGTGCCGGACGGGATGGCCGCTGCCCCTTGACCGGCGCCGGGGCCTCAGGACGAACCCAGACGTTGCCTTCCATTCGCGGGTTTGGGCTGCCGGGCTTCAAGGTTTCCAGCGGATCGACCACGTAGGGCAGCCGTTCATAATCGATGCGAATTCTTTCAATCGCTTCGACAGCGGTCAGTTCATCGACGGCGACCACGGCGAGAATCGGTTCGCCCTGATACACCGGCTCATTGGTAAGCCCATGATCGCCCAATGTATTGGCCTTAATCACCGTGCCATCGTCGGTGAGGCTATCGGCCGGCTCCGGAAGGTCGTCGGCGGTGAGAATCGCCTTCACGCCCGGCATCGCCAATGCCGCGCTGGTGTCAATACGGCGGACGCGCGCATGCGGGTAGGGGCTCAGCAGCAAACGAGCGAAGAGCATGCCGTCGACGCGATAATCCTCGGCGTATTTCGCTCTTCCGGTCACCTTCGCGACCAGATCGGGCGTCGGATAATCCTTGCCAATCAGTTTGTGATCGGATGAATTCAATCGGGCAGGCATGTTTGACCCTCCTTAGAAGGAAATCACACGTAGATATAAGACTTTAAATCACATCGGCAGCTGGGAGTCAAGGGTCGGTAGTGTCCTTATAGGCGAACTATAAGGACACTACCCAAGGGTCGAGACACGCCGAATAGGGTGACGCTAATTGACGACTAGCGGCGGGACAATCCACAAGTACAGCCGGTGACTAAACGGATGCCCTGCCTCATCCGGATCGCCGACCGTTACTTCCTTGGCTGGCTGCCAATCGCCCATGTCGAAGGTATTTGAAACGATCCGCGTCCCCGGCTTCAAATCCCGCAGCAGCTTGGGAAGCAGTTTGACGTTGAGCTCCGGCAGAAGGAACAGGGTCACCACTGTCGCCTCGTGAATGTCGGCTTCGAACACATCGTTCTCTTCGAACCGGACCCTCTTCGCAACGCCGGCCTTTTTCGCATTCGCCCGGCTCTCCCTGACCCGCACCGGATCGATATCGATACCGACGCCGCGCGCGCCGCGCAGCTTCGCTGCGGCAATGACAATCCGGCCATCGCCGCATCCTAAATCGAAGACCGTGTCTGAACTCGTCACGTCGGCAAGCTTGAGCATCGCCTCCACGGCCACATTGGTGGTAGGAACATATGCCACGTCCGGCGTGCGCGCGGGCTGGGCTGCAGCAAAACCCGTAAGAAGAATGCAAACCGGTAAAATCGATTTTTGAACTTCCATCGAGGCGCCTCTGGTCGAGCTTATCGCAAAATGATGTCCCGTTCCGTACGCATGGGCCGGTGACCTCACATTTCCCCGTAACCTTATTGTCGACGTGCAGTACAACCTACATCCGTTATGCGAACATCAGTTCGACTTCTCTTTATCACCTGCGTCCTGCTCACAACAGCGGCTGCCGGCCAGGAAGCACTCACCATCGATCAGATTGTCCTGCAACACGTGGAAGCCCTGGGAGGAGCCGAAAGAATCCATGCGCTGCAATCTCTCGTCATTCGCGGAATGCATCATGAAGGAGGCCTGATTCCTCCCGAAATGCCGATCCGGGCGCGCAATTATATGGCTTTCCTTCGGCCCTACTACGGGGTCATCGGCGATCCTGCCATTGCCAACCCGGATTTGCGGGAAGGTTTCGACGGCAGCTCCTGGGAATATTACCGTGATCCGGGTATCGTCGTCCGGACCGTCGGAGCCGCTGCGGCCGCCACCCGCCACACGTCCGAGTTTCTGCAGGATTCTCTGGTTGACTATCGAGAGAAGGGCACTCAACTCGAACTCGCCGGAAGCGAAAAAATCGGTGACCGCGAGTGCTACAAGATCCAGGTTACGCTCGCAGACGGCTTCCGGAAATACGTGTTCGTCGATCGCGATACTTTCCTGCTGATCGCAGATCGGAAATCGGCGCCAATCCATGCCTTCGGCAGTTCGGTCGCCAGCGAAACGCGGTTCAGCGATTACCAACCCGTCAATGGAGTCTTGATGTCGCGCCGTGAGCTTGAGGTCGAAATAGCCACCGGGCGGGTACTTGCCGAAAGCCGCCGCGTCACCATTGAAGCCAACACGATTCATGATCCGTCCATATTCAGCCCCTCCCCGCGTCCTCACACACCTCTGCAGGAGTGCTTGGAGCAACTCTACAATGAGCGGACAGACACGGTGAGCGTGATGTATACCTATCGGCTTTTCAAAACCACTCACCCCGAGGTTGACACTCGCGAAGGTATCGAATTCGTGGGCTATCAAATGGCCAAGATGGGCGATTACGCAGCGTCCATCGAGCTGCTGAAAGCGAACGCGGCGGACTATCCGAAATCGGCAAGTTCACAGTATGGCCTCGGCCGGGCGTATACGGCAGCTGGCAATTCGGACTTGGCGAAGCACGCTTTCGAGAGGGCGCTACAGATCGATCCGAACTTCAAGAAGGCCACCGAGGGGCTCAATGCACTCCGCTGAATTCGACCTTACAGCTTAAACGCCACTACTGCCAGCGGCGGGATGGTCACGTTCAGGCTCGCCGGACGCCCATGAAACGGGATTTCATCCGCCCAGACGGCACCGGCATTGCCCAGGTTGGCGCCGCCGAATAACTCCGAGTCGGTATTGAACAATTCGCGATACAGTCCGGCTTTCGGCACGCCTATGCGGTAGCCTTCGCGCGGCACCGGTGTGAAATTGCACGCGAACACGATGAAGTCTTCGCGGTTACGCGCAAAGCGGATGAA
>DATJEI010000179.1:0-8195 GCA_035496735.1 Bryobacteraceae bacterium | reverse complement strand
GCGTCAATTCTACGCTATACGGGGCGGGGTGGGCCGATGCCGGGCTGTCGGCTGGAACACTACCAGAGCAATACTGAGTCAGGCAAGCTTGAAACGAAAATCATGTTCGACCGGCGCTTTGGTATTGGGGCGGTTTGGAAGATTCGACGCTGATCGCAGTCCATGACCGCCGGGCAGGCTTCCTCGACTCTTCAACTTACGGCTGTTTAAGTTGAGGGAATCCCGAAGACGGCCGACAGTTGCTTTCCCCCACTCGAATCGCGCCGATATGAATCACAACGTGAACTGAAGGACGGGTACGCTGTCGGAGTTCTATTTCTTGGTGCGGTCAAGAGGACTTGAACCTCCACACCGTTTCCGGTACAAGCACCTCAAGCTTGCGCGTCTGCCAATTCCGCCATGACCGCACACCATGCTCACTTCCTTCTTAGGAAGATCGCAAACTTTTGATTCCAAAGATCGCCCGACTGCTACCCTCGCGCGTCTGCCAATTCCGCCACCTCCGCAGGTGGAGACTCACACGGATTCCGAAGAATCCGCCCCGGCTTACTTTTTCTGCTGATTCTGTGCCGGCGGCGCCTGATTTACCGGAACGTGAATGGTCTGGGGAGCGCCTTCCTTGCCGCCGATGACTGGGGTCGCTGTTATCGGAATCGTGCCCGGCGCAGCGGGAGCCTTCTGCTGGGTTACGGGGACGACTTTCTGGAAGATCGCCGGGGAAGCCTTGCCCGCCCGCGTCGAGAGAATCGAGAGGGTCAGCGAAGTCACCATAAACAGAGCCGCTGCTATGGTGGTGGCCTTCGACAATACCGTCGCCGAACCGCGCGGACCAAATACGGTCTGCGATCCCATGCCGCCAAACGCGCCCGCCAGATCGGCCGCCTTGCCGCTTTGCAGCAGCACGACTACCGCCAGAAACAAACACACAACCACGTGCACAATTGTAATTAATATGACCATACGGCGATCCCGAAAAACAAAATCCATCCCCATCCTAACACGGGTTCAGCCTCTTTCTCGATCACGTGCGAGTTGGCAAAGGCGATGGCGGGCAACTCCAGCGGGTGGTTCTTCATCTCTTACTGTTGGATCTGCATCTGCCGCCATTCGCATTGACGAAGATTCCCGCGTTGGCGTTGACGAGGGTCTGCTCGCCCCAAACGCACCCAGCAAAAGCGCGCAATCAGGAAGGTTCTTGATGTGACGGCTCTCAAACCGGATCAGCCTCGGGAATCGGGCTAAAGGCGATCCAGATTCTTGTAGATCTCTCCGATGTTGATGTTGATATCGCGCTGCAAACCCGCAGCGGGGCCGAAGTTGGGGAAGGTTCTGTACGTGTTGTCCGCCACATACTTGGCATAGCCGTCGGACTGCAGCGATTTCAGCGACGCAGCGGTCAAGAGTTTTTGCAGATCGGCCACCGTCTTGCCTTCTTTCTTGCCGCGGTCGACCTTGGAGGTGAGCTCTTCAATATAGTTGCGCAGGCTGGTCATTGGCTGGCGTCCCTGCTGCAGCGGGCCATGTCCGGGCATGAGACGGTTGAAATCGAGCGCTGCGACGGAGTCGATGGTCTTGGGCCAGGTCTTAGGGAATCCGTCGGCGATGAAAGGCAGGATGCCGTGAATCATGTCGCCGCTCGAGATCGCCCGCTTCTGCGGACAGTACACCACTACGTCGCCTGCGGTGTGGGCGTGGCCGTGAAACTCGATGTGCAGTTCATGGGCCTTGTCCTTGATCACATGCGATGTGGCGAAAGTGATGGTGGGTAATTCCAGCGCGTAGTTCTTCATCTCCTGCTGATAAGCTTGCATTTGCCGGATTTGTTCGGCGCAAAAAGCCTTCTCGGCCGCCGAGGCGGCTTTCGCGGCGCGGGCACGCATGGCGTCAATCTGTTTGGGCACGTCGTCGAGCGATGCCTTCAACCGCTGGAGAGCCAGATCGGACATCAGTTTCTTGGTGGCCTCACTCGCGATGAAATCGATCTTCGGTTCGCCGGCGCGGTACGCGTGATTGCCTTGCGTGTGGTCCCAGTGGAAATGGGAGTTCACGACGTAGCGCACCGGATTGGGCGTCACTTCCTTCTTGATTTGAGCTATCAGCGACGCAGCAGCGGAAGGCTTGGAATGCGAATCGACCACCAGCACGTCGTTCGCATTGACGAAAATAGCTGCGTTGGCATTGACCAGCGCCTGCGCGCGGGCACGGGCGAAGAAAACGCCGGGAGCCACATTTTCGATGTCGAAAAGCTGCGTGTCCGCAGTGGCCGCCATGGCTCGGAACCAGGCCGCGCGGTAGTGGCCGAGTTCCAGCAGGCCGGCGCCGGCGAGCGTGCCCTTAACGAGTGTTCCGAAAAAGTCGCGGCGCGAGTGGCTGTGCGTATGAGGGTGAGCGTGATTGTGCGAGTGTTGGTGAGGGTGATTGTGAGTGTGCATCTTGGTCCGGTACCTTTCGCCGTCGGTTTCGTAGTATATACCGAATTTGGGTGGCGCTCTTGTGAGACGATGTGTTTCTAATGGCCGCACAATCGAGAAGAGAATTTCTAGCCGCCGGCGTGGCGTTTATCTCCGCGAATGCTATCGAGCTCGATGCCAATCCGCTGAGCCTGCCGCTTGGGAGCCAGATCTATCCGCTGCGCTCGATGCTGAAAGACTTTCCTGCGTTCGTCAAGATGATGGCCGGGATCGGAGTAACCAGGCTCGAGCTATGCTCGCCGGATCGGCTCGACACCGGCGAATTCAAGGTCCTTGCAGACGGAAAGGAAGTGAAGAAAATCCTGGCCGATCACGGACTGAAGGCCGAGAGCTGCCACTTCAGCCTGGATGAACTCCGCAACAGGCAGCAGAAATGCATTGAATGGGCCAAGGAAGTCGGAGTTAGCCAGATGCTTACGAATAGCCTCGGCGACGGCAACGGCGATGACCATCCAACCATGGATCAGGTGAAGAAGGCAGCGGACGAATACAACCGGATCGCGGCCGTTGCCGCCAAGGCCGGCATTCAGCAGGCCCTGCACAACGAAGGCTTCGAAGTCTCGATGGTTGAGGGCAAGCGGACCTACGATCTCCTGTTCGATTTGCTCGATCCGAAGTTGGTCAAGTATCAGTTCCAGATGTCGACGATCAACTCAGGTTTGGTTGGAGCAGACTATTTCCTGAAGTACCCTGGCAGATTCATCTCGATGCACGTGCAGGATGTGGATATGAATGCCCCGCTCCGCGACGGTCGAAGGCCGCAGGCGGCGGTCGGGAAGGGCAGTATCGACTGGGCCAAGACCTTCCGGGCGGCAAGGACCGGCGGAATCCAGAACTACTTTGTCGAACAGAACTGGGAGCTTACCCAGCAAAGCGTCGCGTATCTGAAACGCTTAACGGTCTAGAGCTTAGAGTCAGTAAATTCGAGTTACACGTGAAGGGTGCCCGGTAGCCTTCGGGTCGGTACAAATCTCGGGAAAAGGATTAAGTTTATCCTTTAACTTCTTTTAAACGCCGCTCTAGAAAGCGGCGTTCACTGTCATTGGTCACCAAATCTAGAGCTCTCAGGTAGGCTTTGGCCGACTCCTCCCTGGACCCCATACGGCGCAGCATATCGGCCCGTGCCGAATGCAAGAGGTGGTAGCCGTCAAGATCACCGCTCGCCGCGATGGCGTCAATGAGCGCGAGTGCCGGTTGAGGGCCGTCAACCATGGCAACCGCCACAGCGCGGTTCAGAGACACGATGGGCGAGGGTTGAAATTTTTCCAGGACGTCATAGAGTTGGAGAATCTGCCGCCAATCCGTATCCTCAGCCCGCGCGGCGCGGCAATGCACGGCGGCGATCGCCGCTTGTATCGCGTACGGTCGCGGACCTCCCTGAAGCGCTGCGTCCACCAACGGCTGTGCTTCGGAGATCTGCGTCTGATTCCACAGGCTGCGATCTTGGTCTTCAAGAATGATGAGATCGCCTGCGCGGTCAAGACGCGCATCGCGCCGCGCATCGTGAAGCAGCATCAATGCCAGAAGGCCATCTAGCTCCGCCGGCGGTTGCGGCAAGAACAACATCCGCAACGTTCGAGCGAGGCGGATGGCTTCGCCGCAGAGATCGGTTCGCAGCAGACGGCCTCTGGTGGTTGCATAGCCTTCGTTGAAAATCAGATAGATCACCATCAGCACCGCGTCGAGACGCTCCACCATATCACTGGCCGCAGGCAGCGTGTAGGGGATGTGGGCATCGCGAATCTTGCGTTTGGCGCGCACCAGGCGTTGCGCCATGGTGGACGGCGGGACAAGAAACGCGCGAGCGATCTCGTCGGTGTCCAAACCGCCCAAAGTGCGCAGCGTCAGCGCGACCTGGGCTTCCGCCGCCAACGCGGGGTGGCAGCAAGTGAAGATCAGACGAAGCTGATCGTCTGGGATCTCATCGGTTTCGTAATTCGGCTCGTCGATGGTGGAACCCAGCCCGGATGCCGCGTACGATTCAATCCTTTGGTTCTGCCGTTTCTGCCGGCGTAAGCGGTCAATGGCCTTGTGGCGGGCCGTCTGAATAATCCAGGCGCGTGGGAATTCGGGGACGCCGGAGGTGCGCCACTGATCGACCGCAGCGGTAAATGCTTCTTGCGCAGCTTCTTCGGCCACTTCGAAGTCGCCCACTAGGCGAATAAGCGTCGCGACAATTCGGCCCCACTCCTCGCGATAGACCGTTTCGACGGCTTCGTCCGACACCCGGTGCATGTAAAGATGGTAGAAAAATTATTGAGTCGGTGTCGATTTGCGCTTTCGTCGTTCGATTAAGGGATGGAGAATACACATGCAATACATGCTGTTGATTTACCTGGACGAGCAAGGCTTAAGCGAGGCTGAACGGGAGACGTGCTACTTGGACTCCGCGCAGTTTGCGCATGAGCTCAACGCAAAGGGCCAGTATTTGGCCGCCGCTCCGCTACATCCGACGTCGACGGCAACTAGCGTGCGGCTTCGCGATGGCAAGCGTCTGGTGACGGACGGTCCTTTTGCCGAGACCCGCGAACAGTTGGGAGGCTATTTCCTGATCGATGTCGAAAACCTGGATGTCGCGATCGACATAGCCGGGCGCATCCCCGCAGGCCGCTGGGGTACTGTGGAAATCCGGCCGGTGGTGGAGGTTACGAGTCTGCCCACAGATTTAATTTCAAAGTCTGTCGATTTCGCGGCGCCGAATTCGACTCAACGGTAGAAGTTCTCAAGCAAACCAAAAAGGAGAAACAACCATGCGTTTTATGATGATCGTCAAATCCAGCCCGGCATGCGAAGCTGGCCAGTTGCCCAGCGAAGAGCTGCTGGACGCGATGGGGAAGTACAACAAGGAACTCATGCAGGCTGGGGTTCTGGTGGACCTTTCCGGGCTGCAGCCGACTTCCAAGGGCGCTCGCGTGAAATTCTCGGGCGGCAAGACCACCGTTATCGACGGTCCCTTTGCTGAGACCAAGGAGCTGATTGGCGGCTACTGGATTATTGACGTTAAATCGAAGGCGGAGGCGATTGAGTGGGCGAAGCGTGTTCCAGCTCCCCACGGCGAGGGCCAGGAAAGCGAGATTGAAGTGCGCCAGTTTTACGAATTCACCGATTTTTTGCCGGGCAAAGCGGTTCAGGAAGCTCGTGAACTGGAAAAGCAACTCGTAGAGAGCCGCGGGTAAAGGCGTCAGAAAGGGAAGCGAAAGACATGAGCCAAGTACGGGTACTGGTGGGAACGCGCAAAGGCGCGTTCGTCCTGACGTCGGACGGAAAACGCGAGAAGTGGGATGTCAGCGGTCCGCATTTTGCGGGCTGGGAAATTTACCACCTCAAGGGGTCGCCGGCCGATCCGAACCGGCTATACGCGTCACAATCCAGCGGATGGTTCGGGCAGCAGATCCAACGCTCAAAGGATGGCGGAACGACGTGGGAGCCGGTGGGTAACAAATTCGTGTACGCTGGCGTCCCCGGCACGCATCAGTGGTACGACGGCACGCCGCATCCGTGGGAATTCAAGCGCGTCTGGCATCTGGAACCCTCGCTGAGCGACCCCGACAAGGTTTATGCCGGAGTGGAAGACGCCGCGTTGTTCGAGTCTTCGGACGCCGGACAGTCCTGGAGTGAATTATCGGGATTGCGCGGGCACGGCACGGGCCCTCATTGGGCGCCGGGCGCAGGAGGCATGTGCCTGCACACGATCGTTATCGACCCGAGCAACCCGCAGCGAATGTATATCGCTATTTCGGCCGCAGGAGCCTTTCGCACGGATGACGCAGGCAAGAGCTGGCGTCCCATCAATCACGGTCTGCACTCGCAGCATATTCCCGATCCCGATGCCGAGGTCGGCCATTGCGTCCACCGCATCGCCATGCACCGTTCGCGCCCGGACACTTTGTTCATGCAGAAGCACTGGGACGTGATGCGCAGCGATAACGCCGGCGACTCCTGGCAGGAAGTGAGCGGTAACTTGCCGACCGACTTCGGATTCGTGATCGATGTTCACGCGCATGAGCCGGAGACCATCTACGTCGTCCCCATCAAGAGCGACTCGGAACACTTCCCGCTCGACGGAAAACTAAGCGTGTACCGCAGCCGGAGCGGTGGCAACGAATGGGAAGCGCTCAGGAAGGGCTTGCCGCAAAAAGATTGCTACGTGAACGTGCTGCGCGACGCGATGGCGGTGGATTCGCTCGACAAATGCGGCGTGTATTTCGGCACCACCGGCGGTCAGGTGTACGCATCGGCGGACGCGGGCGATAGCTGGGCTCCCATCGTACACGATCTCCCGGCTGTGCTTAGCGTTGAAGTCCAGACACTCGCATGATTCGAGTGATACTCCCGGCGCATTTGCGAACGCTCGGACGTGCCGGGAGCGAGGTCACGCTGGAAGTCAAGGCCTTTACCATCGGGGGCCTTCTCGACGCCCTGGAGGAACGCTATCCGATGCTGCAAGGCGCCGTCCGCGACCATGTTACGCTGCAACGCCGTCCGTTCGTGAGGTATTTCGCGTGCGAGCAGGATCTGTCGCATGAGCCTCTCGATACGCCGTTGCCCAGCCCTGTGGTGTCAGGCGCGGAACCGTTTCTGATTGTGGGGGCGATTGCCGGCGGCAGTTTTTGAAATTCCCGCAGCACGAGTTTTCAATCATTACGATTCATGAGGAGCACGATAATGCAACTGAACCCTTATCTTCTATTTAACGGACAATGCGAAACGGCCTTTAAATTCTATGAGCAGTGTCTCGGCGGGAAAATCGAAGCCATGATTCCGCACGGGGGCACGCCAGCGGAGAAACACAGTCCACCAGAATGGCGAGATAAGATCCTCCATGCCTGTTTGAGTGTAGACGGCCAACTGTTAATGGGCTCCGACGCCCCGCCTCAGCACTACGAACAACCCAAAGGCTTCTCCGTATCGCTTCAGCTCCAGGACCCGGCGGCGGCAGAACGTATATTCAATGCACTGGTGGCTCAAGGTACTGTGAAAATGCCGTTTCAGCAGACCTTCTGGGCCTACCGCTTCGGGATGCTGGTTGACCGATTCGGCATCCCGTGGATGATCAACTGTGAGAAGGCCGGATAGGGACTCCGCCCGCGAGCGGGATCTGTCGCATGAACCGCTGGATGCACCCTTGTCCGGCCAAGTGGTCAGGGGCGGAGCCTTTTCCGAACGTCGGGTGATTGCTAGCAGCTGCTAGGTAGGGCTAGAGGCAAATATGCAACCAACGATTCCTGTCCACGATAAAGCCGCGAATGTTCGGCAAGATCTCGCACGGGACGTCGTCCTCCTACCCTAATGGTTCATGCCGCTCATGGAACTATGTTGAGAACTGAAGAAGAGGAAGAAATTAGAGCCTACTTCGACCGCTCTGCCAGCCGCTTCCACATCGTCCATTTCTTTTGACGAGGTGATGCCGCTGCTTCCATCGGCTGCCGGCCAGTCGCTTTGAAACATGACTAGAACCGGCCTGACTTCCCACCAAATCGGTTCAGTATTCACACGCGAATTGTCGACCACGTGGCTGTGATTCGGGGTGGGCACGAAGACCGGCGCAGTCAGCGGGCCTGTCTTCCCGGTTCCATTCAGCAGGACGGAAAGGTCGACCGAGGAAGCGTGCATGGTGCACGTGCCGGGCACAGCGTTATTCGGATCGGGGCACTGGGTCGAGACGGCCGGATGCGTCTTCCAAGCTTCCGGTACGAATCCGAAGAGCGAGATCAGGGCGCGGCC